>CAVAWW010000001.1:0-50411 GCA_963592475.1 bacterium
GCAAGGGCGGCGAGGACTACAAGCGCCGCAAGGAGCGCGAGAGCGAGCTGCGCCGCACGATAACCGCGATAAAGAAATGCGAAGAGCGGATAAACGAGCTCGACGGGCTGATAGCAAAAACGAACGAAGAGATGTCGACCCCCGAAGCGGCGGCGGACTACGCGCGCGTCATGGAGCTGACGGAAACGCTCGGCAAGCTCAACGACGAGCAGACCGAGCTCATGATGCAGTGGGAAGAGCTCGAGAACAGAAAAGCTCAACTTGAGGGAGAGGAATAACATGAACTTCAGCGAACTTTTCGGGAATGCGCAATGGGTGACCTGCGACAGCGGCTGCACTTCGCCGGTTATAAAAGGCGGCTTCTTCATCGAAGAGCCGAAGAAAGCGGAGATAACCATCTGCGGGCTCGGCTTCTTTCGCCTGTGGATAAACGGGCGTGAGGTGTCCGAGGACAAATTCGTCCCCGTCAACAGTCAATACTGCAAGCGCGATCTGACGGCGTTTGAATATCCTATCTTAGACGAGCTGTCTTACCGCACATACGCCGTTAGATATGACATATCCAAATTTGTTGTTGACGGCAAAAATGATATCCGCGTCATTCTCGGCTGCGGCTGGTTCGCCCAGCAGAAGCGCAGCGCCGAGGGGTTCGCGAAATACGGCGACATAAAGCTCTGCTATAAAATCGATGCCGAGAATAAGAGCGGCAAAAAATATACTTTTGTTTCCGATGAGAACCTTGAATGGAAGCAGAGCCGCATAATCGAAAATAACATATATTTCGGCGAGGTTCACGACATGAGCCTTGCGGACGAGCTGACGGCGAACAGCGGCTTTCAAAGTATTATCAAAGCCCCGGCGCATGAGACTCAGTTTTTCGTTCAGGACTGCCCGGCGGACAGAGTGGAGCGCGCAATAAAGCCCGCGAAGCTCTTTGACCTCGGCGAAGTTTCAATATACGACATGGGCGAGAATGTTTCCGGCTACCCGGTTGTTGCGGCGACGGTTGACGGCGCGAATATAACCGTCAGATGCAGCGAGGAAATAAACCCGGACGGCACGCTGAATTTCGACTCCTGCGACCGCGGGCAGATTCAAAAAGACGAATATCGCAACGCGAAAAAGGGCGAAGAGTGCATGCCTTGGTTTACCTGGCACGGCTTTCGGTATTTCGAGCTGACGAACAACGCCGAGCCCGTGCGCTGCGAAGTAGTTCATTCAAGCTGCGCCGTGACCTCGTCGTTCGATTCGGACAGCGAGATGCTCAACTGGCTCTACGACGCATATATCAGAACGCAGCTGAGCAACATGCATTCGGGCGTGCCCTCGGACTGCCCGCATATAGAGCGACTCGGCTACACCGGCGACGGTCAGCTCTGCTGCGAAGCGGCGATGATGCTTTTGGATTCGCAGAAATTCTATAAAAAGTGGCTCGAGGATATCTCCGACTGCCAGAGTATTGAAAACGGCCACGTCCAGCACACCGCGCCTTTCATGGGCGGCGGCGGAGGCCCTGCAGGCTGGGGCGGCGCGATAGTGGTCGTGCCGTATGAGATGTATAAAATATACGGCGACAAGGAGGCTTTCCGCCGTTATCTGCCGAAGATTCTTCGATATTTTGATTATCTCGACTCGCGAAGCTCCGGCGGTCTCGTCTGCCGCGAGGAAGAGGGCGGCTGGTGCCTCGGCGACTGGTGCCCGCCCGAACAAATAACAATATGCGAGCCGTTCGTCAACACTGCGCTCTATGTAAAGCAGATGATGATGACGAAAGAAGCATCGGAGGCTATCGGCGAAAACGAAACTGCCGCCATGCTCGAAAAGCGCATAGAAGAAAAGAAGCAGGCTATTCTCAACGCATATTACAGCCCGCAGACCGGCTCGTTTATCGGCGACGCGCAGGGTGCGAACAGCTTTGCTGTTGATATCGGGCTCGGCGGCGAGCGCGCTTTCAACAATACAAAAAAGAAATACGACGCCGCAGATGCTTTTGACACCGGCATCTTCGGCACGGATATTCTAACCCGCGTGCTGTTTGAGCGCGGCTGCGCCGACACGGCTTTCCGCCTGCTGACTTCAACGGGCAAAGGCTCGTTCTATAACATGAAAAAGCAGGGTGCGACGACTATCTGGGAGAACTGGGACGGCGAGCGCTCGCACAGCCATCCGATGTTCGGCGCGGTGACGCGATATCTGTTCTCGTTCATTCTCGGCATCACGCAGGAGAAAAACTCGGCGGGCTATGAAAAAATTGTCATCGCCCCGCAGATTCCCGACGGACTCAACCGCGCGAGCGGTCACATAACCACGGTGCGCGGCGAAATAGCCGTCTCGTTTATCAGAACGGAGCGCGAGATGGACTTCTATGTAACCGTTCCGCAAAAGGCGTGGTTCACTTACGACAGCGACTGCGAGTTCGAGCTATGGGAAGGTGAAAACCATATCCACATTGATTTTGAGGAGTAAAATATGGCTATAATCATCACAAATTACAGTGAAAAATATCGGGACGATGTCCGCAATATCTGCCTTGACACGGCGGGCAGCAACGCGCGCGAAGAGAAGTCGATGCGCTTTTTGCTCGCGACCTTCTGTGACTACTATATAGACCGCGAGGCGGAACACTGCTTCATCGCCGTCGATGAAAATGCGGACAGCGCGGTCGGCTATATCTTCTGCGCGCCGGACTATCAAAAATACAAGCGCATATTCAAAGCCGAATATCTTCCTCGCGTCAAGGGCTGCAAAAAAGGAGATATAATTGAATCATGGGCGTCAGTAAACGGTCCCGCGATATTCGCAAGAAGCTATCCTGCGCATATGCACATCAACATAAAGCCAGGATATCAGCACTGCGGCATAGGCACCCGCCTGTTCGCGGCTCTGACCGAGCACCTCAGAGAGATCGGCTGCAAGGGCGTTATGCTGGTGGTCGACTCATATAACACCAACGCAATAAATTTCTATAAAAAGAACAAGTTTGATATCATATTCCCTCTGCGCGTCTGCACGGTCATGGCGCGCAGGGTCTGAGAAAGCAGGGAAAAATATGAAATTAGCCGTCATCGGCACGGGCTGGATAGTCAAGAGCTTTATCGACGGGCTGAAGTTCGCGCCCGATTTTGAGCTCTTCGCCGTATATTCGCGTTCGCGCGAGCGCGGAGAAAAATTCGCAAAAGAGAACGGGATAAGCACAGTATACACCTCGCTCGATGAGCTCGCCGCTTCCCCTGCCGAGTGCGTCTATATTGCGAGTCCCAACGCCCTGCACTACACACAGAGCAAAAAGATGCTCGAGAGCGGAAAGCATGTCATCTGCGAAAAACCGATAACCGTAACGCCCGATGAATTCTCGGAGCTCTGCGAAATCGCGGATAAGAATAAGCTCATATATATCGAAGCTATAATGTATATGCACTCGCCCGTGCGTGCGGCGCTCAGAGAAGCGTTCGGCGATATCGGCAAGGTCTGGACTGCGCATTTTGATTTTTCGCAGTATTCCTCAAAATATCCAGCCTATCTTCGCGGCGAGCTGCCGAATATTTTCAACCCAGCCATGGCGACGGGCAGTCTCATGGATCTCGGTATTTACTGTGTCTATCCTGCAATCGATCTGTTCGGCGAGCCTGAAACCGTCTCGGCAGTATCGGCATTTCTCGAAAGCGGAGCGGACGCGGCGACCGCCGTCTCGATGCTAAGTAAAAACACCGCGATAACAATGACAAGCTGCAAAACCGGGCAGGATCACGCGGGCTCGCAGATAATCGGCGAGCGCGGCAGCATAAAAATCGGCTCGATTTCAAAGCTCACGGATATCGAACTCGTGATGAACGACGGGACGAGCCGCATTATCTGCGGCGACACGCCGAAAGATGAGCTCATGGGCAACGAGGCTCGCACGTTTTATGAGCTGATAACAGAGCCGGAAAACAACAGAGAAAAATACAGAGAGCTGCGCGAAACGGCGCTCTCTGTGAGCCGCACGATGCAGCGCATACGCGAATCGGCGGGAATAAAATTTGACGGAGGGATATCATGAAATATGTAAAAACAGGCGATGTCCTCGCGGTAAGGCTTGACCCGGGCGAGGAAATAATCGCGTCGGTGCTGAAGATAGCAAAGGACGAAGATATCCGTTTTGCCGAGATATCAGCCATCGGAGCGGTAGGGCGCGCGGTGTTCGGGCTATACGACCTTGAAGAGCAGAAATACCACAGCCTGACCTTCAATCAACCGCTCGAGCTGGTCTCGTTAAACGGCAATCTCAGCCGCAAGGACGGCGAGCCCTATCTCCATCTTCACGCCGCTTTCGCGGACGAGGAGGGCGCCGTGATAGGCGGCCATCTCAACGAGGCCGTCATCAGCGCCACCTGCGAGATGTTCATTAGAACCTTTGATATGGACATGGGCAGACGCATAAGCGAGCAGACGGGACTCAATATTTTCGACATCTGAAAATCAAGCAGGGAAGCCGACATATGCCACGCTTCCCTGTTTTTTCTTGTCGAACACCATAAAATATTGCACAAAATCAATAAAAAATCATAAAAAATCAAAATTTCTTTACAAAAACTATTGCAAAGTGAATCAAAATCACATATAATTATTCTCAATCAGCGTAGTAACTGAGGGTGAACAAATGCGGCAAGTAAGATTTGAGATCACCGACGGCATCTGCCGTCCGGCAGGATGCGAAACGGACGACATCGGATATGCGGCAATCTCCGATGCTCAGTGCGCCTCCGAAGCAAGAAAAAGTTCAACCGCCTCGGGCGGCCGTATTTCCTACGGCATAGTGATGACCGTCACGGAAAACGGACTCAATGAAATAACAAGCTTCCCCGACATCTCTTTCAGCAGAAAAAAGCTGAGGGACTTTGTCTCCATGCTCGAGCGCAACGATGTCTCCCCCGTCCATGTGGAGGAGATGATAGACGATTTCTTCTACGCGGGATAAGCGCACAGGCAATGCATCCGAACCGAGCGAACGCCACCAAAAGGGCAGCGTTCGCAGAACAATGACCGACTGCAGCGATTTTTTGCTGCGGTCGGTCATTTCTTTATAGTTTGATGGACGGATAGGCGGCAAAACGGCTTGCGAGTATAAATATCGCAATAAACAGCTGTAGCGATATCGTGCACATATACTTATTATTTTAAGCAGGGCGGGCTGACCCCTCAGTCTCGGCTTATGCCGAGCCAGCTCCCCTTACAGTGGCGCCTAAATAGATTCTGCGACAAGTCCCAATTCACGCAAAGTCTTTTCATCTTGAACGCAGGGCGTTTATTAAAGTTCCGTATATCGCTCTACGCGCATGCGCAGGGCGTATTTTTTGCGCAGTGCCGCTATCTCTTCCATCATCTCGGACTTGTGGTGGGCGTCGAGTGCCTGCCGGTCGCGCCATCTGTCTATCAGAAGCACGGTCTCGGGGTCATCGAGCGGAAAGAAATATTCGTATCTCTCGTTCCCCTCTTCGGCTCTTATTTTATTCACAAGCCCGCTCTCCGTCATTTCGCGCGCAAACTCCTTTGCGCTGCCGTTTTTGCCGGTATAGTAGATATTGACCGTGAAGCTCATTTCATTCTCCACTATCAGTATTTTTCAACGCTCTCGACATCGAGCACGAACACGATAGCTCCGCCGACCGCGACTTCCGAACCGAGATCGCCCTCGGCAAGTCCGCTGCCGAATGCTGCAGTAGATGCGGCGGTGTGCATCCTGCGCTGCGAATACTCTTTGATTATCTCCTTTGCCTTCGCGACCTTGTCGTCGTCCGCGCCGATGAGGAAAGTCGTGTTGCCGACCATGAGGAATCCGCCCGTGGTCGAGAGTTTCGTCACCGTGTAGCCCTCCTTCGTCAAAGCCGAGGAAACGACCGCGCTGTCATCATTATTAACAATAGCTATCAAAAGTTTCATTATATTCATTCTCCTCATTAAATTTTCGGGTCTATCATCTTGCGGCTCTTCTTGTCGAGCTTGCGGACGTCGGGTATCTCGTACCTGTTGTCGTTCGCGTCTTTTATTAATATGCGCCCGTCATATAGCGGCTTTACCGCCGTGAGATGATTTCTTATCTCAAAGGTGCATATTCCCCTGTCCGTCTCGACCGTCCACATCCAGATAAGGAATTTTTCGCGCATCTTTATGAATCGCTTTATCCGCGGGATCATATAGTATTCGTCGAGGCACTGCTCGACAGCCTCTTTCGACTCCGGCAGAAGATTGTCGATGTTTCTTATCACCGCTATCTCCTCGCCCTCGCTGTCGATCAGCGAAATGTATCTGCTGAGTCCGGTTATGGGGAACATTCTGTGCAGTTCGAGTCCCTCGAACTTCTCGCCTGAGTAAAACTCGGCATCGACGAAAATCCCGTCCCGGCGAGTGAATTTCACTTCCGGTCCGTCAATATATCTCGGCATTGCGCTCCCCCCTTATTCAAAATTCTCGGCGGCTTTTTTCTTCTGAAGCTGTTCGCCCATGGACTGGATCTCAATGAGCTTGTAGTACTTGCCCTTGAGCGCCATGAGTTCTTCGGGAGTGCCGCATTCGATTATCTCGCCGTGATCGACGACAACTATCTTGTTCGCCTTGCGCAAAGTTGAAAGACGGTGGGCGATCATGAGCGTTGTGCGCCCTGATATCAGCCTCTCTATCGCGCCCTGGATAAGATTTTCGGTCTCGGAATCGACCGCCGCCGTCGCTTCGTCGAAGATGAGTATGCTCGGATTTTTGAGCACCGCGCGGGCTATAGACACGCGCTGCTTCTCGCCGCCGGAGAGTCCGACTCCGCGCTCGCCGAGCATGGTGTCGTATGCATCGGGCATACGGCGGATAAAGCCGTCCGCGTTCGCGACCTCAGCCGCGTGGAGCACCTGCTCAACATGGACATCTGCACTGCCGTAGGCGATATTATTATATATCGTGTCTCTGAACATCAGCGGCTCCTGCTGGACGAAGCCGATCGAGTTTCTGTAATATCTCAGGTCGATGTCCCTGATGTTTATTCCATCGACAAGTATCTCGCCGTCGTATTCGTCATAGTAGCGCATCAGCAGGTTTATCAGCGTCGATTTGCCGGAGCCCGTCGTTCCGACTATGCCGACTATATCGCCCGGCTCTATAGTCAGATTTATGTTTGAGAGGACTTTTTTCGAGCGGTCGAACGCGAAGTTGACATTCTTGAATTCAATCTTGCCATCCATGCGCTTGAGCTCTTTTCCCTGGCCGAAATCGTGCTCGGGCTCGGCATCGAGGATATCGAGTATCTTTTCGGCGGACGCCAATGTGTTTTGATATGTGTCGCCGATATTCGCAAAAAAGTTGACCGGGTTATAGAACATGCTCGCATATGAGATGAACGACACGAGCAGACCGAGCGAAACCTCGCTGCTGCCGGAGATGACAAGATTGCCGCCCATGAACCATATGACAAGCGTTCCGCAGGTCACGAGGAATGTTATCACCGACGGGAACACCGCCGATGGCACGGCGGCTTTCTTGTCCTCCTTGAACCACTCGTCGCAGTAGGCGTTGAAGCGCTTTACAGTCTTTCGCTCATTCGTGAACGCTTTTATCACTCGCACGCTCGGTATCGTGTCGGCGAGCATTGAAGAAATTGATGCGGAGCGCCGCCACATGCGCATATATTTGGGTCCGAGCACCTTGCCGAACCGCTTGCCGACAAACACGACTATCGGCACGGGAATGAGCGAGAAGAGCGCCAGCCGCCAGCTCATCATGAACATTATGACTATCAGCCCCACAAGCGTAAAAGCCTGAATGACCGCCTCCTGGGTTATCTTCATGATGAAGTTCTGTATCACCGTCGCGTCGGAGTTGACGCGGTTTATGACGGAGCCTGTCGATATCCTGTCATAGAAGCTCATCGGCAGATACTGCGCCTTTTCATAGATATCTTTCTTGAGGTTTAAAACTATCCTGTCGCCGGATATTCTGAGCTTATACGCCCGAAAACCGTTTATCACATATTGAAGGACATACACCCCGAGCAGAAGCAAAATGACCGTCATGAGCCGTTTTGACGATTTCTGCGGGATAACATCATCAACCATTATCTTTGTTATATACGGCGGGACGAGCGAGAACGCCGTTGTGAGCACTGAGAGAATCATGCACACTATCAGCGGCTTTGTTTCGGGCTTGACATAGCCCGAGAATTTTGTGATAAGCTTGCGCTTGCCGGAGCAGTTGAGGCACTCGGCATCGGGCGAGGGCAATTTGCGTCCGCACTTCGGGCAGAAAGAGCGTTGCTTGAGATAAACGGACTTCACAACCTCCGCGTCCTCGTTGGAATAGCCGTGTTCTTTCAGCGAGTTCACGAACACCGCGCCTGCGTCCGCAACCTCGGCGGCGGCATAGGAAAAGCGCATGAGCGGCTTTCTCTTTCCGTTTGAAAATCCGACTCGAAACAGCGCGTTGCCGTAGAGCCGCTTGACATCCGCCGACTCCATTTCATTATAGGCGATGCTGCACACGCCGCCGTCAAAGCTTCTGTCAAAGGCAATAAGCCCGTTCTTTGTGAAAACGAGCATTGAATCCGCATATTTGCCTTTTAAATCAAGGTCGCCCACGACGATAAATAAAACCTCTTCGCCGCGGGTCAATTCTTCGAACCGCTCCTCATATTGTCGCGGCACGGGTTTGTTGGTTATTTCTTTCATTGCTCCGCCCCCTTTTTCAAGGTCATTTTAGCAGAGCCGATGTCAAAAGTAAACACGGAATTTCAGCCTAACATGACAAAAAATTTTGTCGTTGTTTGTTGAAAATGACGAAAAATCCCCGTGATGTTATTTTTTCATAACCACATTTTCAAGATAGCTGTCGAAATTCTTATATTCGTTCTCGCTTATCGCTGTCGGGCAGGTCATGACAACGAGCTTGTGGCCTTTATATTCGCCGCGATACGGCGGGTGGATATGCTCGAACGGATTGGCTCTGTACCAGGCGCGCTCATAAAAAGCCTTGCGGCGGACGGACACTTCGTCATTCGGCGGGTCGATTTCGAGAATAACTGTCTTTTTGCGCTCGCCGAGAAGTGAGAGCGCCTGCGCACCGCAGCCTCTCCCGCGCATCTCGGGCATGGTACAGAAATGCTCAACATAGATAAAATCCTCAGTCTCCCAGCAGAGCAGCTCACCTATCCATTCGTCGCCGTCAAATATCAGCAGAAAATTATACTCCGGCTCGGTCATTATTTTCTTCTGCCTCTCGGGCAGCCGCTGTTCATATATAGGAAAGCTCTTTGAATAGAGCTCCATCGCTTTTTCATATATTTTATCTTCTGAATTTGTCAGTCTTTTAAAAATCATATTATCATCCTCCGCGCTTTCGGTTATTATACGTTTTTGCACCCCGGCGGTCAAGAAATCTTTTGTTTAGAATTAAATTTTCATTGACTGATTATTGTAAATATGGTACAGTATTATTTGACTAAAAACGGATTTTCAATATGAAATCCACAAAAAAACGGAGGGGTTACAAAAAAATGCCGAATCTTATCAAAAAAATCACGTCCACCCCGAAAGGCTGGGCAACCAACCCGAAGGAGAGACTGAGCTACTATCTCTACTTCTGCGGACAGAACGCGATATATAACCTCGTCGCCTCTTTCCTGACCACTTATCTCATGCTCTCAATCGGCGGACTTGTCAAAACTGCGGGAATCATGCTCGCGGTCAAGGTATGGGACGCAGTCAACGACGCCATATTCGGCGTGCTGTTCGACAAAGTAAAATTCAAGAGCGGCAAGAAGTTTGTCCCGTGGCTCAAGATATCGCTCGTCTTTATCCCGCTGACCACCGTCATGCTCTTCGCCATACCCAATAACTTCAGCGAAAACGCGAAGCTCATCTGGCTCGCCGTTTCATATATACTCTGGGATACCGCTTACACCCTCTGCGACGTGCCTATCTTCGGAATCATCACCTCGATGAGTGAAAACGTCGACGAGAGAAACAGCATCATATCCTACAAGCAAATCTGGTCGGGCGTGGGCTCGGGCGTTGCGCTCATTCTCGGCACCGTCCTCGTCGGCGAAAAGGTCAAGCTCAACTACACGGTAGTCGCAATAATCTGCGCCGTGTTTGCCCTTGCTACGATGATCCCCGCCTGCTTCAAGCTTGAGGAGCGCTTCGGCGGAGACAGGGATGAGGATTTCACGCTCAAAAAGATGTTCAGCTACCTTGTTCAGAACAAGTATCTGCTCATCTATTACATAGGCTATTTCTTCTATTCGAGCGCCAACGTCTCCGGCTCGCTCAACCTTTTTGTCTCGTTCTATCTCTTTAATAACTCACAGTTCTCGCTCGTCGTTCAGGCTCTGAGCCTTGTTCCTGCGGCGATATTCTCGTTCCTCGTGCCCCACATGGTCAGAAAATTTGACAAGATGAAGCTGTTCAGAGTCTGCACTTTGGCTACCGTTATTTTAAGCGTTGTCATGTGGCTCATCGGCTACAACTCGATGAAAGGCTTCATCATCATCTCGGTCATCCGCTCCGTCCCGATGGCTATCCTCGGCGTTATGCTCTTCATGTTCACGCCCGACTGCGCGGAATTCGGCAAATTCACATCCGGCATTGAAGCAAAGGGTATCACATTTGCTATACAGACCTTTATGGTCAAGCTCACAGCCGCCGTCTCCGGTGCGCTCGGTATGTTCATACTCGGTCTCAAGTCCACCGGCTGGGTCAGCGTCGAGGGAGCGCAGAACTTCGCAGACCTCCAGGGTGTCACCCAGACAGACCATGCGAAGGCAGTTCTGTGGTTCATCTATGTTATGTCCACGGCGATAGGCTACGCCATAGCCTATATCATCTGGACCCGCTACAAGCTCACCGACAAGGATGTTCAGACCATGGCGGACTGCAACAGCGGCAAAATAACCCGCGCCGAAGCCGACGCAAGACTCGGCGGAAGATACGACAAGAAGTCGAAGAAATAATCTGCGACACAAACAAAACAGCAAGTATGCAAAAGGTCACAATTCGCAATCGATGCAGATTGTGACCTTTCCATTTATTCTTTTTTACTCTTTTAAATATCCTCTGCTCACTCGCAGTGCTATCAAAAAAATGTATTGCTTCCCAATAGTGCCGCCGTTGGCGGCATAGGGTCGTCGAGTCGCCGACCCCTACAATAAGCAAAAACTTTATCTTAGTAAAAAACTCCCCGCACGCTGAGATGCGGGGAGACTTTCATTGAATATCTATCAAAGCACAACTTCTCTGCCTGTCTTTGCGGACTCATAGACCGCGCAGAGGATTTTTATCATATCGATGCCCTGCTGGGGCTTGAAGCACGGCTCGGCGCCCTCGATAACAACATCGTAGAAGTGCCTGAGGTTTCTCGCGTGCTCTCTGTCGGTAGCGTAGTTAGTCGGGATAACATCGAGGCACTTGCCGTATTCCTCGGTGTAGAACTCGACCTCGCCGTCCTGCCAATTGAGTCCCGCCTTCGTGCCGCGAAGCTCGACAAAGCGCGTCTCTTTCTTGACGTTCGACGCCCAGCTGAACTCTATCTGGAGTTGCGCCCCGTTATCGAAACGGATAGTGCCCATCGCAAGATCCTCAACGTCAAACGTGCCGTCCTCGACCTTGTCGCCGAAGTCGGAGTTGACGGAGTCGCTGACATCGCTGTCGGCAAACTTGCAGTATGTGCTGCCGGTCACGGCGACGGGAGTCGGGCTGCCCATGAGCCATATCGCAAGGTCTATCATGTGAACGCCGAGATCGATGAGCGGGCCGCCGCCGGACTGCGCCTTAGTGGTGAACCAGCCGCCCTTGCCGGGGATTCCGCGTCTTCTCTGCCAGCCGCAGCGACCGCAGTATATCTCGCCCATTCTGCCGTCGTCAATGAACTTTTTCGCAAGCTTCGACGCGTCGGTAAAGCGGTTGTTTCTCATGACCATGAGCGTCTTGCCCGCAGCCTTTGCCGCGTCGTTCATCTTCATGACCTCTTCGACATTGACAGCGTCCGGCTTCTCGCAGAAAACGTGCTTGCCTGCCTTGAAGGCGGCAACCGCGATTATCGAGTGAAGATAGTTCGGGGTGCAGATATCGACAGAGTCTATCGTCTCGTCCTTGAGCAGCTCGTTGAAATCGGTATAGACCTTTGCGTCAGGGAAGAACTTGTCGCGGCACTCGACCGCCCTCTCCTCGATTATGTCGCAGAGCGCAACAACCTCAAGGCGATCGTCTTTAAGATAGTGCTCGCGGTGAGCGCCGTTGAATATTCCGCCGACACCGATAATACCTACTCGCCATTTTTTCATAAAAAGACCTCCAAAAATGTATTTCATACGAATTGATTTTAACATAAAGCGAAATAAAAAACAAGAGCGGCGTAAAGCCCGCAGTGACAAAAAAGAGGGCTCATTTTTAGTTGATTTAACGGCTTGTTTTGCGCGACTTATATAATGTATAATAGTACCGACAAAAAGCCGGAAAAGGAAAGGATAATGAGCAGAACGAGTATAGTTATTTTAATTTTCACCATTATTTTCGCGGTCGCGGGGGTGCTGTTTTTCTTCCTGCGCGGCTACGCGACGGGCTACGAGGGCGTGGTAACAGCCGAGGGCGAGCCGCTTGAAAATGTCAGCGTCTCGGACGGGCGACATGTCGTCAAGACAGACGAGAACGGCAAATTCAAGCTCAAGGGCTACCGCAATACGAGATTCATAACCGTCACCACACCCGCGGGCTACACGACAGAGAACTACTATATCTCCGCCGACAAGCACAGAAAGACCGGCTATGACTTCGATCTCCGGAAGTCTTCTATTGCGGCGGGCGAAGCGCACAGCTTTCTTCAGATATCCGACACCGAAATAGGCGAAAAGGGCGTCGGCGAATGGAAGAACTACATCAAAAATGTAATCGACGAGGAGCACCCTGCGTTTCTTATCCACACCGGCGACATCTGCTACGAAGCCGGACTCAAGAAGCATATTGAAGATATGAACACCGAAAACATGGGCGTGCCCGTCAGATATGTTATCGGCAACCACGACTATGTCAAGGGCAAATACGGCGAGGAGCTTTTCGAGAGCATCTACGGTCCCGTCTGGTACTCGTTCGAGGTCGGCAATGTTCACTATGTCGTGACCTCGTTCCAGAACGGAAGCGACTACAAGTCGCGCTACAGCGCGGACGACCGCTGGCGCTGGCTCGAAAACGACCTTGCGAACACCGACGAGAACATGAAGGTCGTTATGTTCAACCACAACCGCCCTGTTTCGGAGGACTATGTTATCTCCTTCGATCGCAAGGAGCTCGATCTCAAGGAGCACAATCTCATCGCGTGGGTGTTCGGTCACTATCACTACAACTATGTGAAAGAGACCGACGGCGTGCTCGCTATCAGCACCGCGCGCCCCGACTGCGGCGGCATCGATTCGTCGGTATCGGGCGCGAGAATGGTAAACATCGCCGAGGACGGCACCGTCACGACAAAGATGACATATTATAAAGTCAACGGCAAAGCACCGGCTATTGACGGCTCGGTGTGGTCGACGAACATAAACGGCAACCCGCTCTTTTGCAACACCGTGAAATACGGCGACAAAATATATATCGCGACTGCGGACGAGGACTATCCGCGCACCTGCGGAATCACCTGCCTCGACGCGCAGAGCGGAAAAAAGCTCTGGTTCTATGAGACCGCGAACTCTGTCAAGAACAATGTCGTTGTCGAAAACGGATATGTCTACACCCAGGACTGCGACGGCACGGTATACTGCCTGAACGCCGAGGACGGCTCGCTCGAATGGAAGACCGCCGTCTCGCTCGGCAACGCGCTCTCGACGAGCAGCGGCATCTGCCTCGCCGACGGAACAGTTTATGCGGGATGCGCTGCGGCGATAACCGCATTGAACGCCGAAAGCGGCGAGAAGATATGGGAGAACAAGCGTAACTACGGCGAGTCCTCCCCTGCCGAGTTCGTTGTCGCGGGCGGCAAGCTCCTTGTCAGCTCGCATTGGGACGCGCTTCTTGCGCTCGACCGCAAGAACGGCAAACAGCTCTGGGAGAACAAGGACGGCGACATCCGCTTCCGCAGCTCGACTCCCGTTGTCATTGACGAGAACACTGCGGCGGTTGCCGACTCGGGCGCGATAATGATAGTCGATCTCTCAAGCGGCAAGATAACCTCGAAAGTCACCTGCGACGGCTACAACTTCTCTTCGAGCGCGCAGCCGCTTGTCATCGACAAGAAGCTCATTATCCCGACCGCAAACAAGGGCGTTGTCTGCTTCGATACGGAAACTTCGGCTATAACATGGACGCTTGAAACAGGCAGCGCACTGATATATACAGCACCCTACACAAACGGCACGGCGCAGACCGTTGAGGCTTCGCCCGTGCTCACGGAGGACGGAAACATTCTCATAGCTTCTTCGAGCGGAAAGATTTTTGTTGTCACCCCAAGCGGAGAAGCAATCAAGACAATCGACACCGGTGCACCGATATTCGGCTCTCCCGCTATAGACAACGGCAAGATATATGTCTCCGATTTCAGCGGCAGAGTCTCCTGCATAGCATACTGATAACAACAGAATAAGTATACAAAAGCCGGGGCGGTTATTCCGTCCCGGCTTCAGCTTGTCGATAAACCCGTTTTTCGGGGCTTTGCAGGACTCAGAGGCAATGTCTCCCTTGTGTAAAGAGGGGTGGCGCGAAGCGCCGGAGGGATTGCTTTGAATAAGCTGCAAATTTTCAAAAATGCCGGGTATTTTGAACTTTCATTACAGCAACCCCTCAGTCACGGCTTTGCCGTGACAGCTCCCCTTACACAGTGGAGCCTGAGATCGTGCATGACGGACTTTTTCAACAGACTGAAGCAGAGGCGGTTATTCCGTCCCGGCTCGTTTTATCGGCAAAATCAGCAGTCTGTCGAAATAATCTTTGCAGTGGTCGGCGACCTTATGCCGACAAAGGCGGCATGGTATTTAAAGAATACCGCAAGCAGTGCAGAGAGCCATATACTGTTTCTTTCATTCCACCAAAAGGAACGGCGGAACGCCGTATGACGCTCCGCCGTTCCTTGCTTTTATGAAATTGTGTTTTGCCTTTTTTTGCGTTCGGTTTATTTCTTGAACGCGCCGAACCAGCTTGCAACCTTGACGCCGACCTTGACTATCGGAATCATGAAGACGAGCGTTCTGAGAGCGCCGTCAGCAGAGGACGAGAGCACGATCGAAACGAGGAAGTTGACAGCTATTCTCTGAGCGAAGTTCATGTCAAGAGCCTTGACAGCGGTCTTTATGGCTGCCGCGTTGCTCTCGGAGGTGAGCTCAGAGTGGAGATATCCGAACAGAACGACAAATGCATCTGCCGCGTCGCCGTCGATGCTGACGAACCAGTTTTTGCCGCGGGCGATGCTCTCGTTTGCGGTGTAAACGCCGCAGCCGGAGAGATCCTTGATAGCGGAAACGAACTTGTCCTTATTGAGGCTTATCGAAAGGGTGACTGCGGGGGCGGTCTCCTCGCCGTTTTCGTCAACCTTGGCAGCCTGAAGCTCGATGTCCTTGAGCTTGGGAGCGAGCATCTCATAGAGACCCTCGGTGGTGAGGTCAACATTGATGCTGCTGCCGAGACCCATGCCGAGCTTGCCTATGAGCTTGTGAATCTGAGTGTCGAGCAGACCGGTATCGACCGCATAAGCGACCTTCGGAAGGAGCTTGACAACCTCGGTGAGCGGAGACTCGGCGGAGGCGATAGCGTCGATAAGATTGAACACGGGAACGAGGATTCCGCGGATGCGGCGATCCATCTTCTCGTCGGAGTTTGCGCCTGCGTTTACATACTCGGTGTACTCAACGGAGGACATTATGCCGTCTGCGCCGAGGACTTCGAAAATCGGAACGAGCTCCTCATAGCCGCCGTAGATATAGTTGCCGCTGGTGGTGTTGCAGGTGTTCTCAAGAGTGATGACCATGGTGATGAGCGAAAGGGGTCTGAACAGCGATGCGACTGCATCGAGGAAGCCCTCTCTGTCGCCGTCCATGAATCCGAAATCGCCGTCAACAACGGTGAGATACTGCCATGCGTCGAGCTTGCCGACTGTGTTGCCCTCTGCGTCAACGGTCTCAGCCGCAGCGTTAAGAGCCGCGATAGCTCCGGCGCAGGTGTCCTTATCGAGCTTGGATGCAAGATCCTTGGGACCCTTTGCGACGAGACTGCTCAGTCCGCCGACGAGCGGGAACAGCTTCTGCGCAATAAGGGCGACGGTGTAGTTGGTGTAAACACCCTCCTTGAGCATCTGAGAAAGTCCGTTCTCGGGAACACTCAGGGCGGTGAAGAGTATATCTTCAACTCTGTTGAGCGACTTGTTGACCGACTTTTTGGAGGCGCCGAAGGGATATTTGACGGCGGTGCTCTTCATTATCTCGACATTCGGTCTCTCGCCTGTCGGCTCATCGGGAGCGATGCTTGCGAGGATGTCCTTATACTTCGCAAGAGTATCGGTCGGAATCTGAGACTGAAGAGTGGCGGGAACCTTTGCATAAGCGGCCTTAGCGGCTTCGATATCCGCGCGGTCATAGGGCTCCTCGATGTTTTCGATAACGACTACAAAATAATCGACATATCTCGCGTTGCCGATATCGATGCAGGCGTTGTAAAGAGCGGTGGCGTTGAAGCTCTTGTAGCTCCAGCTGGTTATGTTGTCAACAGCGACACCGTAGAAGGCGTAGCTGATTTTGCCGAAAAGGGTCTTATCTGCATCGCTCATGGCGTCATATTTTTTGACTGCAGCAGATGCTTTTGAAGTGCCTGCGCCGCTGTCGTAAGCGGACTTTCCTTCGCGGACAGCCTTTATTGTCTCAAGAGGAGCCTTGAGCGAGGGCTCAACGGATGCGAGCCACTCGAGAGCCTCAATATAGAGATTGCCCTTGTAGGTATACTCTGCGGCATAAGCCTTGTTGTAGGCCTCAGCCTTTTCGAGCCACGCAGCAAAATCCGCGATGTACTGAGGATCGTTCTCACCCTCTGCATAGCTGCCGGGCTTCGGCGCAAGGCCGGGGCTCTTCGGCTTCGTGGGCGCGGGGTTAGCCTTGAGAAGATCGTTGTAGATTACATCGCCCATCAGCTTGAAGCCCTTGAAAGCATCGCCCTTTACAGAGCCGCTGATGATGCCGTGGGTCGAGCCATAGCCGCCCGCCATAACGCGGGTGTTGTAATCGGCAGCTTCCCAAGCGGCTTTCTTGGCATCAACAGAGGTCTTTCTGTCGGCAATAGTCTTTGCAAGCGCAACGGCGTTGTCGATATAAGCCGGAACATAACCGAGAGTAGTGACAGCCTGAGTTGCGGCGTTGACATAGTGATCCTTCCTCGAACTCGCGATTTCGGGATGGTTCTTGATGGAGATCTGGCGCTCTCTCATCACTACATCGTGGTAGAACACATCGAAAACAAGGACATCGATGCTCTCCTTGTCGGAGTTTCCGAGAGCCTTGTACTCGGCGACAAGCTTCTCATAAGCTTCGAGATCCTCAGCCGAAGGATCGGCTTTGGTGACATCGCCGGTGAAAGCCTTGGCATCAGCCTCAAACCTTGCAACGGCTTCTGACTTTTCCTGCGCAAAGACGTTAAGACCGACCGCCACGGCAGACATAAGCATGCACAGGCAGAGCATAACGCTCAGCGCTTTTTTAAATGTTTTCATTTGCTCTGTTCTCCTTTCGTTTTTGTGAAAACATTATAGACATTGTTATTCTTTGCTTTTTCCTGTTTCCTCCTTTGCAGCAATTTATATTATAACGTTAAGTTATAAATTCAGTTTTTAATATGCGGCACCGAAAAAGTGCCGCAGTATTCATAAAATAATTCAGAACAACCGCAGATATTATACACTATATCTACAAATAAGTAAAGTTATATCTTAAAGAAGTGTTACTAATTATTTGAGATATAAGGGGAATTATTGAAATTCCCCTCGTTGTTTAAAAATCAAGTCTTTCTCGGAGACTCCGTTTTATTCCCAACTCACACACGATGCTAAGCCCGAGGAAGCAGTCCTCAAAGAAATCGCGACCGAGCTTGAACTCCGGCAGAAGATAAGGCTTCATTTTGCTCTTTATCAAGCCTATGAGCTTATCTGTATCCATGCCCTCATCGAGCTCATATATAACTACCCTGCCCGGATTCATCAGCGCGATTATCGCCTGGAGGCGTTCGCTGCAAAAAGCTATGCGCTCGGACTCGATGTCCGGGGTGTGCAGCGGGATGTTTTCGACCTCGCCGGCAGCGCCCGACGCGCCGCAGAGCACCTCGCCGTTTGCGATTATTCCCGAGCCGCTCTTGCGCTTGCCGTAGGCATAGAGAACGGTTATACCCTCCTGATAATTCGAATATTTTCTTGCCACATTCGTTGCCACATGCAGGTCGTTGTCAATAAGAACCGTCAGTCCGAATTTTTCATTCAGCCTCTTTGCAACATCGATATGGTTGAGCGACGGGAATGCCGCCGAGTCCATAACAACACCCTTGCAGACAACGCCCGAAACGGCTATCGCCGTCATGGCTATGAGCGGATCTGCCGCAACGCTTGTCATAACAAGATTCTCAAGCGTCGAAAGTACTTTTTCGTCACAAATCGGTATATTTCCGCTGCCGATAGTACGGCTTCTGAAATCATGTATTCTGTATGAAAGAACATCGGAGTCAAGATAAATCAGCAGAAAATGCATATAGTCCGCGTTAAGCTTATATACCTGCGCCTTGCGCCCGCGTTCCGCACCTATAACTCCGTCCGGATTAATAATACCCTCCGCAACGCCGTAATCAATGGCTCGCGTTACGGTCGGCAGGCTCAGCCCGATGCTTTTGGCTATCTGCGGAATCGTCGCCTGCTTGTTTTTGTGTATGTATCCCCAGACAGAGCGGTAATTCGTCAGCTTGACTATGGATGAATCAAGTGTATTTTTCAAGAAGTGCGCCCCTCATTTACAAATTAGAAAATCGTGTTATTAAATCAATTATATCACCGTCCCGCCGCTTTCGCAATATACACTTTTGCTAAAAACGGACTTTTTAAATTATGCACAGTAAACAACGCAGAATCGCGAATGCAACACAATTATTGACACTGTGTCGAAGCAAGTATATAATTTCAGTATCAAATATCGGAGGGAACAGCATGGCAAAAGGACTGCCGGATTCAAAGAAATATATAAGAGAAAAGCAGGCTCCCCTGCGTTTCGGCGAGGACGGAAAATTCCGCGTTCTGCATCTGACGGATATTCACGAAGTCGACCCGGAGATGGACGACGAGGAGGACAGGCAGATACCGATAAACAAGAGCAAAGAGACAATAAATGTCATTCGCCGATGCATTGAAATTGCCAATCCCAATCTTATTGTTTTCGGCGGCGACAACATCAGCGGCTACTGGCAGGAGTTCACATATGAATATATGTATAATACTATCAAAAAGATAGTCGCGCCGATTGCGGAGAAAAACATCCCGCTCGCCATAGTTTTCGGCAATCACGATGCCGAGGCTCAGCCCAAATTGCCGTTTCTCGCGAAAGAGAATCAAATCTGTATATATGCCGAATACGAGAATTTCAGGAGCACGATGAACGACGAGGATGTCTCCGGCTGCGCGAATTGCAGTTTGCCAATTTTGTCTTCCGACGGCAGGCATATCGCCTGGAACATCTGGTGCATCGACTCGGGCGACTATGTCAGGGACGATGAGTTCAATGTTATAGACGACGCCGGATACGGCTTTGTAAAAAAAGATCAGATAGCGTGGTACGAAAAGCGCGCCGCCGAACTCAAGGCGCAGAACGGCGGAAAACCCGTGCCATCGCTGCTGTTTCAGCATATCCCCGTCATTCAGGAATATGAAAACCTAAAAAAAGACCCGGACGGTGAATACAGCCTCGGCGCGCAGCGCTACTCCGTCCCAAACGGCGCACTGCTCGAGGGCGTGCTCCGCGAGTCCCCCTGCCCGCCGCTCGAAAACGGCGACGAATTCGAGAGCTGGAAGAGAACGGGCGATATAGTCGCCGCATTCTTCGGTCACGACCATGTGAACACCTTCACAATGGAGGTCGATGGCATAAAGCTCGTTCAGAGCCCCGGCGCGGGCTACCACACCTACGGCGGCAAGCACGGCGGCAGGCTGATAATAACAGACGAAAACAAGCCTGATTCGTATGAGTCGGAATGCATTTTCATCGACAGAACAACACAAGGTGAGCTTAAATAAATTCAAATAAAGGACGGAGAACAGCTATGGACAAATACGCAAGATTCAGATATCAGCCCTGCATCCCGCTCGGCGCGGACGGCAGGAAAGTCACGGGTTCGCCCGAGCACGCCGCGCTCTCGAGAAAGGCCGCCGGCGAGGGTATGGTTCTGCTCAAAAACAAGCTTCACACTCTGCCGCTCACGCGCGGAACAAGAGTCGCACTCTTCGGCAAGGCGACTATTGAATACATAAAGGGCGGCGGCGGAAGCGGCGACGTTTTCTGCGCCTACACCCGCAATGTCTATGACGGATTCAGTCAGAAGGAAGCCGAAGGCAAGGTCAGCGTCTTTAAGCCGACCGCCGAGTTCTACAAGGAATACGTCAAGGAGGCAGGCAAACGCATCCCGACCCGCGCCCAGGTAGAGAAGATATGGGACAGGGTCAACGCCATGTCCTTCTGCAAGGAAAAAGACGACATAATCTACGACACCTTCGCGAGTATGCACGTTGCCGAGGCGCATATGCCCGACGAGCTGATAGCTGAGGCCGCCGCAAATGCGGATATCGCGATAATAACACTCAGCCGCTTCTCCGCAGAGGGCGTTGACAGAAAGGCTATTCCCGGCGACTACTACCTTTCGGACACGGAGAAGAGTCTCATCGATCGCGTCACTGCGGCGTTTTCAAACACGGTCATAGTCCTCAACTCCGGCGCAGTCGTTGACTGCGAGTATTTCGCGGACAATGACAAGGTCGGCGCGATAATCTCCGGCTGGCAAGGCGGACTTGAGGGCGGCATGGCGATAGCCGATATTATCTGCGGCGATGTCAACCCCTCCGGCAAATTGGCGGACACTATCCCCGACTCCTACGACTCATATCAGAATGCGCAGGAGTTCCTGACAGGCTTCGAGCATCTCGATTATTTCGATGACATATATGTCGGCTACCGCTATTTCGAGACAATTCCCGGCGCCGCCGAAAAAGTTCGCTACCCGTTCGGCTTCGGTCTCTCTTACACCGATTTCGAGTTCAGCGGCGCATTCTGCGGCGAGAGCGACGGAAAGATAGTCGCCGCGGTGACGGTCAAAAATATCGGCAGAGTGCCCGGCAAAGAGGTCGTTCAGCTCTATTACAGTGCGCCGCAAGGCAAGCTCGGCAAGCCCGCAAAAGAGCTCGCCGCGTTCAAAAAGACGAAGCTGCTCTCCCCCGGCGAATCCGAGGCAATCGCGCTGAGCTTTGATATCGGCGACATGGCGAGCTTCGACGATCTCGGCAAGATAAAGAAAGCCGCTTTCGTGCTCGAAAAAGGCACATATTCGTTCTACATTGGAAATTCCGTCAGAGCGACAGAAAAGCTCCGCTACAACTTCGTGCTGAGCGAGGATATAATCACAAAAGAATCGAAGCCGCTCTGCAGACCGTTCAAGCTCGAAAAGCGCCTGCTCGCGGACGGCAGCTTTGAAAATCTCCCGACGGGCGAACCCGTTTACACCCACGGTACGCACGCTCCCATCGAAGCGACCGCGCCAAAAGATACGATCATGTTCGACGAAGTCGGCGAAAATATAACGCTCGACGAATTTATAAAGCAGTTCACCGTTGACGAGCTTATCGACTTTGTCGGCGGGCATCAGAATCAGCCCGGAGTCTGCAACACAGGAGCGTTCGGCGGCTTAAAACGCCTCGATGTGCCGCCCATCCCGACTGCGGACGGGCCCGCGGGTCTGCGCCTCAACGCTTCAACGGGCGTGCCCACCACGGCATGGCCCTGTGCAACGCTTCTCGCCTGCACATGGAACACGGAGCTCATTGAAGAAGTCGGCGCGGCGGGCGGAGCGGAGCTGCGCGAAAACAACCTCGGCGTGTGGCTCGCACCCGCGATGAATATCCACCGCAATCCCCTGTGCGGACGCAACTTCGAGTATTTCTCCGAGGATCCCCTCCTCGCCGGAAAGTGCTGCGCCGCCGACGTGCGCGGCATCCAGTCGCAGAAAATCGCCGCATCGGTAAAGCACTTTGCCTGCAACAACAGGGAGTCGAACCGCTTTGAATGCGATTCCAGAGTCTCCGAACGCGCGCTCAGGGAGATATATCTGCGCGGCTTCGAGATATGCGTCAAAGAGGCTGACCCGTGGACAATTATGTCCTCCTACAATCTCATCAACGGCTCCCACACCTCGGTAAGCTATGAGCTGCTCACCGAGCTGCTCCGCAACGAGTGGGGCTTCAAGGGCATGGTCACAACGGACTGGGGTGTCCATAGCAGCCACTCCGACGAGGTTCTCGCCGGCAACGATGTCAAGATGGGCGACGGCGAGCCCGAGGAGTTGAAAGCCGCTTTTGAAAACGGCAAGATAACCCGCGCCGACCTTGAAGTAAGCGTCAAGCGCATACTCGAGCTGACGATGAAAGTCGCGGAATAAATCAGATTTAACAAAAGGCAGTCGAAAGGCTGCCTTTTTTGTTATATTTTTGTTATATTTTTGTTATATTAATGTATAGGGAAGCAGATGTCTCTCAGCAGCTGTTTCCCTGATTATTATGTTCCCGACAAGGCTATTCGATAAAAAATTATGTATTGTGCATAAATTATTTTTTGTTTTTTGGCGAAGATTAACATTGAAAAGCACTTCGCGCGATGTTATACTACCAATTAATAACGCAGCGTTATTAATTCTGGATGGGGAACGCTATATGTCGGTCGATCCCGCAACGGCCGAAAAGGCAACGTGTTTTTCCACCTTTTTTGCACGGTGTCTTTTAGCTGCAATTGGATTTGCCTCCATTTGTGCACTTGCAGCGAAACGGCTTTTTGAACAGCGGCATGGCGGAAATTAATAATAGAAAGAACTCAGTCTTGCTATTATTTAATTAATTAATAAAGCTGCGTTATTATTTTATGCCTTATATTTATTTCAAGGAGGTAAATGATGAAAAGAAGAATCAAAAGAGTCGTTGCGCTGCTGCTTTCGGCAGTCATGCTCATCGGCACAGGGACAATCGCCTTCGCGCAAACCGCAGACGAAGCTACCGAGCTGTCCAAAAAGACGGCGGAGCAGGTTGAGGCCGAGGGACTGGTCATGCTCAAGAATGAAGACGATATTCTTCCTCTCAAGGGCAAGAAGGTCAATGTTTTCGGCACGGCAAGCGCCAACCCCTTCTACGGAGGCGGCGGATCCGGCGCCATAAACGGCGACAATGCAACGAGCTTTTACTCTGCACTCGAAGCGGCGGGCATAAGCTATAACAAAGAGCTTGCCAAGATTTATTCAAACTACGCAGAAAAAAATTCAATGAACTGGAGCGAGATATTCAGCGGCGGCTTAATGGCCATGTTCGTTAAGCTTGTAGGCGGGCAGATGAGCAGAATCGAGATGCCCGTCAAAGATATCTCCTGCCGAACCCTCAGAGCGGCAAAGAAATACTCGGACACGGCAATTATTTTCATCGGCCGCGCGGGACTTGAATCCGAGGATCTCGACGAATCAGACCTCAGACTCAATGATGCGGAAAAGGCAATGGTCGACTATGTTACCTCAAACTTTAAAAAGTGCAT
Organism: bacterium; assembly: GCA_963592475.1. Taxonomy (GTDB): domain Bacteria; phylum Bacillota; class Clostridia; order Oscillospirales; family Acutalibacteraceae; genus CAG-177. The sequence continues at coordinate 23,777 of CAVAWW010000001.1, forward strand.
AGTCGTTCTCAATGTTTCGAACGCGCCCGAGCTCGGTTGGCTCGACGAATACGAGAGCATAAAGGCGGCGCTCTATGTAGGCGCACCCGGCGAATACGGATTCAACGCCGTCGCCAAGGCTCTGACCGGCGAGGTAAACCCCTCCGGCAGGCTCACCGACACAATAGCGTATAATGTCTTCGATCACCCCTCGTCGCAGAACTTCGGCAGCACAAGTTATCTGATGAGCACCGAAAAGTTTGTCGAATATCAGGAGGGCATCTATATCGGCTACAGATATTTCGAGACCTTCGCACCCGAAAAGGTTCAGTATCCGTTCGGCTACGGCCTTTCGTATACAAACTTCGAGTGGTCGGATTTCAAAGCAGACATTGACAAAAAAGGTAATGTTACGGTCAAAGTAACTGTAAAGAACACGGGCAAATGCAGCGGCAAGGATGTCGTTCAGGTCTATTTCACCCCGCCGTATTCTGCCGATAGTGGTATAGAAAAGGCAGAAAAAGTTCTTGCGGGCTACGCAAAGACCAAGGAGCTCGCCCCCGGAGAGAGCGAGACCGTTACAGTCTCTTTCGACACCTACGGTATGTCATCCTATGACACCGCTAAGGGCTGTTATGTCCTGAGCGCGGGCAACTATCGCATCTTTGCGGCGCACGATGTCAAAAACGAAGCCGCCGGAATGAGCCGCAGCTTTAACCTCGCCGGGCAGGATATCAAAAACGATCCCGCCACGGGCACTGCGATAAAGAATCTGTTTGATTACGCCGCAGGCGACATAACATATATGTCCAGAGCGGATGTCGAGGGCACATACCCCGCTCCCGCAGAGAGAAAAAGCACAGACATCATAAAAGACTCCGACAAGCGCCCCGAGCCCATGACCGAGGGCACCGTTCCCACGACGGGCGCCATCTACGAGGACGGAGTGATAACCCTTCAGGATGTCTACCGCGACGAGAGCCTTTTGGACAAATTCCTCGATCAGCTCACGGTCAGCGAGATGATCGAGCTCATAGGCGACTGCGCATATCAGTCACCGGCAATCGAAAAGTACGGTATCCCCTCTACCTACGACAACGACGGCACGGCGAACGTCAAGGGTGCCGGCGGATTTCTCTACAAAGATGCAGGCGTTGCCTACCCGACGGAGACTGTCTGCGCTCAGACGTGGAACGACGAGCTTATCGAAAAAATGGGCGCGGCTATAGGAAAAGAGGCCGTAAGCCTCGGCACGGATTATCTCTATGCCCCCGCGTGCAATATGCACCGCAGCCCGATGGGCGGCAGAAACTTTGAATATTATTCGGAGGATCCGCTCCTCTCCGGCAAGATGGCGGCGGCATTCACCCGCGGCGCTCAGAGCGAAAAGCTGTTAGTAACTGTCAAGCATTTTGCTCTCAACGACCAGGAGACCGCACGAATGGGCATCCATGTCTGGTCAAATGAGCAGGCAATAAGAGAGATCTATTGTAAGCCGTTTGAAATAGCCGTCAAGGAGGGCGGCGCAAAGGGCATAATGAGCGCGTTTAACCGTATCGGTACAAAATGGTGCGGCGGCACGCCCGAGCTGCTCGTTGACCTGCTCAGAAACGAGTGGGGCTTCGACGGAATAGTTATCACGGACGCGTATACAAACCTCACCGGTTACGGCTATATGGACCCCGTTCTCGCCGTATATGCGCGCAACAACGAGCTGCTCTGTATGCTTTGGAGCGTGCGCAAAATTACGCTCAGCCCCTCAATGAAGCTGGCCTACAAAAACGACCCGATAGGCTTCGGAACAGCCCTGCGTGACTGCACAAAGGGTATTCTCAAGAACAAGATGCTCACAAAAGCATTTCTTGAAACAGTAGAACAGTAATATTTCAAACGGCGACATCGAATTTTCGGTGCCGCCGTTTTTTCTTTTGTCTGTATATTGCTTGATGTTTTTCTCGCCGCAGAGTATAATTAATTTTATAAATATTTCTATTGAGGTGCAAACGGTGAGGGACAAGCTCAGCGTATTAAAAGAATATTTCGGCCACGATTCTTTCCGCGAGGGGCAGGACAGAATAACGGACAGCCTGCTCGGCGGGCGCGATGTTCTCGGCATCATGCCCACGGGCGCCGGGAAGTCGATATGCTATCAGGTGCCCGCGCTCATGTTCGACGGCATCACTATTGTCGTCTCCCCGCTCATCTCGCTGATGAAAGATCAGGTCAGCGCGCTCGTCCAGTCGGGCGTCGCCGCCGCATACATAAACAGCTCATTGACCCACGCGCAGTATCTGAAAGTGCTGCAAAACACGGAGAGCGGCAAATATAAAATAATTTATGTCGCGCCGGAGCGGCTCTGCGCGCCCGCTTTTCTCGGAATATGCCGCAATCTCAATATATCCATGGTCGCGGTCGACGAGGCGCACTGCGTCTCGCAATGGGGTCAGGATTTTCGCCCGAGCTATCTGAAAATCCCGGATTTTATCGACGCTCTTAACTCCCGTCCCGTTGTCGGCGCGTTTACCGCTACCGCCACGGGAGCCGTCAGAGATGACATAAAAACTCTGCTCAGGCTCGTCTCTCCGCTCGTTGTCACAACGGGCTTCGACCGGCCGAACCTGTTCTTTTCCGTCATGCAGCCGAAGAACAAATCGATCGAGCTGATAAAGCTGATAAAAGAGCGCAAGAATGAATCCGGCATAGTTTATTGTTCGACGCGCAAGGCGGTCGAGGAAGTGTGCGAACTGCTTCAAAAGAACGGATTCGCCGCTACTCGCTACCACGCGGGGCTGGATGAAAATGAGCGCAGGCGCAATCAGGACGATTTTGTCTATGACCGCGCGGCGATAATGGTCGCCACAAACGCATTCGGCATGGGGATCGACAAATCGAATGTCTCGTTCGTCATCCACTACAACATGCCGAAGAATATGGAGAGCTACTATCAGGAGGCGGGACGCGCCGGGCGCGACGGCAGGAGTGCGGACTGTATTCTGCTCTACAGCGCAAAGGATGTGCGGACGAATCAGTTCTTAATAAACAACTCCGAACCGAACCCCGACCTCACTGAGGACGAGCAGGAGGAGGTCAGACGGCGCGACAGAGAGCGGCTCAAGCAGATGACTTTTTACTGCACGACGCACAAGTGCCTGCGTAAATTCATACTCGAATATTTCGGCGACAAGGGTCCCGAGCGGTGCGAAAAATGCTCCAACTGTCTCTCGAATCACGAGAACACGGATATTACAATTGACGCGCAGAAGATAATGTCATGCGTCGCGCGAACAGGTCAGCGATACGGCAAAAAAGTAATTTGCGATGTCCTGCGCGGGAGCAAAAACGAGCGGCTGATATCCGCCGGGCTGAGCAGACAATCGACCTACGGCATAATGGCGGACTGCCCCGAAAAGCGGCTGCGTGACATCATCGACCACCTCTGCGAGAACGAATATATGACCGCACAGGGCGACGAATACCCGATACTCAGGCTCGCGCCGAAGAGCCGCGGGGTTCTGACGGGTCAGGAGACGCTGCGCATGATGCTCGAGATACCGCAGAAAAAGAAAGCATCCGCCGCAAAAGACGCTCCGCTCCCGCCGGTGGACGAAAAGCTCCTCGCCGCGCTCAAGGATCTGCGAAAAAGTCTCGCCATGCGCCAGAGCATACCTGCATATGTCGTTTTCACCGACGCGACACTTGTCGATATGTGCCGCCGAAAGCCGAAAACGCTGGAGAAATTCATGGAGGTCTCCGGAGTCGGTCAGGCAAAATCCCGGCGCTACGGCGAAGTTTTTCTCGCCGCCATCGCGGAATTTTCGGAAGATATATAACTGTTATATATGACAAACCGCTGACCACAAGCACCTGCATGGTGACACTTGGGTCAGCGGTTTGCTATATGTAGGAGTATAAAATGGTTATCAATATTAATCAGAGGCATCTTTCGACATGCACACAATGCCGACAGCTGCGTAAAGTGACACAAGAAAGAACTCATCAAAGAAAAGTATATCAAGACTCATCCACGGCAGAACTGTTCCGACGCACATCAGCGCCGCATATTTCCAATCCGTTTTTGTGTTTTCCGCAGATTTAAATATGTCTTTTAGAAAGAAATACATCCACGCCGCAATCAGGGGAAGTCCTATCAATCCAAACTGAAAAACGCCCTGTATAACCGTGTTGTGAGAGGCTCGTCCTTTTATTATCACCGGGGAGTATCCCTCTCCCAACAGTGTAACATCTATGTTTTCTAAAAATTCATTTATATAGTTTTTCCAAATATCGGTGCGCCCCGTTGTCAGCTGAGAAACATTTGCCGCATAAGCAAATCTGTCGTCGATTATTTGCAGCAGTTCTTTAAACACTGACGACGAAAGGAATATTCCTCCCGCGCAAATGAGTCCTACGAACATTCTCACTCTGCTGTTTCCTCTTCCGCCTTTTTCCATGAGAACCGGTATCCAGAACAAGAAGAGGCACGCCAGCACAACAACAAACATCTTTGACGCAGAAAGCATTCCGCAATACAGAAGCAAAACTGCTGCAATAATAAGCACAGCCTGCCTCAATCTATCCTTTTCGCGGCTCAGAAGCATCAGGATTCCGGCAAGACATGCCGTGATATGCGCAGAGTAGAAATTAGGATCTCCGTAATATCCCGAGAGTCTGGTTATTGTCAGATATGAGTCAACAGTAATATACTGAGCTATGTTATGAAACACGACAAGCTGCTGCGCAGACAGAGCCGCCGTAATTATTCCGAGCGCAAAAAACAGGGTTGTATCGCCGAATGAATCGCAGCTTACACATTTTGTGATACACGGAAGAAGCAGGAGCATCATTATAAAAAACAGATAGGAATTGGTTATCTCATTTCCCTGCACCATTTTGGCAACCGCTGTCAGAATTGCTATCAGAGCCGCAAGCACTATTTGATAAATGTTCAGCGTCATTTTATTTTTTATCAGAGCTACAAAGCAGGAAACAAGCAGCATAACGGTAAAAAATGATATTCCGCCTTTGTAAAATTTCATCAACGGGCTCCACGGAAGAAAGTACAGCAAAACCGGAAGAATTTTTTCTTTCATGCATGCCCAGATGCATATGCCGACAGTTCCGGCAAAAAAGGCTGCTATAAGCAGCATATTGCCGATTATCTGGCCGACACATATGAGCACCGAAAGGAAAACACAGCCACATGCAGCGGCAATATATTCCCTGTCGAGAGCCGGGTTTTGTTTTTCTTTTTCAATCTGTTTTATCATTATGGTTTATCAACTCCGAAAATTGTTTGACTGCCTCGGCATTGTCAAATCTCCGAGTGCTGAGTAATTTTCGCTTATAATTCACTTCATCCCGCGACGCAGCAAGTCGCCTGAGCACATTTCTTATTCCATTCTCCGAGTTATCGCAAACCCAACCGAATCCGGTATCGCGAACCATTTCAAAAGCCGAAGATGTCTCTGTTGAAAGTATCGGCGTCCCGAGGCATGCCGATTCATTTATTACCATCGGAGCCGCCTCCGAAAATGACGGAATAAGCAATATATCTGCTGCCGCCATATATCCGTAGGGATTCTCTTTTTTTCCAAGCAAAGTTACCGCATCAGGGAATTTGCTGTCGGACACAAACATCTCTGCCTGTCGGCTCTGAGCGCCGTCACCGATTATATAATAATTGATATTATCGAAGTCATCACACGCCCCCAAAACCGCCTTTATAGCACGGAGAATCCCCTTTTCTTTTCCAAATCTGGCAACCGTTAAAATATTGAATCTGCTTTGATCAAACTTCTCGGGATGCGTTTGAGCCAGATATCTTATCTCATTGTAATTCTGGCAATTTCTGACTACACAAGTCTTTTGCGAAAGTTCGGGGAAACATCTCAGCAATGACATTTTACAGCCCTCGGAGCACGCCGCTATGCGGTCAAAACGACTGTATATTTTTCTGTTTTCCTTTGATACCGCGCCGATTTTTTCGAAGTCACAATGAACAAAAGTTATCTTCTGCTGTGCCTCTGTAAAATCCAGCACAAACTCGTTGCATCCGCCATAAAAAACTTTTTCTCTTCCGCTGTGCAAAAATGATATCGCGGTGTCATAGCCGCGTATCTTTTTTTGCGTCAGTCCCATGAGTTTGACTGCCGCTCTCATTCCGAAGATGCGCGTGAAGGCGGCAAAGAAAAATCTAAAAAGCTTGTCACACACTCTGACGGCATCGCTTTTTGACATTCCGAGATACCGAAACGGAGCGGCAGCATCCATAACTTTCACATCCGGCGGGACATCTTTTAAAAGCTCTCCGCCTTTATAGAGCAAAAGAAGTGTAATATCATAGTCGGAATGTATTTCGCAAAGCAGATTTGCAAGCGCTTTCTGCACTCCGCCGATGTGCATGTTATTATTTACAATCAGTATACGCTCTCTGTTCATCTTCCGACTCCGAGTATATATTTTCAGGAAGCTTATCCCCGCCGTTTTCTTTTTTATCGATTCCGAGACGCCTTATACGAAGCCCCGCAATCAGCATAATGGGCAGGCAAACAGCTGCGAAAACCGCCGCGCCGCACAGTATCCACTGAAAATAATTTTCAATTTCAAGCGGCAATGTAATATATCTTCCCGCCGCCGTCACAATACACAGGCAGGTCACTGCGGCAATGAATTTTACAATAACCGTCCGTGTCGGAATATGCAGAAGCTTCTTTGACGAATACGTCATATAGAAAATCCCTCTGAACAGTGTCGCCGCCAAGGTTCCGACAGCCACGCCGAGAAGCGGACTCCATTTGATAAGAATACATGATACCGCTATATTTATTATCGCCTCACCGTAAGCACCCCATCTGGTCTGCTTGAGGCGGTTTGCCGCAACAGGGAGGCTCGAGCACGGAAGCACTATACAGTTAACCGCCTCAGCCAGCATAAGCACAAACGAAAAAGCCGGCTGAATATAATCCGCATCCGTTACTCCTTTTGTGTACAATCTGACAAACGGAACAATCAATATGCCTGCGCAGCTGAAAAGGCCAAACGAAACCGCAGTTATCAATGTTTTATATCTGAAATACGACTTCTTGAGCCTGTCAGTCTCTCCGTTGGCTATCATCTCGCCAAACGCCGCCTCCATTCCGCCGGAAAAGGATTCGGTTATCGCCCTGATACTGCTTATCACAAGATTATAAACCGAATACACGGCAACGAGGCGCGTGTTGGCAAACAGAGTCAGCAGCACTACATCTGTATTTGTATGCAAAAAGTATGCGAAATGCTGTCCGATACCGGTCCACTTTTGTTCAAGCTTTGTCTTTTCACTTCCCACTTTGCTCAGGCGATAATGCTTTTTGACATAGAGCATATACAACAAAGGGCGTATAACAAAAATGATGCTGCTACCGAGCTTTACCGTCAGCAGACCGCAATCAAGCTCGGTCAAAATCAATATAGACAGCGTATTTGCTATCGTTATTCCGACAGATATAATATTGTTTACATACTGTCTCTGATCTGCCGCAATCAATGTGAGATTTGCAAGCCCGCCCATATATTTTGCAAGGGTGGACATACCGATAACAAGAACAAGGAAGAAAATATATGTTCCCGAAAAAATCGTAACATGCGCAAGCTTCGGATACAGCAAGCCGACCGCTGCACTGTAAGCCGCGAAAGCAACGGCTATATAACCAAAAAATCTCTTCACAGCATAGTAGACAGAGCTGACTCCCCGTTCGTCGCCGCGCGCAAGCGGTCCGTAAAGCATCGCCCTCGCAACGCCGCCGACTCCGCTTTCGAGCAATGTTATGTATGACAAAAACTGCGTGACCGAAACTGATATTCCATATGCTTCGGACCCGAAGGCATTGATAAAAATTCCCGGCACAACTATTCCGCAAGCCGTCATGACAAGCTGATTTATGAGCGTTGTTGCGATATTAAGTTCGGCTTTTTTCATTCTGATTTTTTTCACACGCAATCACGTACCCCTAAAATCAAAAACCAATCACTGCCACCAACAATTTCAGTTTTTCCTTCATGCTGAGTTCACGGCTCACACAATAGCGAAAGGCGCTTTTGTTGACATATTCCATCCAGTTATATGCCCTGAACTGTTTGAGTTTTCCGTGGGCCACCATTGTCTTTCGCAGCCCGTAATAAGCCGAAAGAAAGGTTCTCAGATAATACACCGCCACAGTCCTTTTGCAGGCGCAATCTGTCATATTCCATTTTTCCATATATTCATACATCAATGAAAACATTTCGTTTTCAAGTCTCGCAGAGGCTGACTTAATATCGAAACTATGAGCCACGCTTTCTGCCCGATAGTTATATTTATACAGATAGTCCGGGATATAATAAACAGACGCAGCGTTGGTTACGGGATAGAAAAGCTGCACCTTATCCTCGCCGTATCGTATCCCGCGAAACGCCGAGTAGTCCGTATCGTCTCCGTCAAACAAGTTTCGCCTGAACGCTTTTGACCACAAAGAATTTAAATCATTTGAAGATATCAGGCTGCGCTTGAGCGTATCTATGGGGATTCTGCATTTTTCTGTGCCGATATTTCCTATATATCTGTCCGTCTCCAAATCATCACGGACTATTCTGCCGACATAAAGAATTATATCGGCATTGCTTTCGCACGCTGCGGCATTGATAGTTTTCAGACAGTTGTGAGTCAATTCGTCATCGCTGTCGAGAAAGACCAGATAGTCCCCTTTGGAATTTGCTATACCCCACCGTCTTGCCAAAAACTGTCCCCTGTTTTCCTGATGAAACACCCTGATGCGCCCGTCTTTAGCGGCAAAGCGATCAACTAAAATACCGCTTTCATCAGTCGAACCGTCATCGACAATAATCAACTCCCAGTCGCCGAAGGTCTGATTCATTACCGACATCACACAGCTACCAATAAAATCCACCGCATTATAAACAGGCACTATAACACTGAATCTCAACTACCGATTCTCCCCTTCCGTCCGGTATTCTTTTGCGCCGATACGCATTGATTTCAACGCTGTCCAAAAGCCCATGCTGTCTTTATATTTTTTCCTGTGGCGAAGCAAAAACCGCACGCAAAACAGCTCCCAAAATCGCGGATAAAGCCGCGCATACAGAGCCCCTCTGTCAAAAAAATACTTTTCGTTGTAACCGTTAAACCACGTAGAGACCGCCTGCTGATCTATTTCGGCGAGCGCATAAGGAACGGCATAAATTTTTAATCCCCTGTCAAGACAATCCTTGAGAAATATTGTATCTTCGCCCGCGCCGTATCCGCTTCCGCCGCCGAACTCCGTACTGAAGCTTATTCCGGAATCGATTATGCTTTGGCGGCGTATCGCCATGCGCGCAGCTCCGTATTTTGCATAGTTATATTTATGTATTCTCTTCTTCTCCCGATTCACATAGCGCCTCGGGTATTTTTCGATAAGATTAAAGATGAGAACATCTCCGTCATAACATTCCGCAAACGCCTTCTGAACGATTTCGGGATATCCGTCCAGAAACGTCATATCGTCATCGGCAAAAACACAGATATCAGCTTGAGAGTTTTTCAAAACGATATTTCTGTTTTTTCCGATGCCGCGATCCGCCGTATTATAAAACACGGTTTTTCTGCCGTTTTCATAAAAGCTCCAAACCGAATTTTCAGCGCACTGATTTCCGACTACCGCATCGGTCTGGACATTCATTTCCCGAACAACAGCATCGCTGTCACGGTCAACCGTAACTATCAAAGTTTCAATACTCATAAAATAAAAACCTCAAGCGGGACTTCCGAAAATCGCGGAAGTCCCGCAGAAATCATAGCAGAAGCTGTATCTTATCAGCCCGCCATTTTGCCGTCCTTGCCGAAGTAATGCATTCCGCCGGCAATTCCGTACGGGTTATCTCCAACCCACATATCAGCATCCTTATACATCATTCCGCTGTAGGTATTGAAGATATAATAATCGTCACCGATTTTTGTAAAGCCCTTGGCGCGTTCGCCGGCGCTGAAATAGAAAGTCTTTCCGTCGCACTCAACAAAGCCGTCGGTTATGAGCTTTCCGTCGCCGCCGAATCTGTACCAACCGACACCGCCCTTGAGCTCGCTGTTATACAGATAGAATGCCTTATCGGTTGCAATCTCCTTGTTGGCCTGAACATAGTAATAGTCGCCGTCAAGCTCATAGAGTCCCTCGGAGACCTTCGTGCCGTCGACTGTGAAATAGAGCTTTCCGTTTTCACTGACTATCTTTTTCTCGCCGTTTTCAAGATCTGGAACAAACATCTTTCCGTCCTTGTCGAAATAATGTATTCCGCCCTCTATGCCGTACGGGTTATCACCGACCCACATGTTGGCGTCTTTGTACATTTTTCCGCTGTAGGTATTGAAGATATAATAGTCGTCGCCTATCTTCGTAAAGCCCTTAGCACGGATACCGTCCGTAAAATAGAAGGTATATCCGCCGCAATCGGCAAATCCGTTCTTTATGAGCTTGCCCTCGCCGTCGAATCTGTACCAACCAGTTCCGTCAAGCAGCTTTGTCGTGACATATATGTCCTTATTGACCGCAAGCTCCTTGTTGCCCTGGACATAGTAATAGTCGCCGTCAAGCTCGTAAAGTCCCTCGGAGACCTTAGTGCCGTCAACCGTGAAATAAAGCTTTCCGTTTTCGCTGATTATTTTCTTCTCGCCATTCTCGAGATCCGGAACAAACATTTTTCCGTCCTTGCCGAAATAATGTATTCCGCCCTCTATGCCGTACGGGTTATCACCGACCCACATATTGGCATCCTTATACATCTTTCCGCTGTAGGTGTTGAAGATATAATAGTCATCGCCTATCTTTGTGAAGCCCTTGGCACGGATACCGTCTGTGAAATAGAAGGTAAATCCGCCGCAATCGGCAAATCCGTTCTTTATAAGCTTGCCCTCGCCGTCGAATCTGTACCAACCAGTTCCGTCAAGCAGCTTTGTCGTGACATATATGTCCTTATTGACCGCAAGCTCCTTGTTGCCCTGGACATAGTAGTAGTCTCCGTCAAGTTCATAGAGACCCTCGGACAACTTGACGCCGTCTATGGTGAAGTAGAGCTTTCCGTTTTCGCTGACTATCTTCTTCTCGCCGTTCTCGAGATCCGGAACAAACATCTTTCCGTCCTTGCCGAAATAATGTATTCCGCCCTCGATGCCGTACGGGTTATCACCGACCCACATGTTGGCGTCTTTATACATTCTTCCTGTGCCGGCATTAAAGATATAATAATCGTCGCCTATCTTTTTAAAGCCCTTGGCGTGATTATAATTTTCAAAGTAATATGTTTCGCCGTCGATATCGGCAAATCCGTTTGCAACTATGAAGCCGTCATCGCCGCACCAGTATTTTCCGGTCTCCAGTTTGCAGCCTCTGGTTGCTGTGCTTGAGTCAACATAGCAGCCCATATTGACATTGACCTTGCCGAGAGTCGCGGTGAAAATTATTCCGCCGTCAGTTTTGATGAGTCCGTAAAAGACCTTTCCGTTCTCATCACAGTAATAAAGCTCACCGTGATAGTCAATAAATCCGTTGCACAGCCCGGTCATAAGTCCGGTTTTCTCATCGAAATGATACCATGTAACATCCTTGACATTTGTGGTAACGGTATGGTCGTTTCCGTAAGCGACATAGCCATTGACATCGAGCCAATATGTGCCCTCTTCAAGGGTAACAAATCTGCGATACACCGACTCGCCGGCAACAAAATACTTTGTTCCTCTTTCGTCGGTACGGAATGCGCCTCTGACCATAACGCCATCATCATTGAAGGTGTAGGTAAGTCCCTTTATTGTTTGCACCCCGGTATACATGGTATAATCAACAGGATCAAAATAATAGAAATACGACTCGCCGTCGGACGCTTCAATAGACTGCCATCCAGAAACAAGCTCTCCGAAACGGGCGTAATAGTGCTCGCCCTCATATTCAAACAGCCCGGTCAGCTTATCGCTGCAGCTGCCCTGAGTTCCGAGATCATACCAGAACTCGCCTTCCTCGCCGTCAATATGGCTGGGCAGCTTCTGAATACCGGTGAGAGCCTTGCCGTTTCTGTAGAATGACCACAGACCGTTTTCTCTTGCCCAACCGTCCTTGCTGTTCTTTTTGAGAACGAACTTATCCGAAAAGCTATCCGCCGTATCCATGAAATGAGCGCCGTAATCGCCCTCTATATTCTCGCTGTTATCATACGGATACAGCCCGTATTCCTTCTGATACTTTTCCTGCTGCGCAAGACTTTTGAGAACATGGAAATGCGCATAGATATCATAATCGAGGTTTCCGTTGAGCTCATAGTTGAGCTTGCCGTCATCCGACCATGCTGCATTGTCCGTAGGAACGAGTTTAAGTCCGGTAAGAACGCAGAGCGGATTGGCGGTAGTCGGGTTTATCGGCTCCGACTGCGCAATGAAATTGCAGACTATTGTCAGCTTATTGCCTTCAACCTTGACCGCCCCGAGAGTGAAATATTCATTTGCAAGCCTGAGTGCCGAAGTATCTGCGGTGAAGCCCTCCGGAATGGTCAGGCTTATCGAAACGGTAGTCAGCGGGCTTATACGCTCGGCAAGCTGAAGCAGGAAGTCCCACGCCGTGCGTCCCTCCTGATCGCCGCCGGGAAGCATATAGAGAAGTCCTGTGAGTTTCTCCGGGATCGGAACCTTTGACATATCAACGGCAAAGGTATATGATATCTCCGAGGATGTGTCGGAATCAATCATATAATATGTGCTTTCAGACTCATTATAGTAAGAATTTGAAACATCGCGCTTCCACGCCATGAGTTTGCTTGTACCGGTCGCCTCAGAGAAATCAAAGCTGGCCTCATCCTCACTATAAAGATAAACCGTCAGCTTGGCCGACACACTGAGCGCCTTGTTTACAGAAGCGGTCTGCGCCTGAATCTCGGCCTCTTTCTCGCTGTATCCCTTTTCTCTCGCCTCATTATATACTCTTACATATTCATCATAGCTTGCATTCTCAAGCTCTTCAATCTTATTGTTCAGCACTGCGAAGACGGTCAGAGTTCGTAGATTCCCTTCGTCGTTGGCTGTGAACTCAAAGCCGTTGATGCTTCCCGCCTCGGGATACTCAAAAACAAGCTCTGTCTTTGTCGTGCTGACGCTTCCGCCCTCGACTTCGCCGATAGACTCAAGCGTTATCTTAACAAATCCAAACTGGATATCATTCGGATTTATTTTTACAGTGTTTCCGTTATATGAAGCCTCGAGCGGCAGCTCATCGGCTTTTCCGAAAATCGCATTTATGCTCTCTTTTGTAAATTTAAGATCCGTCGGCTCAACAACGCTGAGTGTCTTTGAGCCAAGGACAGTTCCGTCCTGAGCGACAAGCTGAACCTTGGTATCGCCAAGAGCTTTTGCTGTGAATACGCCGTCGGAAGACAGTGTACCGACGTCTTCGTCCGAAACCTTGAGAACTGCTCCTTCGGGAATCGAAATCGCGCCTCCGGTGGCGGTGACGCCCTTCACATCAATATCAAGCTCCGTGCCGACGGTAAGATAATCGTAATCCGCCGAAACCACTGCGTGATCAAACACATTTGACGGCTTGGCAGTCGAGACTACCAGCAGCGACGAGCTGACCGATCTCTCATATCCGTCAGAGGGTCTGTTGACAACAGACACGCTGTCCTCGCCTTCTGCTTTTGCCGCAAAGGTGGTCGATCCGCCGCCGTCAAGGTTGACCGCCGCGACACAGCCCGCATCATACATTATCTGCGCAATTTCGATTGCGCTGCCGCCTGCCGAGAACGGCTCCTGACGTCCGTCAAGCACCATGAGCACAACCTGACCGTCATATGTGATACCGACACAGGTGCGCGAGGCACGGCTCATATAATAGTTATCGCCGGAGGACGCAACTATCTTTCCGTCCTTTACAAGCCACATGGAAGCGCCGACCGCCTCCTGTATATTCTCTTTGTTAGCTTTCCATTCGGCGCTGCCACCGATAATCGGCGTACCGTCTTTGAGAATCGCGAAGAAGTTTTCGCCGCCGACACCGTTATACTCTTTGCCCTCCATAACAAGCGCTCCGGACGGGCATCCGTTGCTCATATTGTAGAAATCGGCGTTAACACTCGCAACCGCATTGTAATTTTCAATATAATTTTTAGCATCATTCGGATTGGAATGCTTTTCCTGTGCTGCCTTTACCTGATCAGTAACACGAGCCATCTTCCACTCCGACGCATCGTTATTATTATAGTTTGCATAGATATTGACATCGCTTCTTGAAACATCGGCTGTCGCAATATAATATACAAGCTGCTTATCGTCCTTGGAGGTTGCGCGCTTTATCTCCTGCGTAACACCGGGCGCAAGAACGGATTTCTCGCTCGAGAAAACTTTATAATAGGGATTGCTGATCAGGTCTTTTGCAGTCTCATAGAGATAGTCCGCAAAAGCATAGCAGCATGCCTTGCGTACATCGGGATCAACACCGTTGGGCAGATAAGTTCCCTCAAGGGTCTTTATACCCTCATTGGAGCAATATGTCTCATAAACGGCATTTCTTATATCACTTTTCTGAGACGCGCCGTCAAATCTGTTTTCGAGGAAGAACTTAGCGCGCAGGCCGTCATTGAGGTTCTTTGTGAAATAATTTTTCATCACCGAGCTGATTGATCCGTTTGAACCGAGCTTCTGGAGAATATAAAAAGCGTCAAGATCTCCGTACAGATCAAGGATGCCAAACGAATGAACTTCCGGATCGGGATGATCATAAAGGAAATACTTGTCGTTATTTGTGCGTATTTCCTCAGCCATTTCTTCTACCGTACCGCTTATGCCGGAATTGGTCGAGAGCTGAACAAGGTCGCATATATCGCCGGCCCAGCTGCCGAGATCGGCGGTGTTTCTGTTTCCGGTATGATACGCCATATCCATTGCGCCGAACATATGCGCAAACTCAACCTTATCACCGTTGGGCAAGGTAAACTCATCAAGGCTGCGGAGCTTTCCCGCCGAGGTGGCGTTTGCCGCATCCTGTTGTGCAACGAAGTTTACGAACGCGGTCTTTTCCGGTCCGCAGAATGTAGTCCATGTGCCCGAAGTATACTTTTCAACTCCGCAGCGAATATAGTTGATGACGAGCGCCGCAGCGTCCTCATCGGAATGTTCGCTGACATACTCATCGGCATATTTTTCCAGACAAGTCAGATCGGTTATGAACTCATCATAACTGTTGACCGTATTTCCGCTGTCTGCCAGAACAGATGCAGGGAAAATTCCGGCAAGCATGATTATCGCCAAAATAAGCGATATAACTTTTGCTGTCCGTGATTTTTGCATTTTACCATTCCTTTCTCGTTTTATGAACAGTATTTTTTTCAAACGCTCCTCCCGCATTCGCACCCATAAGTCAGACCCGCAAATGCGGAGGAGCATTTATTTTAGAGCTAAATTAAGATTTCAGGCGTCTGCCATTTTTCCGTCTTCGCCGAAATAGTGAAGTCCGCCCTTTATACCGTAATCGTTGCTGCCGACCCACATATTGGCATCCTTATACATCTTTCCGCTGTAGGTGTTGAAGATATAATAGTCATCGCCTATCTTTGTGAAGCCCTTGGCACGGATACCGTCTGTGAAATAGAAGGTAAATCCGCCGCAATCGGCAAATCCGTTCTTTATAAGCTTGCCCTCGCCGTCGAATCTGTACCAGCCGGTTCCGTCAAGCAGCTTTGTAGTCGCATAGATATCCTTGTCAACTGCAAGCGTTCCGTCGGCCTGTGCATAGTAGTACTCGCCGTCAATCTCATAGAGACCCTCGGGCGCAAGTGACTTATCTATCATAAGATAGAGCTTGCCGCCCTTTTCGACTATCTGCTTCTTGCCGTTTTCGACATCCGGATTGACCATCTTGCCGTCCTCGCCGAAATAGTGCAGTCCGACCTTTATACCGTAATCATTGTTGCTGACCCACATGTTGGCGTTCTTATACATCTTTCCGCTGTAAGCGTTGAAAATATAATAGTCGTCGCCTATCTTTGTGAAGCCCTTGGCACGTTTGCCGTCCGTAAAATAGAAGGTGAATCCACCGCAATCGGCAAATCCGTTCTTTATGAGCTTGCCCTCGCCGTCGAATCTGTACCAGCCGGTTCCGTCAAGAAGCTTGGTCGTTGCATAAATAGCCTTGTCAACGGCGAGCAGTCCGTTTGTTTGTGCGTAGTAGTATTCTCCGTCAACCTCATAGAGACCCTCGGGAGCAAGCGACTTGTCTATCATGAGATAGAGCTTGCCGTCCTTTTCAACTATTCTCTTCTCACCGTTTTCAACATCCGGAAGAACCATCTTGCCGGTTTCATTGAAGTAGTACATTCCGCCTTCAATGCCGTACTGATTGTCTCCGACCCACATATTGGCGTCCTTGTACATCTTTCCGCTGTAGGTATTGAAGATATAATAGTCGTCGCCTATCTTTGTGAAGCCCTTGGCGAGCTTTCCGTTATCGTAATAGTAGGTAAATCCGTTGTATTCGACAAATCCGTTTATAATCATTCTGCCGTCGGCATCAAACTTATAGGTTCCCTCTTTTACGGGAAGCCCATTAGTCTTTGTTACCCAATAGCTGCGGTTTCTGACTATTTCTGCAGTCGATGTTCTTGCATAATAGTAGCTTCCGTCAACCCTTATGAGTCCCTCGCCGACCTTGACGCCGTCGATATAATAGAACTTCGAACCGTCTCCGTCGCAGATGCCGTTCTTTGAGGTGTCCTCATCATGCTCGATAATTCCGTTGGCATCAAACTTGTAGTTATAGCAGGGAAGCCGAAGACCGTTGTTCTTTTCGACCTTATACATGCCGTCCTTTACAGCCTTGCTGTCCTCGCCGAAATAATAATAATGATAATGAGGTGCGGCATCCGTGCCGACATTGATTCTGATAAGTCCGGGGAACTCAACATTCACGCCGTCCTTTATCCAGTAGGTGTCATCGCCCTCAACACAGAGTCCGTTCTTACCTATCGCGGTAAACTGCGCCGTATATGTCACATCTTCGGTTGCCTCGGATATCTCCGGAGTCCATCCGCTGAATTCGTAGGTGTAGCGCGAAGTTTCGGCCTTTGAAGGAGTCGCACCCGTGTATTCGGGCTTTTCGCCCTTCTTGCAGGTTTCTGTTTCTACTGTTTTGCCTTCGACAACCCAGCTGACAGTCACGCCGTTTTTCGGTATTGATTCTCCCTCTCTAAGGAGAGTATCGCACACAGAGCAATATGTGTCGCCGGTATAGCCATCCTCGGTCAGCGTCACCTCTTTTGCGTTGCGAATTTCTTCGGTATGTCCCTTGGCGGGAATCTCTTCCTGCGCTTTGATAACCGTTCCGCAGACAGAGCAGCTGATGCCATCCGTCAGACCCGTTTCGGTACAGGTTGCGGGCTTGCCCACAACGGTCTTCTCAGTATGGCCGGTCGCAGGGATCTCTGTCTGTGCAACGATGATCTCATTGCAGACGGAGCAGTGCTTGCCTTCGGTCAGACCAGTCTCAGTGCAGGTTGGTGCTTTTGCAGAGTCGATAACCTCGGTGTGACCCTTGGCGGGAATTTCTTCCTGTGCAACGATGATCTCATTGCAGACCGAGCAATGGCTGCCCTCGGTTTTTCCGGGCTCGGTGCAGGTCGGTTCTATAGCAAGATCGATAACTTCCGTATGTCCCTTGGCAGGAATCTCTTCCATTCCGGAAAGTATTGCTCCGCACTTCAAGCATGTTTCGCCGGCCTCGCGTCCGGGGTCAGTGCAGGTAGCATCTTTTTTCTCATGTTTAACAGGCGTATGACCTGTTGCCGATATTGCCTCGGTTTTGGTCTTTTGGCACGCCGTGCAAGTGTATGTCTTGACACCCGCCCCTGTGCAGGTGGGCTCTGTTGAAACAGTTCCGACATTCCACTGATGTCCTGTTGCCTGAGTTACTTCCTGCTTAACAAGAACCGTATTGCAGACTGAGCAGTGCTTACCCTGGGTCAGTCCTGTTTCCTCGCAGGTTGCCGCAACAGCAGCATCGATAACCTCGGTATGTCCCTTAGCGGGAATAGCCGTGCCGGTGACTATTATCTCGTCGCAAGCCTTGCAGCAAGTGTCGCCGGTATATCCGTCTTCGGTACAAGTTGCGTCCTTTTTATTGCGGATTTCCGTTTTGGTGTGTTTGCAGGGTTCTTTAGTGGTCCACTCGCCCTTTGAATAATAGAAGGTAGTGCCCGCGCTTGCGCTTGCCGTCCCCACATAGATGCCGTCGGCATTATGGAGCTGTGCGGGAGTGATGGGGATAGCAGTCAAGTGGTAGGCATAAAGATGTGTTTTATCCTCCTGCTTATTGCACTGATGAGTTTCAGTAGCAGTTCCGGGAGCGCTCTGCTGAATATATTTGCCAGTTCCTTTGGAAGAACAAATATCAGCGCCGGACTTGGTAGTATAGACCGCTCCGTCTGCCGTAAACACGCCATTGACATCAATCTTTGCATCGGAAAGCGTTCTTTTTCCTACTCCGGATGGAGAATAGGATACCTGCGCAAAGCCCTTATTAGAACCATATACATATCTAGTGTCCCATTCGTCATTGTCATAGACATACAGAGATGCACCGTTTGCGACCTTAAGCTCTGCATCTTTCGCAATGGAAATCTTTACGCCGGGCAGAAGAGCAGTATTATTTTTTAAGGTAGTCGTTCCGGAGACAATAACAATATCCATATTGCTGTTTATGGGCATATTATATTTTGCTGAATCAACAGTAATCGAACTTACCTCTATTTTCACGCTATTGAGCGATGCGTTGCCGGATATTGTATATGACATCCTGTCGGTTTTCGGATCATATTTTTTTGTAATTTGTCCGCCGTCTTCAACACTGAACAGACTGTCCGGACCAAATAATTGAACAATTGCACTTTTCGTGGTTTGCGATGCCGTAATAGAAACATATGTGTGCTCACGAGCTCCGGATTTAAGGGTCAATGCAGCTTCAATATTCTGCACATAATACTGAGAGAACGGGAACACGCCCTCTTTATTACCATTCATCCTAGATGTAACACCGCCGCCGCGCCAATCCGCTATTTGGAAATATTCATAAACCTTTGAGCCCGAGTTTGCGGTTATATTACCGTCGCCGATAATATATCCCCATGCAAAGAGCGCCGCGCCGTTATTCAGAGTAATATTACTGCCTGCCTGCATTTTTATCAGACCGTATGCGCCGGTCGGCTTGCAGCACGCTCCGCTCGAGGTTGTGTAATGCTTTCCGCCGACACTAATCGAACCGTTGACCACAATAGATGAACCGGGCGCCATGGTGAGAGTTCTGTATACTGTCGGCGTTTCTGCAGTCTTAGTATATGCCGGTGTTTCTTTATAAAGTGTCTTTGCGCCGTTAAACGGAATAAGCAGGGTTATTCCCGCAGGGATAGTATAATTTCCGCTGACTGTACCGTCTTTTATGAGCGTAATCAGAGACTGCGCCGTATTCTGCGCATAGAGAACTGCTGCATTGAGGTCACCGAAGGTGCGTCCGTTCACCTCAAAAATCGACGCCTCATCGCGCACAAACTTTGCGGTTATCGTGCAGTCGCTGTCAATGTTTAAAGAAGTAGATGCGTCTGCAGAAATATAGTTTCCGGTTGTTACATTGTACCAACCGTCAAATTTGTAGCCGTCCGCAGGGGCAGCAACAAGCTCGTATGCGTTCAAAGAGCTCTGCGTGTTGAAATATTTTCCCGTGACGGTTTTGCCGTCAACACTGTATGAGCCGCCGTTTTCGGCAGGCAGGAATGTTGCAGTGGCGGTCACATTCTGAAGCAGCTTGATATTTTTAAGAGTGATTGTTGTAGCCTTATCTTTACTTCCGGATTTTATATATACATAAACTGATTCTCCGGGATCAAGTTCTTTGCTGAAGCTTCCGCTTGTTTCTGTAACCGCTTTTCCATCGACCGTGATTGTCCCGCTGCTCGGAACAATTTCATAGTCAAACAACAAAGTTGCTGTCCCCGACATTTTATTTTTAATCATTAATGTAGACTCAAAGTCTCTTTGTTTACCAAATATTTTAGTCGATCTAACAGCACCCTTAACAGCTGTTCCTTCGGCAGACCACGGATCACCGCCGGTTTTACCCGTGCCTTTGAAGCTCAGCTCGATATTTTCGTCACTGAGTCGTCCGGTTACCGGACTGTATGTTTCCGCGAAAGACGGCAGAGTAACGGTCGGCAGAAAAGCCATTATTGTGAGCACCACAAGAAACAGTGACACAATTCTTTTGAAAATTCTTCCTTTCATTTTTTCATCTTCTTCCTTTCTTATTTATACTTCTTGCCCTTTTTTATATTTAATTCGGCATAAATGCTTATGTCGACTATCAGGGATAAAATTAACGGCATATGCAGCTTCCGTTTTTCAGTTCATCTTCCGAAAATCGCTCTCTTATTACCTTTGCGGGAACGCCTCCGACCACGGTATAGCACGGAACATCCTTGGTCACAACGCTGCCGGCCGCGATAATGCACCCGTTTCCGATATGCACGCCCGGCAAAATTATAACGCGGTCGCCTATCCATACATCATCTCCGATATAAACCGGCTTTTCTTCCTCAAAGCCCTGCCGCATCATCGGGATATCTATTCTGTCAAACCTGTGGTTTCTCGTAATAACGGTAACGTCCGTGCCCATCATAACAAAGCTGCCTATATGACATTCGCCGTATATCTTTGCGTTGATGCCTATGCCCGAATAATCGCCGAGCGTGACCTTTTGAGAAAAGACCGCGTCTTTCTCTATGTTCACCCCAACGCCGCAGTTTTCAAGCATGAGCTTTCCGCAAAATCTGCGCCACGCCGTCTGTCCGAGCTTTGCGCCGCTATACGACGGAGGAAGCTTTTGGGCAAATGTGTAATAAATCAAAGCGCCTATTTTTCGCTTTATCTTTTTGCTCATGCTGCTTTTCATTGCGTTCTCTCAAAGCCTTTCATGTTATTAAGCTGGTAAATTATATCATTCACACTTGACTGCATAAGATTAAGCTGTTCAACATCCTCATCGGACCACGACGGATCGGCCTTTATCTCGCTGATATTCAGCCGCACATCGAGCATTTTCCCATGCTTGTCCGGGGCGCTGCCCAGGAGATAATCCCCTTCGCTCCCGCCGACGGTGAGCTCAAACAGAAGGACACGGCTGTTCCCGACGGTTCCGTAGAACCCTGCGCGGTAGACATCATTGTCGGTGGTTTCCTCAATATCTATCTTCTGCACAACCTCCGACGGAAGAGTGAAGTTGCCAACCGGCGTTGATATTGCAGCCGCGGAAGCGTCATCCGGAGCTTCTCTGTTTTTGATCATAACCACCGCAACAACCGCAATGGCAACAACAGCGGCAAGAGACACTGCCAAAACCGCTATCAGCTTCTTTTTATTTACCGATTTTGTTTTCTGTTCCATATTTTCCCTCAATTCATTTGGCTATCTGATGCTTCTTGTGTATACATCTATTTTCATTTTTTGCTGTTCGTCAAGATACTCCGTATATGAGAGCTCGATGTCTATGATTGCGGCGTGCTCCTTGCACTTTCTTTCCTCGGGCGTCGGTATTCTCAGATAATCGCCGTAGAGCTCGGTCAGCAGTTCTTCGCAGTGACTCGACACGGGAAATTGAGTATCCTCAAACGGTACCCGCACTGCTTTTTCAAACCATTCGCGCGGGAAAACGCTTTTTTCATATTTTTTACTTGCCGCAAAAAACGAATGCACCATATCAGAGCCGCTGTCTTTACTGCGCACACAGAACCGCCTGAACGGCTCAAGCGGAAGTAGGCGGCAAAATTGCATAAAACATTTTTTTGCAATGCTGTCAGTCTCATATCCCCGGGCGTAAAGTGCCTTTGCAATCACTATTTTTGAAGCCGAAAACTGGAGCTTTCTGACTGCTTTGTTATCCGCCAGGTTGTCGCACGGAAAAATATCTATATATATGCCCTGATGAATTTCGGGGTCTTTCGGATGATATTTCTCTATGCACGCCGTATTATTGAGCCGCAGCTTTGAAAACTGCATCGGCCAATGTGGGCTGAACTCCCGCTGAACAAAGTACTTCCCGGTATCAAAATCTTTCGCGGCACATTCAAAAAACCTCTCGTATTCCGAGCGCAGCATAATAACATCCGCATCGTCATCCCACGGGATAAAGCCGCGATGCCTGACTGCCCCCAATGCAGTGCCCGCAAAAAGCATGTACTGAATATTATGTTTTCTGCACACGGCATCAAAGTCTTTCAGCATGGAAAGAAGCAGCTTCTGATGCTCACTGAGCGTATCTGCGGACTGCGTAAGATTCTCCATTTTGCTCCTCTTATATATGTTTTTTAAGCAGCTTTTTGCACTTCTCCCAATCTCTGTACCCACTGCCGAGCATATGAATATCGCTGCCGAGGTACTTTGCATATCCGTTTTTGACCCAGGATATATACCGCTTTCGCCGCAGAGGATTCTTGAAGCACTCGACATTCAGCTGCAGCGGAATCCCCTCGCCTATCAGCCTTTCTATATCTTCCGGCGGGTATCTGTCGGCATGGGCGATAACTATCCGTATATCATCCCGATCGTTGAGACAGTCGACTGTTTCCCATACCGATTCCGGCCATTTGTAGAACGGCAGCTCGAGCAACAGTTCATTTGTCCCCTGCCGACACAGGCGATTAAGTCCGTCGAGCTGATCCATTCCGTCGCAAATCAGCACCTCTGCGCCGAGAATTATCTTCGGTGCGCTATCCGGCAGATTTGCTTTCAAGGCTTCGTAGGTTCTTTGCCGCCTCGCAAGAAATGATTCCACACTCTCCTTATGCGGATAAAAATGCGGAGTTGCGCATATGGTTTTTATTCCCACGCTTTTAGCCATTTCTATCTGCCCGAGCGACGTTTCTATACCGTCACTTCCATGATCGCATCCGGGAAGTATATGGGAATGATAATCAAAAGTAATATCCATTGCAGTATCACTCACTTGGCGTTGTTGGACCTATCTTCATACGAATATTTATATCCGTACTTATGTCCGTATTTATAGCTATATTTATAGCCGTATTTGTAACCGTACTTGTCGCTGTATCGATATTTGTAGGAATATTTAAGCGATTTCATATTCATATCATTGACAACCACTCCGCACAGATTTCCACCTGCACGATCAACTGCTTCCAGTGCCATGCTCAGCTCATCCGAGGTCGTCGAACCCGACTTTGCAACAACCACCACGCCGTCAACAAAAGTCGAAATTATCTGTGCATCAGCAACGGTATTTATCGGCGGTGTATCAATGATCACATAGTCATAACTTTTTGCGCATCTCTTAATGAATTGCTTCATTATATCCGACGCCAAAAGCTCTGACGGATTGGGCGGTATTGTGCCCGTGCACACTATCGACAAAGGCAGGTTTTCTACCCTTACAAGCTCCAGCGAGCCCATTCCCGCTAGGAAATCGCAAAGACCTGTTGATATATCAACTTTCCAAAGTCTGCGCTGAGTGGGCTTACGCATATCCGCGTCGATGAGCAGCGTCTTTTTGCCGAGCATCGCATAGCTTATCGCAATATTTGCAGCCGTAAGACTCTTTCCTTCCGAGGGGTTCGCGCTAGTTATCGCAAAGACCTTGCAAGGGCCTTCTTTGTCCGCCTTCATGCAGAACATCAAGCTTGTTCGAAGCTTTACATATGCCTCTTTTATCGCAAAGGGGCTATCGTTGTTTATAAGCCTTTTCCTGTTGACGGAAACTGTATCAGTCGTTGTTTTTTTCCGATTTATCATCTTTATCTTTCTTATTTTCACAGCGTATCACCCCTCCTTTCGTAAGTTTCCAATAATCATATTTATCCCCGGACACATCTATCTCGGGTATTTGTCCCAAAACAGTTACGCCGGACAGGCTTTCTATATCTTCCGGCAGATATATCGTTGTATCCGAAAGCATCTTAAGTATAAGCGCAACCGACATTCCGATAACGCCGATAAGAAAACCTATCGCAGTGTCAAAAACGGTTCTAGGAGATGACTTTTCCGTTGCAACCTCCGGTCGGTCAACAACCTCAACTCCACCGGCTTTGGTTATTCTGACTATTTCGGTCGGCGCAACATTTGCAAATGATTTTCCTACATCGCAGGCAAATTCCGCGCTGTTGGATTTGATAACAACCTCGAGCAGCTGCGTATCGGAAACGACTGAAACATCAATCATCTCACTGAGATCTTTTCTGCTCAAGTCCGATTTGTCTCCGAGATCCTTTAGCACCGCGTCGAGCACCGAGTTGCTTTCAAGTATCTTGGAATATGTCGTTGCAAGACTCTCTGCGGCCTGAAGATCACTGTTGTTTACTGTGCTCGCGTGAGCAGCCTTATCTGCATTGTTATAGACATAAAAGCTCACTCTCGACTCATATGTCGGAGCAATAAGGAATGTTGTAATTAGCCAAACTATGAGCGCGCATGCAAAGCCGGAAATTAGCAGCCAATAAAACTTGCCCAACAGCAGCCGCAGCACACTCCATAATGTTATCTCGTTATTATCCGTCACACCGGACGGAGTTTTAGTTTTCACCATATTTGCGATCTATCCTCCAATTTATCTGTATCAAAAATTTGTATCGATTTCACCGATAAATCTTTTTCCATTGGTGCCGGTTGTTTTTTGATCGGATTCCATCGGCTTGTGAAGTATTCTTTGATAGATATACTCCTGTAAAAAATTCGGCGCCAAAAACACTGCTGTCTGTGCGCCGCAGGCAACTGCAAAATCCCATATGCTTGAATATCCGGTTTTCAAAGCATACCACCTGGTTTTTATAAATCCGCGATAAGTGGCAAATGAGGTTCTTCTGTCCGATCCCTTGTCCTTTATCCGTGCATATACTAGGCTTTCATCAATGTTTCGGCAATAAAAATCATTCAGTAGGAGTCTTATATACAGATCATAATCCTCCCCGCGCGTCATTGCTTTATACCCGCCAACCTTTTGAACCGCACTTTTTTTATACATAACCGTCATATTGTTGAACGGCTGCCTGCGTCTGGCATATCTTCTTATTCCATTATTATCACACGGAACCAGCCGTCTGCTTATCGGGTTATTTGTATTATCCGTAAACTCAATAATATTTCCGCCGAGTACCGTTAGCTCTTTATCTTTAGCAAATTCCTTTAGCTGCCGTTCGCATCTTGTCGGCACGGATATGTCATCGGAATCCATCTTGGCTATCAACTCGTTGCGGCAATGCGCTACACCGACATTCAGTGCCGCCCCGGTTCCTATGTTTTCGGACAGGCGAATCGGCTTTATTATTTCGGGATACTTCGACATATGTTTGCAAAGCACGGCATTCAGTTCTTCTGTCAGCGGGCCGTCGCAAACTATCACAAAATCATTTGTCATTACGGTCTGATCCAAAATACTTTGAATCGCCTCATCAAAATACTCCGGTTTTTCTTTTGCATATACCGACATCAAAACAGAATATTCCATCATTCCGCACCTGCCTTTGCAAAAGAACAACTGTATACTTGCGGTACGCATCGCGATTCCAATCCAAGCGTCCTACATATACAGGCAAATGCGTGCGATTTATTCCGGAAACGCGCCGATTTCATCTTAAATACAAACTCCGATAAAAACAAAACGATACCCACGATATTATCTTCCGATAAATCGAAGGCTCGTTTGAAAAAACGGTATGTCATTTCTCCCGAAGCTCTTATGAGCTCAGGACAAATTCTTTTCGAAATTTCAGATACATAGACCTCTGCCGCATTTGATAAATACTGTGCGTTTCCCGTTTCCATAGCAACCACATACCGAAAAGCCCCCGCTTTTCAGTATTCCCGGTCTCCTCTCTTCCTGTTTTCCCCACAAATCTCCTATATGACACCCGAGTGGCATCATAGCTGTCAAACAGCTCATAAAAAATATAAAAAACGAATGGGAACACCCGTTTTATACACAATACTTGTCAGTTTTCGTAGAGTTATCTCATCAAATAAAGCTTTGATTCGATTTTAGAAACCGATTGTTGAAAGTTTGTCCATATTCTCTTTTTTCATCTTCGATGAGGAGTGAACATACCTGTTGAGCGTTATTTTAACATCTGAGTGGCCGAGAATTTCACTCAATGATTTTATTTCAAAGCCAACTTCAACACATCGTGTCGCAAAAGTGTGACGTAATGTGTGAAACGTGACCCCGCTTATTCCGCAATCCCTTGTGTACTTTGAGAACCGATACTGCAAATTTCTGGGTTCCATGAAATGCATGCTGCTCCCGGTTAAAACATACGCCTCCGGCGATCCTATTCTCATTGCTGTGCACAATTCACGCACATTATCAGTCATTGGTATCCATCTGTCGGAAGAGTCGCTTTTCGGAGAACTTATCAGAACCTCTGTTTTATTTCCGATGTCTGAGTCGGCTTTTTGAAGTCGCTGCATGGTATGACATATATGTATCACACCGTTTTCTATTGATATTTCACCCCATTTCAGCGCACATATTTCGCCGATTCTAAGTCCGGTATACATAGCGAGTATGACACCGAATTTGCAGTTGTCGATATCAATTGTCAGATATTCAACCAGCTTTTTCTGCTC
>CAVAWW010000001.1:50421-63504 GCA_963592475.1 bacterium
TTTCTGCTCCTCGGCGGTGAGAACTCTTATGTCTTTTTTTGGACGCTTCGGGTATGTTATGTTTACCGGCGGGAGGTCACGCTTATAAAAAAGTCTGATGTGTTTCATCACGGAATTTAAAACAAGCAGTATATCTTTTACAGTCTTGGGAGAAAGCGGGTTATTGTCCTTTGATCCCGATTCCAAAAGAGTGTTTCCGAATTTCATAATAACAAGGTCATTTATTTCTTCCGGATGCATCTCACCCAAAAAAGGTAAGATATAATTATTAACAATATTGAAATATTTAATGTATGTCGAGTCTTTTATCCTTGTTTTTATTACCGAAAGCCAGTCTTTGCAGTAATATTCAAGCGTTTTTTCATGTGATTGAGCGTTTACGACAGTTACTTTTACCCGTAGATTTTTGCTGTCTCTGTGCCCGGCAGGATTTAAGTTAGCCGGGGGCAAACACCTTTTGATTTCTCTTGCAGTAATTACGGCCTTTTCTTTCTTCGCTGACATAAAATTACCTCCAGTGGCATTTGTTTTGACTATTTGCAAAAATAAATGTTGTGTATATTCGGGACAAGCATCAAAAAACGTTGATATTACGCTATTTTCCTCATCACTTTTTATGATGAAAAATTTTTATAATAAAAATGAGTTTATTTGCTAAATAGCCATTGCGAATTTAGGATTATTGTGCTATAATTAGGCGAAAAATAGGAATATGGTTATTTCATTGATGAGATAACTCTACGACATTATACGCATTTATTTACAAATTGCAAAATAATTTATTGGACAGTAATTAAAATTTATACGAAAAGCCCGAAAAATCGGAAAAATCCGACTTTTCGGGCTTCAATTCTACCTCGTATCTACTTTTTCGTAGAGTTTTCTTTTGTAAAAAGGCTTAGCCTATAATCAAACACCGCATATAAATCATCTGCGCTTATTATATACGAACATCCCCACTCCCGCGCCGCAGATGAGGACATAGCCTATAACGCTAAGGACATCCGGCACATCACCGAAGACGAAAAAACCAAGCGCCGCGGCGAAGAGCACCTGCGTGTAATCATAGACCGATATCTCCTTCGCCGGCGCGCAGATATATGCCCGAGTTATCCCTATCTGACCGACACAGGCAAAAGTCCCCGCGAGGACGAGATAAATAAGCTGCAGCGCGGTCATATGCTTGTAGCCCGCTATCATGAGCGGCAGGCACAGCGCGCACGAAAACGCGGAGAACCAGAAGATTATCCGCTTGCTGTCCTCTTTTCTTGAGCCGAGGCGGCGCACGAAAGTATAGGCTATTCCGGCACCCGCTCCGCCGAGAAGCCCCGCGACAGCTGCGAGCACTTCGGGATTGTCAAAACCGGGCTTTATGATGCACATGCTGCCCGCGAACGCAACACACACGCCCGCTATCTGAACTATACTCGGGCGCTCTTTGAGCAGAATTACAGAAAATATTATCGCAAAAAACGGCGAGAGTTTGTTGAGCATATTCGCGTCCGACAGGTTGAGTTTGCCTATCGCATAGAAATTGCACAGCATGCCGAGAGTGCCGAAAAAGCAGCGCCCGAAAAGATCGGGGATATTCTTTTTCGCGGGTACGAATCCTGTTTTATCGCGCAGCATCATGATAAAAATAAAAATCAGCGCGATAAAATTCCTGAAAAACGCCTTCTGAAACGATGGCAGATCCCCCGCGAGCTTGACGAACATCGACATCAGCGAAAAGCCGAACGCCGCCAAAATTATATAGAAAACACCTTTTGTTTTTGAGCTGAGTTTTGCCATAGGCTTCCGCCTTTGTATTTGATAGCGCGGTGCACTTCGAATATTATTATACCACCGATGTCAAAAATATAAAAAATCCGGAACGCCGAAGCATTCCGGACAGATTATCAAAGCTTCACAGCAGGCTCTCACCGCGCTCTTCAAGAAATTTCTTTACTTCGTCGAGCGTCGGTATCGACGCGGACGCGCCCGGGCGCGAGACTGCGACAGCCGAAGCCGCCGAGGCAATTTTCAGCGCGCGTTCTGCGCCGAATCGCTCGAGCATGGCGAAGAAAAAGCCGAGAAAAGTGTCCCCCGCCGCCGTTGTGTCAACAACAGGCACGCTGAATATTTCGCAGTAGAAAGTACCGTCTTTTGTGCGGCAGAACGCGCCGTCCGCGCCGAGGGTCAGCAACACACTTGCGCGCGGGAATTTTTGCGAGAATACGCCGAGTATCTTTTCGGGCTCGGTCTCCCCCGTGAGCTCTTCTGCCTCCGTCTCGTTGACAACGAACCAATCTATATTTTCGAGCGGATAAGATAATATCTCCGCGCCGAACGGGCTGGGGTTGAAGACTATCTCCATTCCGCGCGCGTGCGCCGCGCCGATAATTTCAGAAATGCCGTTTATCTCGTTCTGCAAAAACAGCCTGCCGCCCGCCGAAAAATTTCCGACGGCGTTTTCTATCTGCTCCGGCGTTATTTCCATGTTTGCGCCGCCGAAAAGCAGAATGCTGTTCTGCCCGTCCCTGTCGACCTGAATTATCGCGTGACCGCTCGGGGATTCACTCTTTGTAACAAGCGAAGTGTCAACGCCGTTGTCGCGCAGAAGCGAAATGAGGCGGTTGCCGTCCGCGCCGACGCAGCCCGCGTGGCAGACATCCGCGCCCGCACGGGCGAGCGCGACGGACTGGTTGAGTCCCTTGCCGCCGCAGAAACAGCGAAGCTCCGCCGATGCAGTCGTCTCGCCGGGGCGCACGACATGATCGACCGAATAGACCATATCAATATTCAGAGAACCGAAATTCAAAACCTTCATTTTTCAATGTGTTTGAGCGTGAGCTCTATCCTGTCGTCAATATTTACTTTGCCGACGCCGAATATCTGCGTGTCGAGCTTGCCGTGAATCGGATCTGTCCACTCCCTGCAGACAGCCGATATTCCCTTCATCATGCCTATAACAGAACCCGCCGTTGCGGCGTTGCAGTCGGTGTCGAAGCCTGTCTGAACGGCGCGGCAGACGGTCTTTGTGTAGTCCCCGCCGCCGTAGAGCAGAGCCGCCGTGACAATTTCAATATTAGAGAGCACATGGCACCAGTCGTGCCCCTCGTGCTCGTCCCAGCGGGAGTGAATCTTTGAAAAGCACTCGTTCTCGCTGACTCCGCCGTCAAAATCGTTGACTACGGTCATAACAGAACGGATGAATCTCGACCTCTGCGGCACAAAGTTCAGCGACGAAAGTATCGCCTTTCTTATATCATTCTCAACCGCCGCTTCGGCTATGAGCGCGGAGATAAATATTTCGCCGTAAATGCCGTTTTTCGTATGGGATACGCACGCATCGCGGTACGCCATATCCGCCGCCGTCTCCGAGTCGCCGGGATTGATATAGCCGAAATAGTCGCCCCTTATCTGCGCGCCTATCCACTCGCGGTAGGGGTTCTTATATTCTGCGGACGCGGGCGGCGCAAAGCCCTTGACGAAGTTGCAGAATGCCGCTCGCTCGGCGGTGCAGTAGGCATTTTTCGGCTGCCTGTCAAGCCAGATATCCGCCACATTTTTCGAGGTAAAATCCCTGCCGTATTTTTCTATAAGCTCCTGATAAAGCACCGTGTAGTTCGTATCGTCATCCGCCGGGGCGCACTCGGAAATATCGGCATACATATTCTTGCCGAGCCAGCTTCCGACGCGCCCGAGCAGCTCATCGGACAGATCGCCGCGCCTAATATATCTGTGCATCGGATAGTTCCCTGTCTCGCGCAGGAGAATGCCGAGCTCCGGATTTCTCACGCCCTCAACGGGCTTCCCAAGAAAGCAGCCGCATATCCTACCGTACCACGCGCCTGCTATTTTATCGCGCAGGCGAGATTTGTCAACGCTGCGCTTTTCGGGGACTGTTCCTCTGCACATTTTTATCTCGTCGAGCTCGCTCGGCTCGTCAAATTCATAGTCCTTTTTGAGCGGAGTGCGGGACACTATATCAAACATGACATCTGCTATGCGCTCTTTATACTCACCGCCCGGAAGATGCGAAACAGCCTTGAAAATCTCCTCATATTCATCGATATCTATGCCCTCTTCGCGCGACTGCCTGAACTCGACCATCAGCTCCTCGGAATACAGCTCCCACGGATGGAGCGACGGATAGTCGGGTCTGACGCCCGCCCTGCGCTTTTCGTCGCGGACGCGCTCGGTGCAGCCGGTCAGCAATTCATCGAGCGAAACATTGAGTATCTGCGAGAGTATTATCAGATTGTCCACCGACGGCTTCGCGTGGTCGCTCTCCCACTTCTGCACCGACTGGCTCGAAACGGAGCACTTCTGCGCGACATCGTCGCGGGTCAGTCCCGCCTTCTTTCTGAAATCATATATGCGGTTTCCGAGTGTCATTCGATCAACTCCTGTTTTTTCTTGATTATATCAAATCGCGCCGACTTGTTCAATCTACCGCAGGTTGTTTTTTGTGCACCCGGGGGTTGTATATAAAAATACTATCAGGGCTTAATAGCCCTGATAGTAATAGTAAGTAGTTGTTGTATTCGGATCCGGAGCCGCGACTAAAGTCGTTGATACGCTTGTGGAGCCGCCGTAGATATCCGTCGCGAAGACATAAAGCGTATATTGATAACCGGGAAGAACTTTAAAATAATATTCTCCCTGATCAAGATCAAAGGTATTTCCGTTTAAACAACTGTCATCAAAAGAAAAATACAAATCTATATCCTGGATGATACCATTCACATTCTGAGGGCCGCTCAGCTGCACCGAAACCCAATCGAGGTCATAATTTGATTGAACCGTTCCGCTCAAGTAGAAATACATCGTATTATTATAATAGCTATAGTCATACCAGTAAGCATCATATATATCTATCGTCGAATCCGCATACGAAACGGACACTACGCACGAATCGGAATATGTCCTGCCGTTATAGGTTATGCTGGCAGTTATCGTAACACTTCCGTAGCCATTACCGGTAATATTGCACACCGTGCCGGAACCAGACACCGAAGCCACTTTATTCGCCGAGCTTGCCCATGTAACATAACAGTTCTCGGGACTGACCGAAGTACGCACAGTCCAGCTTTTTCCTACATCAAGTGTAATTTCACTGTAGTTGAGCTGAACAGACGGCTCTTCGATATAAATCGAATAACTTGTCGATTTCATTGTCCCCTTGCCGTCCGTATATTTCAGCGTTACGGTTTTATATCCCGGGGTATACATATCCGGGTGCGACACATCGACACTGTTGGTGACATACTGACAGCCGCCATCCGAATACTTTGCAACGACCTGCATGCCCGCAGTCGACAGCTGATCTCCGCAGTAGTAGAAAAGCTTGTCTGCGTTCCGGGTTATATATATGAGCTCAAGAGTGCCGTTTCCGGTATATATGTAATCCTGACTGATATCCGGCGCGGGCTGAGTCGTGTTCATCGAACCAAGCGACTCTTCAACGGCAAGCATCTCCGTGCTGTCGTCTGTATTCTCAACGCTTTCGGATGTCTGCGCCGTCGGCTTGTGTGTGCGGCGCAAGCCCTTGCTGTTTTTCTTCATGACAAAAAACACCGAGGTAAAGCAAACAGCAACAACGAGCACTATCGCCGTAACATAAATTATTATACTTTTCTTTTGCATCTTCTTCCTCCGCTGCCGTCAAATCAAAATATTCATTGACCAATCCACATATAATAAAGAACAAAAATCAGCCTGCATATCACCGGCGATATCAGCACAGTAATCAGCGCTGCCACGGTAAGCAGTTTAATTCTTCTGTACGATCCAACCATGTTTATCGTTATCGCGTGCCGTCCGCCGCATCTCGGACACAGGCAGACCAGATAGTCGCCAAACAGGCTGATCTTTGAGGTAAAGAAATGCTTTCCGCAGTATTCGCAGGTCATGAATATCAAAAAATTCAGAATGTATTCTTTAGGATAAAAGAACTTTCCGCTTTCTTTGTTTGCATTCAATTTTCTTTCGAGAGTTTCCATGTCTGTCTTATCTGTCCTTTTTGAACTCATATCAGCATCTCCCTTTTGCCTCTATATCTTGTATCAGCTGCGCTCTCTCTGCGGCGGTTGCCGTAACCCTGCTTATGCAATGGGGGGCATTGCGCCTCATAAACGAATACATTATCTCGTTCATCATGCTGTCGCCCTCATTTGAATAGTCAATATCAAATTCGCGCACAAACTTGTCCAAATCTTCAACAAATTCATCAAAGGTCCTGTTATTCTTCTTGTACTCTGCCACAAGCTCTCTTACAGCGTTTTGTGAGTATTTCGGGGATGGAATATTGACGCTTATCCGCACCTGCCTGCCCGTCATATCAAACACAATACTATTGTTTTTGGATATCTTGTCCATAAAATTCGATCTATCTTCGCCGGTCACACATATACATGTTGCCACGGTATATTTTATGGGCGGAATCTGCTTCATAACCTCAATATACGACCCGAGAGACAAAAGTCCCGCGCCACAGCTGTAAATTCCGTAGCGCACAGCATCAACTGCCGACGGACTGTCCGCCAAACAGTAAAGATGCGTTTTATCCGAGAGCAGCGCCAACAGAAAAGCCTCTTTAAAAGTCGAATCAAAATCCTCGTTATATATCTTTCGATCTACTTCATCTAAAATGTATTCCGCCAGATCAGACTTGTTCTTTTGCGACTGTGCCTTCGCTGTTGCCACCTTGCACTCAATAAAAAATCTTGTATCGCGTTGCGGATATGCTTCGAGCAGAACGATATCATCCCCCACTCTGAAAAGCGATTTGCAGGTGATGTCCTTGGATATATATTTCTCATCAGACGCATATTCTTTTGTCAAATTTTTAATATATGACTCTGCGCGTTCTTTATTCCCTTTGTCGAATATCTGATTAAGTTTCTCATACGAGTCATACCCCGCACTGCCGTGAGAGAGCGTAATAGATTTCACCGTAGACATTGTTAATTCCTCACTGTTTCTTTTTCTCCTGCTTCACCGGGAACGCCCCCATTTTTGCCAAAAGCCATAGGAAAGGAGTTTCGGCGCCGCTGCTATTAAACCTATACTTCCCGTCATATATCTCTGTAATTAACTTAGTTGCAAAGACAGGACAATCTTCACCAAACACATCTATTATTTTTCTCATGTATGCGCTCAGTTCCTTCTGAAGAGGAGTCTGTGTCCCACCATTACCAAGCATTGCGCTTTTAATCCTGTAGGAATATTCTTCTATTTTGTTAAAGTCAATTGCATCTTCTATTGTCGGCGGCTGCCAATCCTCGCCGCCAAACAGATTGAAGTCGTTTTCAACTTTATCGATTTTATTAAAAACGATGGCCGTCTTCAAACTTTCCCTCCTGTTTTTCAGGATTTTGCTTTCGTAGAGCGCCTCTAAAATATTGATAACAGTGACGGCTTCTTCCGACTCACTCCCATTGCGTGTTGCTTCCGCTCGTTCAATCTTTTCGGCAGAATTAACAATAAAAATTATGCCATCCGCATATGTAAGATAATCCTGCAATTGCCTATTGATTTTTTCGCTTTTGGCATAATACTCTCCAGGAACATCAAAGAAAACAACATCGGTCTCTGTTCTGGGATCGGGCTCTTGAGAACCGCTGTAGTCCAGTCGATAGAAAAACGGCCCATTAATATCTTTCGTCGAAACGCGGGCTTTATCGGAGGCTTCGCGGTATTTTTCCGTAATGCCCTCAAGCGATTTACTGGCTTTCGCGCTCATCGTCATCCATGTAAACTTACTGTTTTCTCTCAACTGATTGTTAACCGCAGATAAGAATGTTGTTTTTCCGCTCGCCGAAACGCCAATAACGGCAATATACTTTGTTTTTGCCCGCCCAAAATTGTCTAATAAGTCATTATGGCAAAACGGGCACAAACGCTGCGTCAGATTAATTCCGCTGGAGTTGCTGGGATTCTCCAATTCGATAATATAACCATTTTTATCAAGAAATTTGCGCCCTTTATATTTGGGGTCTCCCGGATCCACATAATCAAAGAGATTCTCTTCATATGCAAAATTCGATCTGTCATGGTGGTATGTTTCCAGATACTTGTCGGTAGCCATTGGACCATCCGTGCGGCGAAATACAGCGTTGTTATAGCGCAGCGGTTGAAAACAGTACGGGCATCTTACGGTAAAAAATTCCTTCATAAATCAGCCCTCCACATATATCTTTCCTTTTTCGTCAAGAACAAACTCCCTGTTGTCAACATGAATCTTCGCAGGAACTATTTTCACTATATTCTGACCGTTTGCTCTTATCTTTCTGCTTCCGGCATATATATCAAAGCAACGCTCAATTTCTTCGATACTGTTATAAGCTCTATATAATCCGCTGCTCTTATTATATTGTCTGAAATTAAGATACAGCTCATTTGAATCTATCGCAACATACGCCGCCGAATTTTTGCTGTCCTGCACTTTGAATTTCACTTTTTCATCAGCATTCCAAGACAATTGATATCTATTCGATACGCCAACAAAAGCCGTTGTGAAAGCCAGGTCGCCCTCTGCGAGATCTCCGGAATATATTTTATTCACAAGATCAACTGCCGTCTTCTGTGCGGTCTCTGATTTTTGGTTTTCGTTGATATTCTTAGCATCAAAATCCGAGAAGCTGCCACTATTGTCATAGAAATTATTGTCTGCTGCCGTTTTC
The DNA here is from genome assembly GCA_963592475.1 of bacterium. GTDB lineage: Bacteria > Bacillota > Clostridia > Oscillospirales > Acutalibacteraceae > CAG-177. The sequence goes on from CAVAWW010000001.1 coordinate 59,091, forward strand.
TCTTCTATAGGCTCAGGGGAATTATTAACCGGCACATCAATGTTACTGCTACTTTTTGCAGTGCGTTTTGGTGTAGAAGTTTCTATATTGGGGGGCAGAGCCTTACTTCTATAGTTAGGCTCAATTTTGCTGCGGTCGTTAGGTTGGGGCTGTTCGGAATTTTTCTTCTTGCGAGGCTGCTTTTCACGCGCAGGCTGCTTGTTTCCTTTCGACAATATATTCTTGAATATTTTCTTGATTCCGGCAACATTTCCCCTGCAAAGGATGCACACAGCAAGCACAATCAGCACTATCACCAGCACAAGCACCAGAACGACAATGGTTATCATCGTACTTTTAGAGATGCTTCCCTCAGCATTGTCTTTGCCCGCCGCAGTCGTTGAAACGACACCTTTAGTGCTCTCGTTGTTACCGACAGTTGTTCCGGATGCCTGAATCGCACCGGTCACGGGTTCGGCATCGGTCTCGGAGCCCTGCACCGTTGAAACGTTTTTTTTCACTTTTTTGTTGATAACTGTGATTTCTTCGAATTTGCTTATATCACTCATCAGCTTATACTCGCCTTCCGGGGTCTTTATCGTCAGCTTCGATGAGTAAAAGATAAGAGTATACGTCTCTGTTCTATTCAGGTACTCGTACTTATGTGCCTCTATGCAGCCCTTTATAGGATATAGGTCTCCGTTTTCTTTCGTAAGTAACAGGACATAGCTATTCGGGGATTCTTTTTCAACCCAGACAGTCACTGGATATTTCTCGCCATCATTGCCAAATGCAACGAAGGAGAGCAACTTTTCATAGTAGAGCGCATTGTCATTGAGACCGTCGATGGTGAAAGTATACCTTTCGGACTTGGGCTCTCTCAGCCCGGCTCTGGCGGTCGTGCTCTCATATGTGGAATCCGTGTCTTCTATATTTCTGACCGCAAAAGCGGGCAGCGTAAGGCAAAGAGCCGTCAAAACAGACAGCACCGCCGCAATAATTTTTTTCAACATTGTTGATTCTCCTCTCGTTGTACAGATTGATATCAGGCAAGCCAGTCCGAATATAATACCGCCGAGCAATATTCCATTCGGCTTGGCTCGCCCATTTTGCCGGGGTCGTTTCCGACCCCGGCTGATGGGAACGTTGAGTGGTGTTAGGATTTAAAGCAATCTGTTGATAACTTCATCCAACATATAGACGGCAAAAAGCTCTGCAAAGATTTCAGGGTCGCAATTTGTAGCACGGACTCTGTCTTTAATTACATTTATACTGGTATGCCATATTGCCGCCGCATTATCTGCGACACTATCTTTATCTATGCGGCTAATCAGAGTATCGTTCGGATAATATTTTTTTATTAAATCCACGAGATTGAAATATGCATCATCAAGATCATTGTCATCCAGCGAAATTGTACCGCCAGCATTTCCCGCTTGGGGATTTTGACCGTTCGGAACACCATTGCCATCCGGTAAAGCCGCCAGTCCCTTAACCACTTCACTTTTGCTCTTGTCGTTATTGTCAAGCGACGGACTGTGCACAAAAATAGCCGCATGTTCAAGTCCCAGCCCCTCGCGCAGCGCATCAGGAAGGATTCGTACAAAGCTATTTCTCAAGCTTCCTATTACATGCGAACCGCACCCCGCAAGACAGATGTCAAACCTGTTTTTACTGAGTTCAACGCTTTCCTTGTGTTTCAAATAGTTCGAAATAAGATAAAACAGTGCAAGGTATTTGAAAGATATTGCCGATGTCAGTTCATGGTAAATTACATTTGCAAAATTTATATTTGTCCCGTTATCCGACAGCAACATGTTGAGTACTTCGCCTTTCTGGATATAATATCCGTCCGCATTAGCAAAGTTGCCTCTTCTTACGTTCTCGTAGCATTTTATCAACTCTTCGAAATTTGGATTTCCATTTCCCCAAAAAGCTTTAAATTGACCATTGTGCTTATCAAAAAAGATGATTATGGTCTTTTCGATTATATCCCTTCCGGCATATTTAAAAGAATATTCCGCCTGCTTTTTGGTTTCTCTGACCGGTTGATTACCGGCGTTCGTTTTTCGTGTATCCCGCCTCTCTTGCACTGCGTTACGTGCTTTGTCATTTTCTTCGCCTTGTGCCGCGCCATTCTTCTCGGTTACGGGGGTCTCAGTCTCATTATTGTTGATCGGTTGTACATTTTCTTCCTTCCAGAAAGAAATATCCGTGGTTCCGCCGCCGATATCAACTATAGCATAGCCATCTTTAGAGCTAAACTGATTAGTTGCGGTATTTTTGAAGAATTCGCCTGCGCACTGTGCCTCCGTAGCATAACTCGGATTAATCGTCAGACCGCTGTCGACCGTCAACTGATTTACCATACCATTAATCGTATCCTGTATGCCGTTTCCGAGCTGACTCGACGGATACGAAACGCGAAGGCTTATCGAGTTTGCGCCTCCGTCAGCAGCTTCAAGAATCGCTGAGGTGAGGATAGATAAGATAAAGTTGTCTCTTGCCGTGTCAACATTATTAGCTGCTGCCGCATTATTGGTCGGCCACTTCAGATTCCCGTATATTCCGGGGTCTATTCCGATATTTCCTTCGACATATCTTCTAACCATATACTCCCTATCCGCTTTTATGAATCGACCGGATATATTATGGTATGTATCTGTTATACCTTGGCGATATGGCCGTCCGTCTCCACCTTGCACTATTTGTTGTGCACCAAACACCTGACCCAAAGTGCATATCTTGCCCAGAGAACTGCCATCTTTGGAAAAGAGGTAATAATTCTGATAAAATTCTCTCTTACCCTCATCTTTTATAGGCAGATAAATATCCTCAACATACTTACCGGGCGACGAGATTGACTTCGGAGCATAATTAGTCTGTCCTTCCTGCATCACATCAGAGATATACACATTCGTGCTGGTCGTTCCAAAATCCATGGCAACAACCATCGTTTTCTGATTTCCCTGACCGTTGCCGCCATTATTTTGTACCGGTGCAAGCACCCATGAGCCCAATGAAACGACAGCTGTAGCGTCGTTATATTTAAAACTCAACGCAAACGGTTTTGATGTCGACTTAATCATTGTAAATGTCATCTGATTCAACTGAGCCGCCGGCACAAACGCTGATGTGCATTCATATTTCGCGGGAGCAGTATTGCCGCTTGCTACTACTGAAATATCAAACTTAGCTCTGTCATTTCCGGATGCCTCTATTTTCATAACACCGGGTGTATTTATGATTCCTTCCACCCTACCACGCACCTGAAAATTCGCGAAATTATTAGTAAAGCTGGCGGCATCACTTGGATCTGTAAGAATTGAAACCAGATAATCATTCCATGTCTGACCTCTGAAATTGCTTCCGGGCCACATTGAAATATATGGCATACCGACCGCAAACGCGATTCTGGTCGCATCGAATGTTTCTTCACGTTCAAATCTTGCGCCGTTAGCGCTCAAGCAGTAAGAAACCGTAAATTCGGTATAATCATCATTAGGCTTAATATTCCACGTGTTGTTCTCAAGACGTAATTTATCCGGATTTTTGCGGAGGCATTCAACAACTTCATCGGCTATCGGCGGAATCGCATAGAATCCCCATGTGCCTGCATCTTGTGCGTCATTATTGTCAGCATGAATAAAGAAAGCTTTCGGTGCAAAGCCCTGATCCCGTGTTATAGCTCTAAAACTTTCATCATCCTTTGGGGTTGCCACAAGGAGTAATTTATCCGAAAACTTTCTTTTCGGTATAAAATCAGGAACCGGGCAATATTCCTTCCATGCATCCCATGCGATTGTTTTAACGGTGTTGTCCGTCGTTACAACATTGTTGTTTGCTGCCGCTCCGTTGTTTGCGACTCCATTAGGATCGATATATCTCTTGAATTTATTGAGCAAATAGCCATTCGCAGCATAGTTTGCAAATGAGCCTGTCCAGTTGACAAGATTTACTTCTTCCACGGTAAGTGTTCCGGTGTTATTTCTATCTTGAATCGTTTCTTTCAGATCAACCCATCTGTGTCCGTCGTTGTCATACCACGGCACATTGGCAAAAAGCTCTGAAGGATACTCCTTGAAAGGGCATATACCGATAGAGGGCATAAACATTGCAAACGGCTTATCCTGTCCATTGCGATCTCTCATGGAGAAGACAGTGAGCACTGGATCATGTGTTTCTCCGTTATTATCCGTATAGCCGGTAACGTTTTCTCCATCTGTATAGCCGGTAACATTAGAATTGTCCTTGAGCGCATCGAAAAAGACTTTTCCGAGGTCTGTTTTGGAGAGCGAGATGTCTCTTATCGAAACCGCATAGCCTCTGGCCTCTCTGAGAGCTATCACGGCAAGCATTCCGCGCCACTCATTGAGAGCATCTTCATCGTCGTTGTCAAGTCTTGTCTTGAAATCTTTTACATGAGCTATAGGAG
>CAVAWW010000001.1:63547-135949 GCA_963592475.1 bacterium
CTGCAATCTTATCTGCAAAGTCCTTAAGAGTTTTATTTCCGCTGACCTCAATCCAGCCGAGAGCCGTACCCTCGGCAAAATCTAAAGTCGCATCATCCGATGGGAAAAGGATATTTTTAATAGACATAATCATTCCACTCCTTCCTTAATTAAAGCACTCTTCGAAGGCCGCTTTGACATAATCTCCAAACCTATCTATTGCGCCGGTGCCATTATCTTTATATACTCTGAGCTTGTTCCTTAATTGCCCTTGCACCCTGTCCTCGACCATATTTACTGTTTTTCCTCCAACGATTTCAAAATCCAATATATTTTGGCTTTCGATAAAATCTGCAAGGTCATTTCCTTTAGTATTATTTTTAATCGCGCCACAAATCGCATAAAGTTTCTCAATGTAGTCTTTGTTAAGTAATTTATACTCTCCGCTGTAATCGTCAGCTCCTCTGGACCAGTCTTTACCGTTATAAGCAATGTCATAAACAAATTTCACATACTCGACACAATACTGATAAAGAACATCGATACCTCCTGCATTTTTTCCATTCGGGTTGGCGCCGGTTGTAACTGCCTCTATATCTGCTATTTTTTTCGCTACGTCGTTTCTATTTTTAAGTATACCTAACTCACTTCCATATGTAAGTTCCACCAAGCGAATCTCTTTTATATTAATTTTAATTTTAAAAGGAGCATAAACTTTCGTTATAACAAACGCAGCGAACAGCAACATTTTGCTAAGGTTTTCGGCAAGATTTCCGCTCAACTGGGCATCGAGCACCTCATTTAAATTGTTGCCACTATGAAGACGATATTCATAAATCTTACCGATTTTTGTATTATCTATTCCGCCGTTATTTCCCGCCTGCATAAAGTCTTTTTTAAAGAAATCAACCATGGCATAAGCCGCTATGAGATCAACCAAATCAAAATGGTTCTTCTGAGTGCTTCCGCCCTCACTGTATTCGCCGACCTTATGCAGCGGATTCTGACCGCAAATATAGAGTGTATCGAAGTTGCCGTTATAGTTATCTCCAGCATCCAAATTTCTCATGAAATTGGGATCCATACTATACTGTTCAAGAGCTGTTCTGCTCTTGGCAAAGAACTCCATATCATTAATTCTCGGATTTCCATTAGTACTAGCACCAAAGCTAAAGTACGGAAGTAAGAGCACTCCGGAAATAAGCAGACGATTATCAATATTATTCATTCCGGACGATTTATCTCTGATATGCGCTGCAAGATTCGAAAAAACGGAAGCCCCGGTTCCACCGAAAACAGACCCGATGATAAAAACCTTGACTACATCGCCGGTATGGTTATTTAAATAACGCAACACAGGCTCTGCAATGTCATCATTGGTATTTTTCATCATATATTTGAACATAAGTGCACCGATAGAAGGATGACCGTAAAAGCCTGCACTGGTTGGGCTATTCTGCTCTGATTTGCTATAAAATGCATCAAAAAGTATTTCATTGTCAGAATTATTTCCTCCTAACGCAACTTTAAGTGATGCATTTCCATTGGCGTTACCCTGAATATTTGCAATCGCTTTTGTAAAATTCCAGGGTGCTCTAGTTGGATTTCCATCTTCCTTGGAAGAAAGCCTTGAACGGCAAAGTCTTCCGGATTTGCTGTCGCTTCCTTCTATTTTTGAAATAACTTCAGTATAATCTATTACTTTCTTGGCTCGCTTAGTTCCTCCGCACTCCTCATCTTTATCTACGACAATAAATGTTATATTTTTGTCATTTAACATATTCATGGTGCAAAGGTGGGCGGCGACTTCCGCAATGCGTGCGCCGGTTCCGCCTATGCAATAGCAAAAACATTTTTCCGCCATAACAATATCCTCCGTTTTAATTTTTTATTAGTCAGGCTGGCAAACCAAATACGAGATAAGCGATCCGATGACCGCAAGAACGAAAGTGATTATCGCGAAAACTACCGCCTTCTGGAACATAATAATCGACATAACAACGGTAAGCACAAACGACGCTATCACGCCGAGCGCAAAAAACGGCACCATATTGACACGTCCGCCTCTTGCCGATGCGAGTTTTTTGACAGTTTTCTGATACCAGATAATATAAAACACCACGGCGGGGATGCCTTCGACTGCGAAGAATACCATCGCGAGGTCCTTCATAGAACCGTTCATTCTTACTCCGCTCTCGCCGAAAATCCAGATAACGGCTCCGGCAATTCCGAAGACAATGCTGATTATTATCCCCAGAAAAAGCTTCCTGTACTTGACGCTGGTCACACTGCTTGATTTACTCATCTTCTTTTCTTCCCTTCAAGATATATAAATTTATTATCCTCCGCAGTCTCAGTCATCCAAGGCAACGGTTATAACCACATCCGTGATGACACGGCTCATTTTGACCTCGTATTTGTCTCTCTCGACCTTGCTGGACATCCTGCCGACGAGATATGTATAGAAGTCATTCAGACCGACGGTCTTGCTGTAAAGTCCGTTCGCGGCTGTCGGCACCACATTGTCAGCAAGGTTCAGGTTTCCGATCCATCCGGGGGTGTTCTCCTCGTACGGTCTTTTTCCCATGACCTTGAACGATATTGTCAGCTTGCTATACATCTTCGCAAGCTTGTTCATCTCTTTGAAGCTGACTCTGACGACCAGAGCTCCGCTCTTGTTGTTGACGGTGTAGAGATTAAGCGCATCTTTCGGATACTCCTCTATCTCGCGAAGAGTGTCGTTGCTCGCGAAGTTCTTTACGCGATCAAGCGTTTTGCCGTTTTCAAGAAGCTGGCAGGTCGGCATATCCATATAAGGCTCGCTGCTCTCAAGAAGATCCTTCATGGGTATGTCTTCCCACACAAACGCCTCCTCCGTACCGTCGGAATCGCCGTATTCATCGGTCACTTCGTATTCTTCCAGCTTAAGTCCGCTGACCTTGAGCGACTCTTTTGGGATAGAATATTCGGTATTATTAGCCGGCTCGCCGTTAGCAAGATCCGAGAGCTTTATGGCAAAATTCATGGTTGCGATGCCATATGTAGACTTTTCCAGAGACCCCCTGCCGGAGTCCGTGGTGTACTTGTAGTAGAGACCCGGGAGCATATGGTCTGCATCGTAATACATCGAATCGTCGTCGCTCTTGCAAAGCTCAACATTGAAGTTAAAATTGGAGTTTTCGTGAGTGACGGACGGATACTCGTCATAGTCGCTGCGCTTGCCTTCGGCGCACACATTGTCGAACGGCTCGGCGTCCACATTGAGCACCGCATTGTCCCCGTCCATCTTGCTGATGGGGGTATACTGAAGTCCGCGCTTCGAAAGCACGGTGAGATAGTCAAAGTCTCTTCCGAACTGAAGGCCGGATCCCTTCAGCGAATCGTTGAGCACATTGCAGATATTGACGACCTCGCTTGTCGGGCCGACGATCAGGCAATAGAACGGTCTTGTGCCTGTATAGTTCTCGTCCGTCATGCGCACCTGTCCGCTAACGACCGAAGAGGGCACGGGCACAGATGCCAATCCGCTGAAATTCGAATTAATATAATAGAGCGCTGCGGAACGGTTGTCGTTTTCGGTCAGCACTTCGTTTATTCTCTGCGCAAGCTCCTTGTTGTTGAGCTGCTGCTCCGCAAGGTCGGTAATGAACACGTTCAGCTCATCGAAATTGACCGGCGAGTTGGCATTTTTGAAAAGCAGACCGAGCGGACCGTATTCACCGGCAGCATTGTTGAAGCTTCCTTTATTGAATGTATAGAAGTCCTTGCTCCTGAAATTAGATATGTCGACATTGCCCCACCCGAGGAAACCGTTATCCTTCCGGACAAGCGCATTCATGCTGTAATTTGCGTAGCCTTTAACAGTCTCAATAAGATCGCCGCATGCAACGGCAAAATTACTCGCAGCATTGATATATCCGTACATCGACTGCGTGTTGTCGAAATACAGGTTTGCCTTTACAGAATTAGCCGGCAGCTCCGCTTTCCTGATTGTATTCTCGAGAGCTATCACCTCTTCCGACACAGGCTCGGGGACGGGCACGCAGCCCACCAGATTCACAACCATAAGCAGGCACATTATTGCCGCTGCCATGATTTTGAGAAATCTCCTCATTTAACATACACCTCTCCAAAGTTGATATTTTGTCACACGTTTTTTCTTTTGTCCCATTATGAGGTTGCTATATTTCCACATCGAGTTTTCCTATAGCGTTTCCTATAGAGAACTATCGATAAGCGGATTGATTATACCGCATTTTTCGACTAAAATCAATGCTTTTTAATTCTATTCCAGCTTCAAATTCAAAAAATTTTCACGGATATTGCACCGATTGTTAACATTCAGTTCACATTTACAATTTCTATCAGCAATGTGACATTTGGCAACGCCACCGGTCTCTTTTTCGGATGGTTTCATTTTGCTATGTGACATCAGCGCACACCGTATTACAACGCTTATTGTCAAATGCGTACTATACAACATAATAGACGGTTGAGATTATTGCACTCAGTGAATAAAATGAACTTATTTTGAGCTTCTTTTTTAATTAAAAGGCAGCGCTCGTCACATTTAAAAATAAACCGTCAAAAACGCCAAAATAACATCAATATTCTTCTGTACCATATTGACTTTGCTTTTGCTTGGTGCTATATTTTGTCAAAAAGCTGCAATAAAGCAGAAAACGGAGGGTATAAAAAATGGAAGAAAAGAAATGGCTCGATTTGCTGCTCTATACCGATCGTCTTAACCGTTCTGTCAAAGAGGCGGGCTGGAACTATGCAGATAAAGAAAAAGTATACAGTCTGAAAGACTCTGTGGTGCAGACTCTGCTCAGAGCCAAGCCTGACGGCGTAAATTTTGAGCTCTATTATGTTCCGTATTTTAAATATTCCGGCGCCACAAAAGACCGCGCCGGTGCTCTTATGCGCCAGGACGGCAGCAAATATCCGTTTGAATACTACCTGTCGCAGGTAGAGCCGTCGGAATACGACTACGAAGTGCCGGAAAAGGCACTGGTCGAAGTGACAGTGGAGTGCCTCGGTCAGGAGTTCAGCTTCCACATGCCGCTCGACAAAATAACCGAGTGCGGATATGTAATATCCTCTCTTGAACGCAAAGTTTGGATAAATTCAACGGATTTTCATCACAGTCTGCTTCTCAAGTTTGAGCCGCACATAAAAGAACTGCTTTCTCAGGTGAGCGAATAACAAGCAGCATAGAACATAAATACGGCTCCTGCAGTAAATGCTGCGGGAGCCGTATTCTTAGGCTTTGCCTGAGTGCAGATTGATATCGTTTCAAATCATCAACTTTTGTTAACATTTAGCAAGAAGAGAAGTATAATGCACAATGCAGAATTAAAAGCAAGGAGTGTAAAACTATGGCAACTGTTTCTTCCGGCATTCTTTCGGCGGCCGCTCTTTTTTTTGCGTGCGAATATTATAGGGAATAATATACATAATCCGCAAAAATACTTGCGCTTTTCTGTTACAGGTGATATAATATATCTTGGAAATCACCAAAAGTATAATCTGCTTCATTCGATACCCCCCTACCCCGCGGGTTGCGGTACCCAAAAAACGGACGGAGGACCTTGCAATGACAGGATACGGCAGGATGAATATTTTCCTCGGCGAGAGCCGAGTGAATCGTTCTGCCCTTTTGCTGCAGCAACAGGTCTTTTTGCATAACAAAATAAAAAGAACTATGCCGGAGACAGGCTATTTTTGCGCTGTCCCCGGTTTTTTGCGTTTTAAAAGGGCGGTGATATATGGTCTGTAAAAGCTTATAGGTCAGACCGGCTTTTGCCGGAGTAAAAAAGTCCTTCCAAGAAATAAAGGAGGGAGAAACAAAAATACAAATCGGAGGAACAAAAAAATGAAAAAACGAATTTTAAGCATGCTGCTTTGCTGCCTCATGCTGTTCGGACTGGTTTTCACAGTCTCCGCAGATCCCGATCAGCCTGAAGTTGATCCCGTTGCACACGCAATCACCGTTACAACCGAAAACGGCACTGCAACCGCATCCGCGGAAACCGCTTTCGCAGGCACGGAAATCACCCTTACCGCAGAAGCCAACGAGGGCTTCAGATTCCTGAAGTGGGAAGTTGTTGAGGGTCAGATTGAGATAGCAGACGACAAGTTTGTTATGCCCGACACGGACGTTGTTATCAATGCGGTCTTCGAGAAGATCCCCGTTGAGCACAAGATCACCGTAAAGCCCTCCAAGATGGGCAAGGCTTACTCCAACCCCAAGACTGCTATTGCCGGCACTGAGATAGTTCTTACCGCAGAGCCCGACAGCGGCTATTTCTTCGCAGGCTGGAAGGTCGTTGAGGGCGATATCACAATCGCCAGCGACAAGTTCATCATGCCCGACGAGGATGTTGTTATTGAGGTCATCTTCTCCAAGGAGAGCAGCATCAAGGTTACAACCGACGGCAACGGCACCGCTTCCGCCGATAAGGCAACGGCTGTCAACGGCGATGAGATAACCCTCACCGCTACCCCCAAGGAAGGCTATGCCTTCAAGGAGTGGCAGGTCATAAAGGGCAACGTCGAGATAAAGGACAACAAGTTCATAATGCCCGACGAGGATGTTGAAATTAAGGCTATATTCGCCGCAGAGCACAAGATCGTTGTTCTGACTGATAAGAACGGCACCGCTTCCGCTTCCGCAACCGATGCTATCGCAGGCACCGAGATAGTTCTCACCGCCAAGGGCAATGACGGCTACTACTTCAAGGAGTGGCAGGTCATCAGAGGCAATGTCGAGATAAAGGACAACAAGTTCATTATGCCTGATGAGGATGTCACCGTTAAGGCTATCTTTGCGGAAATCAAGGACGCTCCGAACGATGACGACATGAACGTTAAGCGCGACATACATTTCGTATTGGTCAAGACTGACGGAAACGGCGTAGGCGTTGCATATCCGCCTTACTCCGAGGCAGGCACAAAGGTAACGGTCGTTGCCATTGCGAAGCCCGGCTACAAGTTCAAGGAATGGAAGGTCGTCAAGGGCGGCGTTGAGTTAGAGAACAAGAGCATTGCCACCTTCGAGATGCCCGCAGAGAACGTTATACTCGAGGCCATATTCGAGTCCGACGGCACCGAGGGCGACAAGCCCACACTGCCCGACATCCCGAAGCCCGATCTTCCCGACAAGCCCGATACACCCGATAAGCCCGGTACACCCGATAAGCCCGGTACACCCGATAAGCCCGGTACACCCGACAAGCCCGGCACAACCGACAAGCCCGGCGCAACCGACGTACCCGACACAGGTGATACGACTAACGTACTCCTCTGGGCTGCGGCTCTGGTAATCGGCGGCGGTGCTGCAATAGGCACTGTTGTCAGCAAGAAAAAGAAGAAAGAAGAAAGCTAATCTTTCGGAACACTGAAAAGAGCGGTCGCTTCGGCGGCCGCTCGATTTTTGTTTGGCGGCGGAAAAATACAAATTATTGCGTGAAAAATCCCGATGCAGTGCATAACCGCATCGGGATAAAGCATGTCAGAATTTCAATTTAAAGCATTGACGCTGCCTTTTAGGACGCATTACTCCCCTATCGGCTCCGACTTCCGGGTGTTCGCGCCGATAGAGACACCTGAACGGCCGAACCGATTGGAAATCACGGTTTCGTGCTTTTATTTCAGGCCTTTTACAAGTTTAATAATCTGAACGGAGAAGGTCACAGATAATTCTGCAAGTTTATTTTTCTTTTATATTCGTATCACCTGTTTATATAGACAGCGAGCTCATCCTTGTATTCAATGACGGAAACAGGCTTCAGTTCGATTTCAAGGCAAAGGTCGATATCAAACAAATCTGCACAAACATTTCTTCCTTTGTTTTATAATCAAAAAATCGAGCCCGCCAAAGTTTGTGCTTGACCTTGACGGGCTCGATTTTTTATATTAATTTGACTAACTATTAATATCTTTTTCAAGTCTGATAACTGCTTTCTCCAATTCATCTCTTGCAAACGAATCATTGCATTCAAAGAGTTTCCACGGAGAATCGATATACCATCTGCCGTTTTTCATTGAGAAGCTTATAAGCGGATTTTCATCCGTATCAACGCAATGATAGTGCATGCTTTGAGATTTGTCGCCGTTTACAATCCACCTGTCGGCGTACAGCAAAAATTCATCGACTGAAAAATTCGGCTCATTGAAGTATAATTTTCCGTTTACTTCAATTTGAAACGAGCCTTCATTTTTCAATATTTCGGGATATTCTCTTGGTTTTTGCCCTGTGTTTTTTTCTTTAGCAATCGGGGTGTATATAAAATCTATCAAAACGTTCACCTATCCTAACCGAAAGACAGTGTTCAATTTTTCATTAATAATATAGTTCTCCACACGCCGCAGGCGTATTTCACATTTGCAAAGCAAATATTTCACATCGAAGATATTTCACTCGTTTCAAAGAAACGAATTTCACTGAAAAAAACAAGTCCTATGTAAAAAACTTCGAACTTTTACAATGTCTAAAAAACACTTTGCCTGCGCTTATAAATATAGCTTTTGTGAAATATCCTGCTAACGCAGGATGTGAAATGTTTGCCTTACGGCAAACGTGAAATATTGCTCCTTTGTCGCAATGTGAAATAAAATTCGTTTCTCCACACGCCGCAGGCGTATTTCACATTTGCGGAGCAAATATTTCACATCAAAGATATTTCACTCGTTCCAAAGGAACGAATTTCACTGAAAAAAGCACGCATGAGCGTGCTTTTTTCATGGTGCGGGCGACCGGACTTGAACCGGTACGGTGTCACCACCGAGGGATTTTAAGTCCCTTGCGTCTGCCGATTTCGCCACGCCCGCATATTAATAATGACCGCCGGAGGCTTTTCCGGCGGTTATTATTATATTGTATTATCCGATGTTTGTCAACAGATTTATGCTCCTACGCTTCCATTCCGAACGGGTCGTCGTAGTGGTGCGCCTGCTCGAGCATCATATCCTTGACCTTCATCAAGCGCGTTGTTGTGCTGCGCTCGTTCTCGTCGAGCTTCATCGAGATATACTTTATCGTCTCCTCATACTGAGGGATCATAACGTGCTCAAGGGCGTTGACTCTGCGGCGCGTTTTTTCTATCTCGCCCGCGAGCAACTGGCACGACTTCTCGATCTCCGCAAGTCTCAGCATATCGGGCATTATCTCCGAAAGTGCGCTGACCGCATTGTCAAGCTCCGCCGAGGTGAACGCCGTTCCGTATGAATAAATATCGTTCTTGTCAGCAGTTTTATACTGAACATCGAAAACCGGGATCATAACGCTCATCACATTTTTCTCCGAGCTTTCGAGGCTCATCTCCTGCGTGGGGAGCATCATCGCGACGCTCAGGCTCTTGTCGTTCATGGCGCTTCGCGCTATCTCCATGTTGACATTCGCCTGCTTTATCCCCTCTTCCACACGGATGCGAAGAGCCTTATTCTCTTTTACGAGATCGAGGAAGCGGCGCATGAGCTCATCGCGCTTGTCTTTGAGCAGCTTGTGTCCCCTGCGCGCAGTCGAGAGCTTGCGCTTGAGGTTCGTCAGCTCCATGCGCGTGGGATTCACGTTCATTACCGCCATTGTCTATCACTTCTTCCCATATGGATTCAGAACTTGCCGTAATACTTGTCGAGGAACTCGTCGCTGACGCGCTTGAGCTCACTGCGCGGGAGAATCGAGAGCAGCTTCCAGCCGATGTTAAGCGTCTCTTCGATGCTTCTGTCGGTGTCGAAGCCCTGCGAAACATATTCTTTCTCGAATTCGTCCGCAAACTTTGCATAGAGCTTATCCATATCCGTCAGCGCGTCTTCGCCGAGAACGACCATGAGTTCCTTTGCGTCTTTACCGCGCGCATATGCGGAGAACAGCTGGTTCATCGTGTTCGAGTGGTCGGCTCTCGTCTTGCCCTCGCCGATGCCCTTATCTTTGAGTCGGGACAGGGACGGCAGAACGTCGATAGGCGGATTGATGCTCTTTCTGTAAAGCTCACGGCTTAGGATTATCTGACCCTCGGTGATGTAGCCCGTGAGGTCGGGAATGGGATGGGTCTTGTCATCCTCGGGCATGGTGAGGATCGGAATCATCGTTATGCTGCCGGGCTTGCCTTTCTGTCTGCCTGCGCGCTCATATATAGACGCGAGGTCGGTGTACATATATCCGGGATATCCGCGGCGTCCGGGGACTTCCTTTCGCGCCGCCGAAACTTCACGCAGCGCGTCGGCGTAGTTCGTGATATCGGTCAGGATAACAAGGACATGCATTCCGCGGTCAAACGCGAGATATTCCGCGGCGGTCAAAGCCATCTTGGGAGTTGCGATACGCTCGATGGCGGGGTCGTTTGCGAGGTTCGAGAACATTACGGTTCTGTCGAGTGCGCCGGTGCTTCTGAAGCTCTCGACGAAGTAGTTCGACTCCTCGAAGGTTATACCCATAGCCGCAAAGACAACGGCGAACTGCTCGTTGTCGCCGAGCACCTTTGCCTGACGCGCTATCTGCGCCGCAAGGTTTGCATGGGGCAGACCGGATGCCGAGAATATCGGCAGCTTCTGACCTCTGACAAGGGTGTTCAGTCCGTCGATAGCGGAGATACCGGTCTGGATGAACTCCTGCGGATAGCTTCTGGCGGCCGGATTCATCGGCAGGCCGTTGACATCCATTCTCTTCTCGGGGATTATCTCGGGGCCGCCGTCAATAGGTCTGCCGAGTCCGTCAAAGACGCGGCCGAGCATATCGGGCGAAACGCCGAGTTCCATCTGTCTGCCGGAGAAACGCACCTTGCTGTTGGCGAGGTTGATTCCGGCGGAATTTTCAAACAGCTGAACAAGTGCGTTCGTGCCGTCGATCTCGAGCACGCGGCAGCGGCGGGTCTCGCCGTTCGCCAGCTCTATCTCGCCGAGTTCGTTATACTTGACTCCCTCGACCTCGCGCACGAGCATAAGAGGTCCCGAAACCTCCTGAATAGTTCTGTATTCTTTAGGCATCAGTATTCCTCCCTTGCGTCAATAACGGCTTTTATCTCGGAATCTATCGCCGCGCAGACTGTTTTATATGTGTCCTCAATGTCCTTTTCAGGGACATATTTGAAGCGTCCGATGCTCTCCCTCGAGGGTATCGAGACGAGTTTTTCAATATCCGCGCCCTTTTTGAGCGCGTCGAGAGAACCGTCATAGAAGTGCAGGACGAGCTTCATCATCAGATACTGCTTGCGCAGGGACGAGTATGTGTCCACCTCGTGGAAAGCGAGCTGATGCAGGAAGTCCTCGCGTATCGAGCGGGCAGTCTCCATCTTGAGTCTGTCAGTTGGAGAGAGGGCGTCCATACCGACGAGCTTAACTATTTCATCGAGCGAAGCTTCATCGGAAAGCAGAGCCATGAGCCTTGCGCGAAGCGTGGTCCACTCATCCGAGACATTCTCGTTGAACCAGCTTCCGAGCGAGTCGGCATAGAGGGAATAGCTCGTCAGCCAGTTTATCGCCGGGAAGTGGCGCTTATATGCGAGCGCCGAATCGAGTCCCCAGAAAACCTTGACTATTCTCAAGGTCGCCTGGGAGACGGGCTCAGAGATATCGCCGCCGGGAGGCGAAACAGCGCCTATGACCGAGAGCGCGCCCTCGCGTCCGTCCGAGCCGAGGGAAATAACACGTCCCGCACGCTCATAGAACTGAGCAAGTCTGCTGCCGAGATAAGCGGGATAGCCCTCTTCGCCGGGCATTTCCTCAAGTCTGCCGGACATCTCGCGCAGAGCCTCTGCCCAACGGGAGGTCGAGTCCGCCATGAGGGCGACGGAATAGCCCATGTCTCTGAAATATTCCGCTATCGTGATTCCCGTATATATCGACGCTTCACGCGCGGCGACGGGCATATCCGAGGTGTTTGCAATAAGCACGGTGCGCTCCATGAGCGACTTCCCGGTATGCGGATCGATAAGCTCGGGGAACTCGTTCAAGACGTCGGTCATCTCGTTGCCGCGCTCGCCGCAGCCGATGTAGACGACTATATCCGCCTCAGCCCACTTCGCAAGCTGATGCTGAGTGACGGTCTTTCCGCTTCCGAACGGGCCGGGAATCGCCGCGACGCCGCCCTTGGCTATCGGGAAGAGCGTATCGACGACGCGCTGACCGGTGACGAGCGGAACATTCGGCGCGAGCTTCTTTTCAAACGGTCTGCCGCGGCGCACGGGCCATTTCTGCATGAGCGTTACGGGCAGCTCCTCGCCGTTTGCGGTCTCTATCGAACCTATCTGCTCGGTTACGGTGTAATCGCCCTCAGCTATAGATTTGACAGTACCGACAACGCCGGGCTTCACCATTATTCTGTGTTCGACTATCTCGGTCTCCTGCACGGTGCCGAGGATATCGCCGCCGACGACCTTGTCGCCCGCTTTCACTTTCGGCACGAAATGCCACTTCTTCTCCCTGTCGAGAGCGGGCACCTCAACGCCTCTGACGAGGCTGTTGCCGACGAGCTCGCGTATCTTTTCGAGCGGGCGCTGAATGCCGTCGAAAATGCCCTCGATAAGTCCGGGGCCGAGCTCGACGCTCAGCGGCTCGCCCGTTGACTCGACGGGTTCGCCCGTGCCGAGTCCGGAGGTCTCCTCATAGACCTGAATGGAGGCTCTGTCGCCGTGCATCTCTATTATCTCGCCGATAAGCTTGCTGTCGCTGACGCGCACGACGTCGAACATGTTCGCCTCGCGCATGCCCGTTGCAACAACGAGCGGACCGGCTATTTTTGAAATCTTTCCTGTAGTCATATCTGTTATCACGCCTTTCGGTTGAGCGTCATTATTTGTCCAGAATGTCCGAGCCGACCGCCTTTTGGACGGATCTGCTGACATTCTTCATACCCATGCCCGTGTTTCCCTTGACTCCGGGAATGGGCACTATTGCGGGCAGAGGTCTTGTGCGGTAGCGTTCGAGCTCGTTTTCGAGCCCGGAGGCAAGAGCCTCGGTGATGAATATCACCGCATACCCGCTCTCCGCCATTTTATGGAGCATCGGCGCCGCCTCGGCGGGGTCGTCGACGGGGAAGATGTGCATTCCGAGGGACGCAAAGCCGAAGATGCTGTCTCTGTCGCCCATAACGGCTATCTTATGCATAGACTTCCCTCACTCTCGCTCTTATTGTCTCTGCGGAAAAGCCGTTGAGCTTCGCAGAGAGTATAACTCTGACATTTTTCGTCTCCGTCTCGACGGCGTTATAATAAGCCGCGAGCGGGTCGGGGCCGAACGCCGTGTATTTGGCCTCGGTCATCTGCTGCGCCGAGAGCTCGTCACACTTCTTTTCAAAAGCCGTGAGTCCCTCTTTGAGGCTGTCCGCAAGAGAACTCAGTTCGGTGTTCGCGAGCATATCCGCAACCGCATCAACGCCCTCGAACGCCGCGTGAATCAGCTCGTCTGAATCGAGGCTTTCGCACGGGCACAGCGCATTTTTGATATATTGAGCCGTTCTGCCTGCCGAAGCGCAGCGCAGCGCCGTTTTTATATCGGCGGCAGCGCACGAGAGCTCGACCTCTTTCATCAAAAGACTGCTTCCGCTCTTTTCGGCGAACTGCTTTCTCGTTTTCAGCGCCGCCGTATCTATCGCGGTGTCCGCAAGTCTGCCGCTCTCGAGCTTGACTATCGCGTCATAAGCCGCCTGTGCGCAGTCTCTCATGCACTCGGGCAGGGAGTCGAGCTCGTTTCGCTCGACGCACCCGATTATCTCCGCCGGATCCCACACGCTCGGTTTTACAACATAGTCGGACGGGTCGAGGTCGGAGAACTTCGCCTTGAGTGCCGCTTTGAGATTGAAGAAATCGTTGTTTATCACGAGTGCATCGAGAAGTGACGCGTCCGGCGCGCTCTCTTTGAGCAGCTGCCACGCAGCGTTCACATGCTCTTCGAGCATCGGCGCGTAGTCGTGGCCGACGCCGTCGGTCTGCCAGCCCTTGTCGCCGAGCAGTCTCAGCGCCGCCTCATAGCTCTCAGCCGATATCAGCTGTTCCGTCTCGGCGGGGGTGAGCAAATTCACTTCGTTCGCTCTGATTCGCGCTACGGCGTAGGCATATTCATTTTCATGCATATTTCTCACCGCCGTTTAAAATATCACGCCGCAGACTTTTTCGCGGATTGTGTCCTTCTGCTCGTTTATGAGCGCTCTGAATGTGCAGTTTATCTCAATATCGCCGTAGACGAGGATAAACCCGTTTTCGATATCCGCACCCTGCGCCGCAAGCTTCACCGAACCGTCTTTCAATTCGGCGTTTATTTTTTCAACAAAGCCCGACGGCACGCGGTCGAGATCGGCTTTTGAGAGCCTCAGCTCCCCCTCGCCCTTGCAGGCGTTCCTGACGGCGAGCTTTTCGAGCGCCGCGAAATAATCGTCCGCGCCCATATTGCACATGGCGTCATAAGCCGCCTCTATCGCCGAGTCTACTGCCTCGACTTTAGCTGAGAGCTCAGCTCTGCGGGCAATGCCGCTTATATTCGCTTCGGACATATTTAATATCGACTGCGCCTTTTTCTCGGCGTCCGCTATAATCTCGGCATAGACCTGCTCAGCGTGCGCGTTCGCGTCCTCCACGATATCCTGCGCCTTTTTCTGCGCCTGATCCGCAATCTCGCGGCAGCTCGCCAGAGAATCGGCGTTTATTTTTTCAATTATTCTGTCAAGTCCGCTCATCATTTCATCCCTTTCGCCGGCGCATACGCGCCGTTTTTTCGGTCATCAGATATTGAGTCCGCTGATGCTGAAGATCGAAAGGATCGAGACGAGCAGGGCGATAACGGCGTAGGTCTCGACCATTGCCGCCATGGTTATAGCCTTACCGTTCTGGTCGGGCTTCTTGGCTATTATGCTGACGCCTGCCGCCGCAGTCTTGCCCTGAGCTATTGCGGAGAAATAACCGACTATCGCAATGGGCATGCATGCCGCAAACATCATAAGACCTTTTTCTATCGAGAGAGGCTCGAAGCCGCTGCCGATAACGCCCATTCTGTTGAGCGCAAGGAACGCTGTAAGGAAGCCGTAGAGTCCCTGAGTACCGGGGAGGATCTGAAGGATAAGCACTTTACCGAACTTCGTGGGGTCTTCTGTGATAACGCCCGCTCCCGCCTGACCGACAAGGCCGACTCCCTTTGCGGAGCCCATACCGGAGAGGATAGCCGCAAGAGCGGCGCCGAGGACGGCTATTGATGTTCCGAGACTTGAAAAAATAGACATTACTGTATTTCCTCCTTGAATCTGAAGTGTTTTGTATCTGCTTTTAAGGGGGTGAAGGAGCGTCCTCCGCCCTCATAAAATTTTGAGAAGAATTCAACATACTGAAGCCTGTTCGTGTGGACATATGTGCCGATAAGATTTATCGCGATGTTCGCCGTATGTCCGAGCAGGAATACTATAATAAATAATATAAGTTTTGCGACTTTGTTGCCGGGCATCGTGCCGAGCAGGTTAATAACCGTCGCTATAACGCCGGTCGAAAGTCCGAGCGCAAGCAGTCGCGAATAGGAGAGGATATCTCCGAGATATCCGGACGCCGTGTTATACAGCCCGTAGAGTCCGCCGCCGAGCTTGCCGATAATATTCTTGGCGCTTCGCCCGCTCGTCAGAACAGTCAGCACCGCGCCGACAAGAGCGACATATTTGCCTATTGTCGTCAGCGTCTGCGGCACGTCGATTATAATTCCTGCGCCCAGCGGTGCGATACCTGCGACGAGCAGATAGACGGGAACGACATCGCAGAATGCATCAAGCTTCTTGCCGTCCTTCCAGAGCATATAGAACCTGACCGCAAGACCTGCGAACAGGTGGATTATGCCAAATAAGAACGAATAGAGCAGCAGCTTCATCGGGTCGTTGACCGGCTCAAACCAGACCGCCGTCGACGCTATCTCCTTGCCGAAGAACTCGCGCGCTATGACCTGCGGCGCGTCGCCGAACCAGCTGCCGAACATCGTGCCCCAGAACACGGTCGAGATTCCGCAATATAAGAACATATTGACCGTCTTTTTCATCCTGGGCTCGAGCTTGAGCTTCGCCTTGGCTATGAGCATGGCGATGACCATTATCACGCCGTAGCCCGCGTCCGAGAGCATGATGCCGAAAAAGACATAGTAGAAGAACGCCATAACGGGGTTCGGGTCGACATCGTCGCGGTTTGGCATCGAATACATTTCGGTTATCGGCTCGACGGGCGCGACAAAGGCGTTGTTTTCGAGCAGCACCGGCACATCGGCATCTGCGTCCGGGTCGGTAATTTCGATAGCGACCGTGTATTTCTTTTCGAGCGCGTCAATAACTTTTGCAGCCCGCTTCTCGGGGATATATCCCGTGAGGACGAAGATGCGGTTTGTCATGGCTATACGCTCAAGAGCCGCGTATTTTTCTTTCTTTATCGTGAAATAATCAATGACGAAGCTGATATCATCGTAGCAGCCCGCAAGCTTCACTATTTCGGCTCGCGCCGTTTCGGAATCCTTGTCGTTCTGCTCGATCTGCTTTTGGAGCCGCTCATATCTCACGCGCGGCGGATGCTTCGTCGGGTCGGACGGATAAGCGAAATTGAGCGTTCGCAGCGCTTCGAATATCTCTTTCTCGCACTCTCTGTGGCACATCACAACGGCGCAAGTGCGCTCGCTGTTAGCCGAGATTATCTGCGCGTCGACTTCGTTTATCTCCGGCGCTGCCGCCGCTATCGCTTCGAGAAGCGACTGCGCGTCATACTGCACCGGGAATGAGCCGATAAACACCGCAGACGAATCCGTGCCCTTGCATTTCATCGGGATATCGAGGCTCAGCCACGGCTCGAGTGCGTCCATCGCGGTGCGGCACCGGACATTGTCCGCCGCATATTCGCGTATATCCGCTTCGAGCGAGTTTATCCTGTAGCACTCGCGGAGTATTTCGTCCGCCTCATCGGCTTTTTTAAGATACTCCGAAACCTCGAGCTCCTTTCTGCCGCCGAACGACGACATGAGGCTCTGCATCAGTCCCTTTTTCTGCGGAGCATATTTGTCGAGCGTTTTCTGCGCGCTCTCCGCCGCCGAGAGATACCGTTCAAAGGTCGAAACGGTGACGCCCGTTGACAGTTTGCAGAGCGATTCGCTCTCTTCGCAGTCGGTCAGCTCGACAGTACCCATACGCTGAAGGCAGTCGATTATCTCCTTGCTCTGCTCAAGCGGAGCGAGCAGCTCGATGCACTTCATTTTAAGCTTTGCCAACCTGACACCTCCTGACTTTTCTGTAATTTCTGAGCCGTTTCATCAGATCACCGTCTCCATAACCGCTCTGATTGCCTCGGCTCTGTGCGCTTCGGCAGCCGCAAGCACTTCGCGCTTGCGCTCCCCTGCCGCCTTTTCGGCTTTCTCCTCGTTTGCACGCGCCTGTTCGCGCGCACCCGCGAGGATTTCTTCCGCTTTCTTTGCGGCCTCAGCCTTCTTTCTTGCAACTGCGCCCTCGCCCGCTTCGACCGCCGCGTCGACGGTTTTCTGCGCCTGTTCGTGCGCCGCTTTCTGCGCCTCTTTGTCCGAATTTTCGGCATCGAGCACCTTTGAAAGCATCTCGGACGCCATAGAAACACGCTCCTTTCATCGGCGAACATATATAAAGAATATTTTTCCGCCGCATTTTCTGTTATTTTACCACAAAATTATGACCGAAAAATGAACGAAAAGCACAAATAGATAATTTTTTATCTATAACGCTTATATCTATATGTTCGCATCTTACCGAATATTTTATCACACTGCAAAGCGCGATTAAATACCCAACATTCGCCCGCTGTCGCAAAGTTGCACATTCGGGCGCATTTGTCCAAAAGGTTGTAAACTCGGGGCGCATTTGGTATAATGAAGCATACCCAAAACGGAGGAAAAAGATATGACGGAAAAACTCTCGGCATTCGATCTTGAAACATTTATGTCTAAGCTCGTCGACGCGCTTCCGAAGCTCGCCGGGGCTGTGATAATATCGCGCTCGGCTTCTGGGTCAGCTCACTTATCGGCAAACTGCTGATAAAAGGTCTGACGCGAAAGGGCGTTGATGCATCTATCCACTCGTTTCTGCGCAGCATCGTAGTCTGGCTGCTGAGATTTGCGGTCATACTCTCCGCGCTCTCGACTCTCGGCTTCAATCTGAACTCGTTTATCGCCGCCCTCGGCGCAGCCGGACTGACCGCCGGCATGGGTCTGCAAAACAGCATCGCCCAGTTTGCAAGCGGCATACAGATACTCGTCAACAAGCCTTTTAAAAGCGGCGACTTCGTCGAACTTGAGAACATAAGCGGACGGGTTCACGAGATAAAGCTGATGTACACGGTGTTCACGACCGTTGACAACAAGCGCGTTATAGTCCCGAACTCGCACATCACGAGCAACAACATCATCAACTACAACGCCGAGGGACGCCGCAGACTCGACATGACCTTCTCCGTCTCCTACTCCGACGACATAGCCCTCGCAAAGCAGGTGCTCCGAGCGCAGGCGCTCAAGAATGAACTCATCTATAAAAATCCCGAGCCGGAAGTCGTCGTCAAGCAGCAGTCGGCGAGCAGCATCGACCTTCTGCTCATGGCGTGGTGCTCATCTTCCGATTATCTGACTGTCTACTACAAACTGCAGGAGGATGTCAAAACAGCCTTCGACGAAAACGGAATCAACATCCCGTTCAACCAGCTCGATGTCCATGTGTCCAACTCTTAATAACATTAATTGTCATAATTAACAAAAAACGTCCAATTGTCTGCGGCAGATTTTTTTCGAAAAAGTTCTTTTTGACTATCAATCGGGCGTTTTTTATTATATAATGTTAGATGAAGGTAAAAAAGACAATTTAATCTGCGGAGGGAATTATTATGTCAGAAGCTTTAACTGCACCGGATTTTTCAACTATTCCGGTAGGACCGCTTGCGCTCATCGCACTGCCCGGCTGTGAGGAGCTTGCCGCAAAGATCGACGCCTATCTCAAAACATGGCGCGAGATCCGCGAGAGCGAGCACAAAACAACCATCGCGTTCTCGGGCTATCAGCGCGACTCCTACCTCATCAAGGCGGTATTCCCGCGTTTCGGTTCGGGCGAATCGAAGTGCCACATTCAGCAGTCCGTTCGCGGCTACGATATCTTCATCGTCTGCGATATGTTCAACTACGGTCTGACCTATAAGATGTACGGCAAGGACAATATGATGAGCCCCGACGATCACTACGCGAACCTCAAGCGCGCCATCAGCGCAATCGGCGGCAAGGCAAGACGCATCACCGTTATCATGCCCATGCTCTACGAAGGAAGACAGCACAAGCGTTCAAGCAGAGAATCCCTTGACTGCGCCATGGCTCTTCAGGAGCTGAGCACTCTCGGAGTGGACAACCTCATCACCTTTGATGCGCACGACGCGCGAGTTCAGA
Source organism: bacterium (assembly GCA_963592475.1). GTDB lineage: Bacteria > Bacillota > Clostridia > Oscillospirales > Acutalibacteraceae > CAG-177. The sequence continues at coordinate 82,919 of CAVAWW010000001.1, forward strand.
ACGCTATCCCGAACCACGGCTTTGAAAACATTCAGCCTGCTTACCAGATGATAAAGGCTCTCGTCAAGAATGTTCCCGATCTCAAGATCGACAACGATCATCTGATGATAATTTCCCCCGATGAGGGCGGCATGGGTCGCTGCATCTATTATTCGACCGTCCTCGGCGTTGACCTCGGTATGTTCTACAAGAGACGCGACTATTCGGTCGTTGTTGACGGCAGAAACCCGATAATCGCCCACGAGTTCCTCGGCGACAATGTTGAGGGCAAGGATGTTGTCATTGTTGACGACATGATTTCCTCCGGCGAGTCGATGATCGAAGTTGCAACGAAGCTCAAGGAGCTCAAGGCGAGAAGAATCTTCGTCTGCACCTGCTTCGGCCTGTTCTGCAACGGACTTGAGGCTTTCGACAAGGCATACGAAAGCGGCCTTATCAACAAGGTGTTCACCACCAACCTCATCTACAGAACCCCCGAGCTCAAACAGCGCGAGTGGTATGTCGAAGTTGATCTGTCGAAGTACATCTCCTATGTTATCGACACTTTGAACCACGACACCTCGGTCAGCAAGCTTCTCGACCCGAAGGACAGAATAAACAACCTCCTCGTCAAGAAGGGCTTCCGCACCGCAGAAGAAGTAAAGTAAAAAAGCATAATACAAAAGAAGTCCCGGCAGTAATAGCTGTCGGGATTTTTTATATGTTGAAACCGCGTAGTGCGATTGAACGGAGCAAGGAAAATTGAAATTGTCGATTGCTTAGTACACAACAAAGAAAAGTTTGCGCCATAGTCAGTCTTTATAATCAGGCTTCCAATAGCCGCGCCGCAGTGTTTGATAGCTAACGGAGACAGGCGAGGGAACGGCTTGCGAAGCAAGACGCACGAGCACGCATTCGTTCAAGCTCCGGCGCGTTTGCGTGCGAATGTGCCGAGCAACTAATTGAGAGCCGCAGGCTATGTACTGCGGCGCGGCGTTGCCGGGGGTACAGGGGGATTCCCCCTGTTTTGCTTTTCTTTTGCAGGCGTTTTCTTTTTCAAATAAAAAGAAAATGCCGAAACGCGGGAAGTATAAAAGTTCTAATTATAGTTGGACGCGAAGGTAGAAGGCATATTCTTATCATGCCGTTGTCGCGGCAACGGTGCGTCGAATCGCCGCACTCTACAAATTGCACGCCAATATAATAGCAAAACCGACCTATGAACCACAGGTCGGTTTCTATATTTACAAACACTCGCTAAATTAGGGTGGTATATAACAAATTGCAATCCGCAAGCTTTCATAAACTAAGCCGGAGCTGAAAACCCCGGCTTTTGTCCATTTTATTTTCCTGCTTTGAGATCCTTCATCATCTCGGCGTAAGCCTTGACGAGGGTCGAAGCAACCGTTCTGCCGAAGGAGATGGTCTCCTGATAATGGTCGCCGAGCAGGTCGGAGCCGTCAAAGAAGATCATGCAGTAGTCATTGTCGGGCACGACATATCCGCAGGCATCGTTAGCCTCGCCGAATACATAGAGCTCAACATTCTTGCCCGCATAGTCGCTGACGATGCTGTTGAGCGACGGATAGCCGAAGTCCTTGCCGCTGTAAGCGTTCTCGGCAAGGCAGGCGCCTTTTCCGTCCATAAGCTCGGGCGATACTTCGCCGGGCAGAAGAGCAATCTTTATGTTCTTGCCTATCTCAAGATAGCCGACCTCGGTCGTCGTGTAGAGAGTCTCGTTCTTGTCGTAATAGATCTTGTTGCCGACGAGTCTCGCCTTGCCGACAGCCTCGATAACGGGATTGCTTATCTCGACCAGAACTTCCTTGTGTCTGATGTTGAGTATGGGCTCAACTCTCGTCTCTTTGACGGGCTCCCAGTTCTCATACCAGACGGTTATCTCGTCGAGCTTCTTCTGCTTCTCTTCGTCGGTAAGCTCGGTGTTGTTCTTTATCGCCTCGGCGGCATCGGCATAGAACTTGTCGTTCGTGAGCCAGTCGCCCGCGCGCTTTATCTCATCCTTGGTCATGGTCAGAGCAACTACCATTCTGCCCAGCTCGTTGCCGTAGCGGGTAGCCTCCTCGCTTCTGCGCACGGTGGCAACGCCGTCGTTGGTGACTCCGCGGGCGGAATAGATACCGCACAGCGCGCCGTTGATGAACATGAAGTTCGTGTTGTTGTTCTCTGCGCTGCTGATTATCTGCTCCATGTAGTAGGTGTAGTCTGCGGAGAGCTCCTTGCCGCTGCTCTTGTCGGTCTTGAGACCGGTGATATAGGGATGAGCGGACATGTTGACTATATAAGTCTCGGTGCTGCCGTCGTCGGGGACGAAGCGGAGTCTTGTGAGATTGTCGACAGCGTCGAACACGCCGCGCTTGTCGTTGATATAGTCCTCGCCGAGGTGGTCGAGGGTAGCCTCATACATCTCGCCGGACTTCATGTTCTTGCAGGCCTCAACGATAGTGTCGGTGGTCTTGTCGAAGAGGAACTCCATATACTTCGGGTCGGTACCGGAGGAATATGAGCCCTTGCCGGTGAGGGTGACGCCGATGTTCTTCGCAAGCTTCGCGAAGAAGGGATTCCAGAGACCCTGCGTGTCGATGCAGCTGTGGCAATGGGTCGCAAAGACATTGACAGAGATTATGTTTTCGTCTTTGAGCTCTTTTGCAACGCGGTCGCGGATCTGCTTGATGTCCTCGCTCGCGATGCCGATGCACTCGATGGTCGAGAAAACGACCTTGCCGCGTCCGTCGTCAACAACAACGGTGCGGACCTTCATATCGTCGAGCACGGTCTCAACGGTGTTCGACGGGAAGTTCTGGAGCAGGTAGCCCGCAAGATAATAATGTCCGTTGAGAACATCGTCGGGGACGAGGCTCGCCTGGCTGTAGCCGAGCTGCCACTTCGCGTCCTTAGAAGCCTCGCTGACAAATTCCTTGCTGCCCTTGTAGAAGTTCTCGCTCTCGGGCTTGTAATCCTCGAGCTTCGTCAGCCCGCTCGGCAGCGGGACCATGTCCGCAATGAAGCTGATTATCTTTGTGAAGATGCAGTCGAGATAGGTCATGAGAATACTTGTCTTCTCTTTATCCGTCTCCATCTTCGCAAGAGCCGTAATGAGTCCCCACGGGGTGCTCACATCGTACTCCTTGCCGCCTATCAAAACCTTGAGCGGTTCGATTTTTGCCAGATTCTTGACCGCGCCGGCAGCGTCTTTGGCAACGGTCGAGTTGATGTCCTTTATCGAGTCGGGGACATACTTGTCGTAGTACTCATACGCCTTTTTGGCGACTTCAATGCCTGCCTTCACAACGCCGGCAATGATCTGCGGAATGTCCGAGACGGAGACGCTCGTTGTCGCCGTATTCGCTCCCGCTGCGCTTGCAGTGGCGGCGAAAGAGCACGACATGATCATCGTCAGTGCCAGAACGACCGCAAGAGCCGATTTGAGTGCTTTTTTCATCGTTTGTTGCTCCTTTATTTTTATTTTTTCAAGCTGTATATTACAGGCGCGGACTCCACGCCTATATCACGAAGAACATATTCATAGCTCCACTTGCTTCCCCTTGTGCGCCATGCATCCGGGCCTATCCAGTGGCATTTGCGCTCATAGAGATGCACCGTGCCGAACGCATTTCTGCGGTTCGTGTAGAGCTTCACCGCTATCTCATGCCTGCCCGCTCCGATATTTTTGAGCTCCAGCTCATACGGCGGGAAGATTATCTCACCCGCGTGAACGCCGTCAACAAATATATCGGTCAGCGCACCGTCGTAGTGCGGGACGGTAATTTTTATATCCCCGCCGGGGCAGTCGACGCCGAAACGGTAGGTCACACAGCCGCCGTAGAACGGCAAACCCTGATTTACTATACTGCCAAACGCGAGCTTTTCGGGGCGCTTTACGAGCTTCTTGAGCCTGCCGCGCACCTCGACTCCGAAGTCGCCGAGCAGATAGCACCATTCGACATTCGTGCGTTTGCCGAACGGGAGGACAATATCAAGGACGTTCTCACCCTGCTCTATCTTCGGCAGATTTACGGTTTTTATCGCTTTGTCAACATACCAGCCGGTCACGGTGTTGTCGACCGCCTGACCGTTCAGCGTTATCTCCGCTTTCTCCGCGTCCTCAAGGGCGAGCGATACGCCGTCAAACGCGAGCGCGCTGTCTATCTTAAAGCGGAGCCGCACCTTGTGCTCGGGCACAGGCTCATGTATGACCCACGGCTGCATCACCGCGCCGCTTCGAAGCGGGAAGCCGAGCTTTTCGCGACAGATGTTATCGGCTCTGAGAAGCTCCTCCTCATGCTCGCTTAGCTCGTCGCCGTCGAGCGCAAAACGCGCCATGTCAAGAAGCATGACATTCGGCTCGTCGAGCTCATATTCCGTCTCGCATGGAACTGTAATTTTCTTGTCCTCGCGCTCCTCCGGCTCGGCATACTGACCCTCGGAGCAGCCGTCATAGAGTCTGAGCAGCAGGCTGTCGTATTCATAGAGCCGTGCGCTTATCACGGTATTGCCGTTGAGATAATCGAACTCCGCTGGCTTTATCTCGCCGCTCAAGGTGTCGTATATCACGGGCGAATATTCGCCCTTTACGCTTATTTTTATGTCATCAAAATTCGTTATGTTGCAGTCGTACGGCTCCACGGCGTGCGCGATAAAGAGCCACAGGCTGTCGGTATCCTCGCGCAGCTGATATATCAGCCCGTCCGAGAGATAGCCGTCATCATCGCGGATGCATACGGTTCTTGATGCGTCGAGCGCAGTCAGAAGCGACGCGCGCTGATAGGGTATGTGCTCGCTGTTTTTGAAGAGCCTCTCTCCCCTGTCGGACGGCTGTGCATCCTCGAGAGTCGGGGCTTCGCCGAGGAATATCACCCTGCCGCCGTCCTCGCGGAATTTTTCGAGCCTGTCGAGCGTTGACGAACGGAGCGTCTCGCATCCGGGCACGACTATCACATCGTACTTCATCTCGCCGACTCTCAGCGGCGCGTCCGCATGCGGGCAGAGACCGGGCAGCAGCGACTCGCTGATAAAATCAAAATCTATGCTGCCGAACAGCAGCCACTTTGTCAAATCCTGAAAATTCTTGTCAAGCTCTTCACGTATAAGTCCCGATTTGTCGTTGGGTCCCCAGTGGAGCCAGAAGCTCTCGACCGGGTGGATAACGCCGACCTTTACAATCGGCACACCGCGGGTCATCGCCGTGTTGACTCGCGCGAAGTGATTTTCAACGCAGGAATATTTTTTGTACCACGGGGACTGATAGTTTATCGAGGCGGGATAGTCCCGCTTTGCCTCGCCTTCCATGGAGACCCACGACAGATGCGGCACGCGTACAGTGACGCCGAGAGCCGCCTGCCAGTCGCCGTTGAGTTTGTGTCCTCTGAAATCAAAATCCCAGTCAGTGACGCCGTAAAGCTCGGAGAGCACGCCCTCATAGCCGAACTGATGCGCGGCGGACTGAGCCTGCTTCGCGGTCGTGTATTCCTTCCACGAGCAGAGCATATCAATGCCGGGCAGCCCGAACGAGCGGTATGAGCGCATCGCTTCGCCGAGCGCACCCGTCTGGCTTTCGAGCGTCGGCTCGTCCATCATGTGACCCGTCAGCGCAATGCCGTTTTCGCGGCACCAGCCGCCGACCGTATCGGCGAACGCCGAAGAGAACCGCTCCGCAATATGATCGTGATAGCGGTAACGGGCGGCGGAAACTTTTCCGTCCGGCAGATCCCAGAATATCTCCGGCAGGAACTCCATGATATCCTGAGAATATGTGTTTAAATATGTCTTTGCAAAATCATCCGTCCACGGCATGATGAGATCGTCCGTGTCGGTCGAGTTGTCCATGAGAGTCTTGCGCGTGAACTGCGGCTCGTCGGTAAAAATCGCGGGGACAGTTTCATCGAACTCGTCGCCGACGACTTCTTTGTACCGCTCGTGAGTGACCTCAACGAAACGTTCGACCGCATTTTTGTCGAGCGTGTTGAGATAAGCCTGGCCGTTATACCACGGGTTCGCGCCGCTTATTTCAAGATAGGCATACCACTTTGTGCCCTCGGCAGAGTCGTTCTCGCCGATGCGTCTGTAGCTCTTCAAATATCCGTCGGAATCGAGCACTATGTCGTAGCAGGCAAGCAGTTCGCCGTCCTCGGAGCGCACTCCGCGCGATGTGGAGTCATCCGTGAAGCCCGCAGAGCCGTCGTAGGGTCTGACGGTAAAGAGCAGGTGGCGCGCGCGGAAACGCTTATCTTTTGTTACTATTCCGCCTGCGGCGCCGGAGGGCCATCTGTCCTCGTCATAGAGCCACGCGAGCATTTTTTCGCTCTTCGCCTTGTCGGTGCAGGAGCGGATGAGATGCATGAACTCGTCGCTCAGATATTCCGTATCCATGCCGGTTCTGACATGCATATGAAATCCGCCGAAGCCCATCTCATGAAAAATTTCTATCTGCCGCAGAAGCTCGTCCTCTTCGAGCCTGCAGTTCCACGCCCAGAACGGCGCGGCGCGGTATTCGCTCGTCGGGGAGCGAAACAGCTCATCGGACAGGGTGCTGAGATAATTCTTTTTATAAAGCATATATTCCTCCGCTAAAAATATCGAACCCCTTTTTGATTATATAATTATACCATAAAAGCCCATGTCCGTTGTCACAAAAATTGACCCCAAAAGCTGTACAATTTGACGAATGGCAGACGCTTTATCGCTGTTGATTTTCCGTTTCGCATGCTCTATAATGATGCACGATGTATATTTGTTTAGTTCAAAGCTTCGCAATATGAACATTTTCCTGCGGCGAAGAGCAAAAAACGGGCGGCACAGAGCTAATCTGTACCGCCCGATTCTGTTTTATATCGGCTTATTCAGCCTTTTTGTTCTTCTCTCTGTTGCCGAGCACAACATTCGTCAGGATGCCGAGGATGAGTGCGCAGGCGATGGAGGTTATCGTGACCTTGCCGAAGGAGACGGTCAGGCCGCCGATACCGGCGATAAGAATAACGGAGACAACGAAGAGGTTTCTGTTATCTTCGAGGTCAACTTTCTGGATCATCTTCAGACCGCTGACTGCAATGAAGCCGTAGAGCGAGATGCACACGCCGCCCATGACGCAGGAGGGAATCGAAGCGAGGAAAGTTGCGAAGGGTGAGAGGAACGCGATGATTATCGCGAGGACTGCCGTGCAGACGATAGTTGCAACAGAGGCATTGCCGGAGATAGCCACGCAAGCTATCGACTCGCCGTAGGTGGTGTTCGGTGCGCCGCCGAAGAATGCGCCGACCATCGAGCCGATACCGTCGCCGAGCAGGGTTCTGTGGAGACCGGGCTCAACAAGGAGGTCAGTTTCGACTATGGAAGAGATGTTCTTGTGGTCAGCGATGTGCTCTGCGAAGACAACGAATGCAACCGGGACATAGGCCACTGCAACAGCCGCTATGTAAGAACCGCTGAGCTCGCCGAAGGCACCGAAAGCCTCAAAGAAGGTGAAATCGGGCACTGCGAAGAAGGTCTTGACTCCCACGCCGCCTGCAACGAGTGCAGTGAATCCGCTGAAGTCGATAACTCTGAGAGCGTCATTTCCGGTCTTGATGCCGATGACGGTAAAGATAGCCGCAACAGCGTAGCCGGAGAGGATACCGATGATGAATGGGATGAGCTTTATCATCTTCTTGCCGAAGACGGAGCAGAACATGGTCACGAAGAGAGTGACGAGACCGCAGATGATAGCGACATAGACGCTTGCGGTCGGCTCGCCGTTGACTGCATAGGAACCTTTCTGGAGGTCGCCGATAGCGTTGCCTGCGAGCGAAAGTCCGATTATAGCAACGGTGGGTCCGATAACGGCGGCGGGCATGAGCTTATTTATCCAGCCGACACCGGAAATCTTGACCGCTATTGCTATAACAACATAGACGAGACCCGCGAACACAGCGCCGAGGATCAGTCCGAGATAGCCGAGCGCAACGGTGGTCGCGCCTGCGAAAGCGGCTGCCATTGAGCCGAGGAAAGCGAAAGAAGAACCAAGGAAAACAGGGCTCTTTGCCTTCGTGAAGAGAACATATACAAGGGTGCCTGCGCCTGCGCCGAAGAGCGCCGCGACAGTGCTCATCTGCACCTCGCCGCAGTCATAAACACCCGAAGTTATCATGGGAACTGCGATGGTCGCTGCCATAATCGCGAGCAGCTGCTGGAACGCAAAGACGATAAGCTTGCCGAACTTCGGCTTGTCTTTGATACCGTAAATCAATTTCATACTATTGACCTCCTCAAATTTTGCCTGTCTATACTCAACACAGTCCCGGTGAACCGCTTCTGCGTCAAAGTCTTATTTGCTGTATATCGAGACGCTTGTCTCATCGTCGAACGGCGGGATCTTCACAACGACCACTTCGCCGCGCGAGGTCGGCACGTTCTTGCCGACATAGTCGGCGACTATCGGGAGCTCCCTGTGTCCTCTGTCAACAAGCGTTGCAAACTGTATCTTCGCCGGGCGGCCGAGGGAGATTATCGCATCCATCGCGGCGCGCGCCGTTCTGCCGGTGTAGAGCACATCGTCGACCATGACGACCGTCTTGCCCTCGACGGAAAAATCAAGCTTGCCGGAGTTCACCGTCGGCTGGCTCGCGCTCTCGCTCAGGTCGTCCCTGTAGAGCGTGATGTCGAGATAGCCTTTCTGCGTCTTCACGCCGAGACTCTCGATCTTTGAGGCGAGGATATCCGCAAGCGGCGCGCCTCTTCTCATTATGCCGACAAGGCATATCTCATCCGAATCGCCGTTTCGCTCGATTATCTCGTGCGATATCCGCGCGAGCGCACGGTTGACCGCCGCGCTGTCCATGATATAGGCCTTGAACTCCATTTACTCACCCCGAAGCATAAAAAAATACGATCCTGCCGCACCGACAAAATCGCACAAAAACACGCAGATATACCCTATCCGCACTGAATATGACCATCTTGTCGGCATCTCTGTACCGCTCTTAAAGATTTTTTGCTGTGAATACTATATCATATTGTTCCTCGGTTGTAAAGACCCAATTTATAGTTTTTTCAACTTTTTTCGCCGCCGAATCTTACATAAATGTAAGAACTCAGGCGCACAATGTAAGGCTTTGTTATTGAGAACGACCCTCTGTTTTGATATAATCATTATCGACAGGAGGAGTTTTTTATGAAAACCAAAAGCAAAAACAAGAAGCTGCGCATCGCGCTCGGAATATGCATACCGCTCATAATCATTATCGCTGCGGCGTTGGCAGTTGTTATGAAATACGGACCGACATTCGGATTTTATCTCGTCCCGCCGTCGGCAGAGCGCTACGGCAAGGACGCTCTTGCAACCATAGGCAAAAACGGGATATATTCGAGAAGTGACGAGTGGAAAAGCACTTACGAAGAATGTCTCAAGATGATAGAAAACGCCGAGAGCTATGAGGACACATACCCCGCGATTAAAAAGGCTCTTTCGGTTTGCGGCGGCAAGCACTCAATGTTCATGACAAAATCGGAATCGCAGGACACAACCGAGAGCTATGACGAGGTTCTGCCCACCGTTTCGCTCGACGGCGATATTGCAATAATAAAACTCCCCGATTTCCTCGTCACAGCCGAAGATTTCCTCGGCACAGCCGAAGCGGGACAGAAATACGCAAAAGTCGCGGAGGACTTCATTCACGAGAACCGCGATAAAATAAAGGGCGTTGTGCTCGACCTGCGCGGCAACACCGGCGGTGACATGGGTCCGATGGCGACGGCTGTCTCGTCGCTGCTGCCAGACGGCGAATTGGTTTATTATCACTACCGCAGCTACGATATCCCAGTCACGCTCAAAAACGGCGTTGTCAGCAATGCGGGCACGGGCGGCAGGAGCCTCTATCCCGAAGAGAAGCTGAATGTACCCGTTGCGATACTTACCGACGACATGACTGCAAGCTCGGGCGAAGCTCTGATGCTCTGCTTCAGAGGACTCGAAAACACAAGGACTTTCGGCGCACCGACCGCTGGCTACACGAGCGTCAATATGCTCTACAACATGTATGACGGTGCGCAGATGTATCTGACCGTCGCGTTTGACAAGGCGCGCACGGGCGAGATATTCAAAGAGACTTCTATCGAGCCGGATGTCGTCACCGACTCCCCTCTTGAAGCGGCTCTTGAGTGGCTGAGAGGCTGAAAATAAAATACAGCACCCTCCGCAAAAGATCGGAGGGTGCGTAATTTAACAAAGCGAAAGGATCGGCACATCTGCGCCGACCCTTTTTATTTTTTGATTATTTTGCTTTCTTGTCTTCCTTTTTCTTGTGGAAAAGAATCTTATCCACGGGGAAATAGAGGAAGAACTGGAGAGCTGAGCAGACAGCGGTAGCTATAGTGAGCGAAAGACCGCTGTTCAGATGGAACTTCGAGGTGCAGAACTCGAAAACTACGGGGTTGAACCACGCAGAGAAGCAGACGAGAGCAAGGGTAAAGATTATGTATATGGGCAGAGTAATAGCGGTGTTGGAGCCCGAGTTGAAAGTCTTTTCCTTGTTGATGAAGAATGCAACTATCTGCGCCAGAAGGTTCGAAACGTTGAATGCAATGAAGAGCGCAAGTCCGCAGCGCTGACCCTCGATGACCGGATAATCAAAGACGAACCAGTGGAATGCCTGCGTGCTCAGAGCCTTGATTGCGGGGATGTTGTAAAGAATCGCGAGAGATACAACCTGAACAATGCAGGCGCCGAGGCTGACGACGATGAACTTGACAAACTGCCAGAGTGTGTTGATGCCGGAGCCTTTACCCGCTGCGGCCTTGTCGATATTGTTTAACTTTCCCATTTACTTCACTCCTGTGATAAAATTTTCAATTAATTTTATCATACCCGCCGAGATAAATCAATAAAAACAGCTGTACTTTTTGGATATTGATTATTAAAAATGGATAAATTGGCATAAAAAAAGATCCCGCAGGAAAACCTACGGGATCAAAAGGGCATTAATTACTCGTTGATCTTGATAACAACGCCCGAGCCGACGGTACGGCCGCCTTCACGGATAGCGAAGCGGAGACCCTCTTCGATAGCGATGGGAGCGATAAGCTCGACAGACATGTCAATGTTGTCGCCGGGCATGCACATCTCTACGCCCTCGGGAAGGGAGATGATACCGGTAACGTCAGTAGTTCTGAAGTAGAACTGGGGACGATAGTTGTTGAAGAACGGAGTGTGACGGCCGCCCTCGTCCTTAGTAAGGACGTAAACCTGACCGACAAACTTGGTGTGGGGATGAATGGTGCCGGGCTTGGAAAGAACCTGTCCACGCTCGATCTCATTTCTCTGAACACCACGAAGAAGAGCGCCGATGTTGTCGCCGGCCTCAGCGTAATCGAGGGTCTTGCGGAACATCTCGATTCCGGTGCAGACGGTCTTGCCCTTCTCTTCCTTAAGACCAACGATCTCAAGCTCGTCGCCGGTTCTCAGCTGTCCACGCTCAACTCTACCGGTGGCAACAGTACCACGGCCGGTGATGGTGAAGACATCCTCAACAGGCATAAGGAAAGGCAGGTCAGCCTTACGGTCGGGAGTGGGGATATAAGTGTCAACAGCGTTCATGAGCTCCCAGATGCAAGCAAGCTCGGGTGCGTCAGGATCATTGCCGTTGTACTCAAGAGCCTTAAGAGCAGAACCCTTGATGATCGGGGTGTCATCGCCGGGGAAGCCATACTCGTTAAGAGTATCGCGGATCTCCATCTCGACAAGCTCAAGGAGCTCAGGATCGTCGACCTGGTCAACCTTGTTCATGAAGACGATGATATAGGGCACGCCAACCTGGCGGGCAAGAAGAAGGTGCTCCTTGGTCTGAGCCATGGGGCCGTCGGTAGCAGCTATAACAAGGATAGCGCCGTCCATCTGAGCAGCACCGGTGATCATGTTCTTGATATAGTCAGCATGGCCGGGGCAGTCAACGTGAGCATAGTGACGGGTAGCGGTCTCATACTCAACGTGAGCGGTGTTGATTGTAATACCGCGCTCTCTCTCCTCGGGAGCCTTATCGATGTTAGCGTAATCAACAAACTCAGCCTCGCCCTTCATAGCGAGAGTCTTGGTGATAGCAGCGGTAAGAGTGGTCTTACCATGGTCAACGTGACCAATGGTACCAATGTTTACATGGGGCTTAGTTCTTTCGAATTTAGCTTTTGCCATTTGGAATTTCCTCCCTTAAATTGGTTAAATAATTGTCTCATGCATCAGCATAAAACTATTCTATCAATTTACACCTGAAAATTCAAGTGCTTTTTAAAAATTACTTGTCCTTGATGACAGTCTCAGCAATGGACTTCGGAACCTCGGCGTAGTGGCTGGGCTCCATGACATACTGACCGCGTCCCTGCGTCTTGGAACGAAGGGTGGTAGCGTAGCCGAACATGTTCGACAGCGGGATGAATGCATTGATCTGCACTGCGCCCGTACGCATCTCGGTGCCTTCGATCTGTCCGCGGCGGGAGTTGACATCGCCGATAACATCGCCCATATAGTCCTCGGGGACGATAATGGCGACCTTCATGATGGGCTCCATGAGCACGGGAGCTGCCTTCTTCATCGCATCCTTGAACGCCATTGAACCGGCGATCTTGAACGCCATTTCGGAGGAGTCGACCTCGTGATAAGATCCATCGTAAAGAGTGACCTTGACGTCAACAACATTGAAGCCTGCAAGAACGCCCGACTGCATTGCACCCTTGATACCGGCCTCTGCAGGTCCGATATATTCCTTCGGGATAGCGCCGCCGACGACCTCGTTGACGAACTCATAACCCTTCTCGGGGTTGGGCTCGATGCGGATCTTGACGTGACCGTACTGTCCGCGGCCGCCCGACTGACGCGAATACTTGGTATCGCTCTCTGCGGGTTTGGTGATGGTCTCGCGGTATGCGACCTGGGGTTTACCGACATTAGCCTCGACCTTGAACTCACGAAGAAGTCTGTCAACGATTATCTCAAGGTGAAGCTCGCCCATGCCGGCGATGATGGTCTGACCCGTCTCTTCATCAGTGTAGCACTTGAAGGTCGGATCCTCTTCGGCGAGCTTTGCAAGCGCGATAGCCATCTTCTCCTGGCCTGCCTTGGTCTTGGGCTCGATAGCGACCCTGATAACGGGATCGGGGAACTCCATGGACTCAAGGATTATAGGAGCCTTGGCGTCGCAGAGCGTGTCGCCGGTAGTGGTGTTCTTCAGACCGATAGTCGCAGCGATATCTCCGGCGTAAACGCAGTCGATATCCTTTCTGTGGTTGGAGTGCATCTGCAGGATTCTTCCCAGACGCTCGTTGCAGTCCTTGGTAGCATTGTAAACAGTGCTGCCGGTGGTGACTGTGCCCGAATAAACTCTGAAGAAGCAGAGCTTACCGACGAAGGGATCGGTCGCGATCTTGAAAGCAAGAGCTGCGAACGGCTCGGAATCCGAAGAATGACGGAACTCCTCTTCACCGGTCTCGGGGTTCGTGCCCTTTATCGACGGGACATCCGTCGGAGCGGGCATGTAATCAACAATAGCGTCAAGCAGCTGCTGAACACCCTTGTTGCGGTAAGAAGTACCGCAGCATACGGGAACCATCTTATTGGCGATAGTAGACTTGCGGATGCAGGTCTTTATCTCATCAATGGTGAGCTCCTCGCCGCCGAGATACTTCTCGAGCAGCTCGTCGTCCTGTTCGGCGACGTGCTCAACGAGCTCATCATGATACTTCTGTGCAAGCTCCTTCATGTTCTCGGGAATCTCCTCGACTCTGACGTCGAGACCCTTGTCATCATAGTAGACATCAGCCTGCATCTGAACAAGGTCGATGATTCCCTTGAAGTCAGCTTCCGCGCCTATGGGGAGCTGAATCGGAACTGCGTTACACTTCAGGCGCTCCTTCATCATGTCTATAACATTATAGAAGTTAGCTCCCATAATGTCCATCTTGTTAACATAGACCATTCTCGGAACCTGGTACTTGTCCGCCTGTCTCCAGACGGTTTCGGACTGGGGCTCAACGCCGCCCTTTGCGCAAAGAACGGTAACAGAACCGTCCAGAACGCGCAGAGAACGCTCAACCTCAACGGTGAAGTCCACGTGGCCGGGAGTGTCGATGATGTTGATACGGTGTTCCTTCCAGAAGCAAGTGGTTGCAGCGGAGGTAATGGTTATACCTCTCTCCTGCTCCTGCTCCATCCAGTCCATTGTCGCAGCACCATCATGCACTTCGCCGAGTTTGTGGGTCTTTCCTGTATAGAACAGGATACGCTCCGTTGTGGTGGTTTTGCCTGCGTCAATATGCGCCATGATTCCGATATTCCTGGTCTTTTCCAGTGAAACCTCTCTCGGCATAAAAACCTCCGTATCTCGCCTTTGTGCGAATAGCAAAATATATAGGTGAAATTACCACCTGAAATGTGCAAATGCCTTGTTGGCCTCTGCCATCTTGTGAGTATCCTCACGCTTCTTGAATGCCGAACCGGTCGAATTGACGGCATCCATGATCTCGTTAGCAAGTCTCTCCTTCATCGTTCTCTCGGAACGCTGACGGGAATAAAGGGTTATCCAGCGCAGACCGAGGGTCTGTCTTCTCTCCGGACGAACCTCCATGGGAACCTGATAGGTTGCACCGCCGACTCGACGAGCTTTGACTTCGAGAACGGGCATGACATTCTCCATAGCAGCCTCAAAAACCTCAAGCGGGTCCTTGCCGGTCTTCTCACGGATAATGTCGAAAGCCTCGTAAACGATTTTCTGAGCGACGCCCTTCTTACCGTCGATCATGACGTTGTTGATAAGGCGTGTTACGAGCTTTGAGTTGTAAAGCGGATCGGGCAAAACGTCACGTTTTGCTATCTTGCCTCTTCTTGGCACTTCGCTTCCCTCCTTCATAGTAATGATATCATAGGTACTCGAGTGACAAAACTCTCGTGGTGTCAATGGGAGGCATGTATTTCAATGCACTCTCGCATTGGAGTAATCACCTGCAAGAAGATTCTGTCTCTTAAGCTTTCCGCGTAATGCGGAATTACTTTTTGGCAGCCTTCGGACGCTTAGCACCGTACTTGGAACGGGCCTGCATTCTGCCGTTGACGCCCTGTGTATCGAGCGTTCCGCGGATGATGTGGTAACGCACACCGGGAAGGTCCTTAACACGGCCGCCGCGGATGAGAACAACCGAGTGCTCCTGAAGGTTATGACCGACGCCCGGGATATAAGCCGAAACCTCGATGCCGTTGGAAAGACGAACTCTGGCGATCTTTCTAAGAGCCGAGTTGGGCTTCTTGGGGGTGGTGGTCTTAACCGCTGTGCAAACACCGCGCTTCTGCGGAGAAGCAGTGTCGGTCATGACATTTTTCTTGGAGTTGAGACCCTTCAAAAGCGCGGGGGCTTTGGGTTTCTTCTCAAGAGTTTCTCTTCCGTTTCTCACAAGCTGATTAAACGTTGGCAAGCAGTACATCTCCTTTCTAAGATTTATATATGAAATCCGCGCTTCGGGCATAATTATCCCAAAACACAAGACATCACAATTTAAAATTATACCGCTGAGTCACCTATTTGTCAACCTTTTCGGTTCGTCAAATAACAAAATATTCGGCGTTTATCGGGGCATTATATATGATTTTTGTCCAATAAACGCATCTCTTTATAGTCACCGCTGCCGGAGTCCCCCGCAAAAGCGGCAGACTCCGGCTCGATGGTTGTTTATTATTCTGCTTCTTCCCTGTTCTCCGCCTCTTCGAGCTTCTCGGCAAGGTCGCTGAAGATGCCCGTGGTGGGAAGCACCTGAACATCGCTGTAGCACTTCATGCCGGTACCCGACGGCAGGAGCTTGCCGATGATGACATTCTCCTTGAGACCGAGCAGCGGATCACTCTTGCCCTTGATGGCGGCGTCGGTGAGGACTCTTGTCGTCTCCTGGAAGGATGCGGCCGAGAGGAAGGACTCGGTTGCAAGAGAAGCCTTTGTGATACCCATGAGCACGGGCATGCACTGAGCCTCTGCGAGCTCCTCGCCAGTCTCCTGAGCCTTGGCGGCGACGCGTGCGTTCTCCGCCTTGAACTCGAGCTTGTCAACAACAGCGCCGGGCAGGAAAGTCGTGTCGCCGGGATCGGTGATCTTGACCTTCTTCATCATCTGACGGACGATGACCTCGATGTGCTTATCGTTGACGTCAACACCCTGCATACGGTAGGTTCTCTGAACCTCGCGGATGAGGTAATCGTGAACAGCCTCGACGCCGAGGACTGCGAGAATATCGTGCGGGTTGAGAGCACCTTCGGTGATGGTGTCGCCCTTGTTGATGTGATCGCCGGGCTCAACCTTGACGCGCATACCGTAGTGGATGGGATACGCCTTCTCCTCGAGGGTCTCGGGATCGGTGACGATGATGTTTCTGACCTTCTTGATCTCGCGCTCGGAAACCGTACCGGAGATCTCACTGATAAGAGCGAGGCTCTTGGGCTTTCTCGCTTCGAACAGCTCCTCGACTCTGGGAAGACCTTCCGTGATATCGGACTGGTCTTTCGCGCCGCCGGTGTGGAACGTTCTCATCGTCAGCTGTGTACCGGGCTCGCCTATCGACTGAGCCGCGATAATACCGACTGCTTCACCGACCGTAACAGGCTCGCCGGTTGCAAGGTTCGCGCCGTAGCACTTGATGCAGACACCGTGCTCGGACTGGCAGGTAAGCAGCGAACGAATCTTTATCTTTGCAAGGCTGCCCTCGGGCTCTTCGCCCGCGGCGACCTTTCTGTCGTGGTACTCATATACCTTGTCGGCGACGCGCTTTGCGTCGTCCTCGCTCATCATCTTATCCTTGCTCATGATAAGCTCGCCGGTATCCTCATCGACAAAGTCGTTGAGCAGATAGCGGCCGGTAAGACGCTCGGTGAGGCTGACTATGCGGCGCTTTCCGTCGAAGATATCGTAGACATCCGAGCCCTCTGTGCAGCCGCAGTCCTCCTCGCGGATGATAACATCCTGCGAGACATCGACAAGACGTCTGGTGAGGTAACCCGAGTCCGCGGTACGAAGTGCGGTATCGGCAAGACCTTTACGCGCACCACGCGACGAGATGAAGTATTCGAGTATATTAAGACCTTCACGGTAGTTGGCTCTGATGGGGATTTCAATCGTCTTACCTGCCGTATTCGCGATAAGTCCGCGCATACCTGCAAGCTGACGCAGCTGGCTGTCGTTGCCTCGCGCACCGGAGTCAAGCATCATGTTGATCGGGTTGTAGGGATCGAAGTTTGCCTTGAGTTCTGCGGCAACTCTCTTTGTGCAGTCTTCCCAGGTCTCAATGACCATGTTCGTGCGCTCCTCGTCGGAGAGAAGACCGTTCTCATAGTTGTCCATGATCTCGGCGACGTCCTTCTCGGCGTCGGCAATGAGTTCACCCTTACGCGGCGGTATGGTAGCGTCGCAGACAGCGACGGTGATACCGCTTCGGGTCGAGTACTTGTAGCCCTGAGCCTTGATCTTATCAAGCATATCGGCTGCTATCGAGGTGCCGTGAATCTTGATGCATCTGTCGATAATTTCGCCGAGCTTCTTTTTATTGACGAGGAAATCGACCTCGAGCTTGAAGTCGTTATCCGGATCGCTTCTGTCAACAAAGCCGAGATCCTGCGGGATAGGTCCGTTGAAGATAACGCGTCCCATGGTGGTGGAGACGAGCTTTCTGACGGGCTTGCCGTCAATCTCCTTGGTCATGCGGATTTTGATTCTCGCATGGAGTCCGATGGTGCCGTCATCGTAAGCCATGGTAGCCTCATCGACATCTCTGAACACCTTGCCCTCGCCGGGCTCGCCGGGTTTTTCAAGGGTGAGGTAATATGAGCCGAGGACCATGTCCTGCGTGGGAACGGTGACCGGGCGTCCGTCTGAGGGCTTGAGGAGGTTGTTGGCGGCGAGCATAAGGAAGCGCGCCTCAGCCTGAGCCTCCGCAGAAAGCGGAACGTGAACTGCCATCTGGTCGCCGTCGAAGTCGGCGTTGAATGCGGTACAAACGAGGGGATGAAGCTTGATAGCTCTGCCCTCGACAAGGATGGGCTCGAAAGCCTGGATGCCGAGTCTGTGAAGCGTGGGAGCGCGGTTGAGGAGCACGGGGTGATCCTTGATAACCACTTCGAGAGCATCCCAGACAACGGGATTCTGACGCTCGACCATCTTTCTTGCGGACTTGACGTTGTTCGCCTTGCCGGTCTGGACAAGTCTCTTCATAACGAAGGGCTTGAACAGCTCAAGAGCCATCTCGGTCGGCAGACCGCACTGATAAATCTTCAGCTCGGGGCCGACGACGATAACCGAACGTCCGGAATAGTCGACACGCTTACCGAGCAGGTTCTGTCTGAAACGTCCCTGCTTACCTTTAAGCATATCGGAGAGCGACTTGAGCGCTCTGTTGTTCGGACCGGTTACGGGTCTGCCGCGGCGGCCGTTGTCGATAAGAGCATCGACAGCTTCCTGAAGCATACGCTTCTCGTTGCGGACTATTATCTCGGGTGCGCCAAGCTCAAGGAGCTTGCGCAGACGGTTGTTTCTGTTGATAACGCGGCGGTAAAGATCGTTGAGGTCGCTCGTTGCAAAGCGTCCGCCCTCGAGCTGAACCATGGGACGAAGCTCCGGCGGGATAACCGGAAGCACGTCGAGGATCATCCACTCGGGTCTGTTGCCGCTCTGTCTGAACGCCTCGACAACCTCAAGACGTTTGAGAGCCTTCGCCTTCTTCTGACCGCTTGCGTTCTCTATCTCCTCGCGCAGCTGCGCGGAAAGCTGGTCGAGGTCGATTTCGGCAAGAAGCTCCTTGATAGCCTCGGCGCCCATGCCTGCCCTGAAATCGTCCTCATACATCAGGCGGTACTCGTCGTAATCCTTCTCGTCGAGAACCTGATACTTTTTAAGATCCGTTGTGCCGGGATCGATAACGATATGCATCGCAAAGTAGAGAACTTTCTCAAGGTTGCGCGGCGATATATCGAGGATAAGACCCATTCTTGAGGGTATTCCCTTGAAATACCAGATGTGGGAAACGGGAGCTGCAAGCTCGATGTGACCCATTCTCTCGCGGCGAACCTTAGAGCGGGTTATCTCAACGCCGCAGCGTTCGCATATCTTGCCCTTGTAGCGGATTCTTTTATATTTGCCGCAGTGGCACTCCCAGTCCTTCTGGGGTCCGAATATCCTTTCGCAGAACAGTCCGTCCTTTTCGGGCTTGAGTGTGCGGTAATTGATGGTTTCGGGCTTCTTGACCTCGCCGTAAGACCAGCTTCTGATCTTATCGGGAGACGCAAGACCTATTTTTATGGATTCAAAGGTATTGTTTTCCATCCGTTGACTGCCCCTTTTTAAAATATATTTTTAAGGTGACTGTTCTCAGTCGTCGTAGTCGTCAAGCTCGCCTTCGCTGTCGGAGAAGATGTCGCCGTCATAGTAGTCATCTTCGCCCTCGGCATCGTCTGCGAAATCGGCGCCGTCATCGTCGGCGTCCTCATCGGAGCCGACATTGAAGATATCGCCCTCTTCGTTTTCCGTGCCGTAGCCGCCTGCAGTGCCGGCGTCGTTGACGGAGGAGAATGCCTTATCGTCTGAAGGTGCAAATCCGAGTTCCTCGTCGGTCTGCTTGAGGTCTATCTCCTCGCCGTCCGCGTCAAGAACGCTGACATCAAGGCAGAGGGACTGAAGCTCTTTGACGAGAACCTTGAACGACTCGGGAATGCCGGGCTTGGGAACGTTGTTGCCCTTGACTATTGCCTCGTAGGTCTTGACACGGCCGACAACATCGTCGGACTTGACTGTCAGTATCTCCTGGAGGGTGTAGGCAGCGCCGTAAGCCTCGAGAGCCCAGACTTCCATCTCACCGAAACGCTGGCCGCCGAACTGAGCTTTACCGCCGAGGGGCTGCTGCGTAACGAGCGAGTACGGGCCGGTGGAACGCGCGTGAATCTTATCGTCAACAAGGTGGAACAGCTTGAGGTAATACATGACGCCGACGGTGACGGGGTTATCAAACTGTCTGCCGGTACGTCCGTCGTAGAGTATCGTCTTGCCGTCCTCTCTGAGTCCTGCCTGCTTGAGCGCTTCGCGGATATCATCCTCGTGCGCGCCGTCAAAGACGGGGGTCTCTACCTTGTAGCCCAGATGCTTCGCGGCAAAGCCGAGATGCACCTCGAGCACCTGACCGATATTCATTCGGGAGGGAACGCCCAGGGGGTTGAGCACGATATCGAGCGGCGTGCCGTCCGGAAGGAAAGGCATATCCTCCTGAGAAAGTATTCTTGAAACAACACCCTTGTTGCCGTGGCGGCCTGCCATCTTATCGCCGACTGAAAGCTTACGCTTCTGGGCGATATAGCAGCGGACGACCTTGTTTACGCCGGGTGCGAGCTCATCGCTGTTCTCGCGGGTGAACTCTTCGACCTTGACGACGATACCGTATTCGCCGTGGGAGACCTTGAGGGAGGTGTCTCTGACCTCTTTCGCCTTCTCGCCGAATATGGCGCGGAGCAGTCTCTCTTCTGCGGTCAGCTCGGTCTCGCCCTTGGGCGTTACCTTACCGACAAGGATGTCGCCGGAGTGAACTTCGGCGCCGACGCGGATTATGCCGCGCTCGTCAAGGTTGCTCAGAAGATCGTCGGAGACGTTCGGGATGTCCCTTGTGATCTCCTCGGGTCCGAGCTTTGTATCTCTCGCCTCGATCTCGTGCTTCTCGATATGAATCGAGGTGTAGACATCGTTGCGAACCATCTTTTCGTTGATGAGAACCGCGTCCTCGTAGTTGTAGCCTTCCCAGGTCATGAAGCCGACAAGGGCGTTCTTGCCGAGGGATATCTCGCCGTGATCCGTTGCGGGACCGTCGGCTATGACGTCGCCCTTTTCAACGCGCTGGTTGAGGGTGACTATCGGGCGCTGGTTGACGCATGTGCCCTGGTTGGAGCGCATGAACTTGATTATATCGTAATGGTCGAGAATGTTCTCGTCGCTGAGAATCTCAATCTGCTCGGCATCGACCTTTGTGACGCGGCCGGAGTGCTTCGCAAGCACGACAACGCCGGAGTCGACAGCCGCTTTATATTCCATACCGGTACCGACTATAGGGCTCTCGGTCTTGAGCAGCGGAACCGCCTGCTTCTGCATGTTCGATCCCATGAGAGCTCGGTTTGCGTCGTCGTTCTCGAGGAACGGAATCATCGAAGTTGCGACGGAGACGACCATCTTCGGGGAGACATCCATGTAGTCGACCTTCATGCGGTCTATCTCAAGGAAGCCGTCCCTGTGTCTTGCGTTGACTCTCTCGTGGACGAACATTCCGTTCTCGTCGAGCGGCTCGTTCGCCTGGGCGACAATGTAGTCGTCCTCGACATCGGCTGTCATATACTCGACTTCGTCTGTAACGCGACCGGTGGTCTTGTCGACCTTTCTGAACGGAGCCTCGATGAAGCCGTATTCATTTATGCGCGCGAAAGTTGCAAGGTAGGAGATAAGTCCGACGTTGGAACCTTCGGGAGTCTCGATGGGGCACATTCTGCCGTAATGCGAGTAGTGAACGTCTCGGACTTCGAATCCTGCACGGTCTCTCGAAAGACCGCCGGGGCCGAGGGCGGAAAGACGGCGCTTATGAGTCAGCTCTGCAAGGGGGTTGATCTGATCCATGAACTGCGACAGCGGGGAAGAACCGAAGAACTCCTTTATCGCCATCATGACAGGACGGATGTTGATAAGAGCCTGAGGAGTGATGTTCTCCTCCTTCTCCTGAGCCTGGAGGGTCATTCTCTCGCGGACAACTCTCTCCATTCTCGACAGACCGATTCTGAACTGATTCTGGAGCAGCTCGCCCACGCAGCGGATACGTCTGTTGCCGAGGTGGTCAATGTCGTCCGTGGTGCCTATCTTGTTTGCAAGGCAGTTGATATAGTTTATCGAAGAGAAGATATCGTCGATTATGATGTGGTTCGGGATAAGGTCGTCGTGGCGGAGTCTGAGCTGCTCGAGAAGAGCCTCTTTGTCGTCGCCGCACTCGTCGACTATCTCGGTGATTATCTGGAAGCGAACCTTTTCGTTGATGCCGGCTTCAAGAAGCTCTTCCTTGGTCACGCCCTCGGGCACATAGTCCATGGGATCGACCATGCCGTTGGAGATTATCTTGACCTTCTTGCCCTCGACATCGGCGACGGCGACCATAACGCCTGCGCGCTCGATCTCCTTTGCCTTCGCCTTGGTAACAACCTCGCCTGCCTCGGCAAGAATCTCGCCGGTCAGCGGAGCGATAACGGGCTCGGCAAGCTTGCAGCCTGCAAGGCGGGCGGCAATGGCGAGCTTCTTATTATATTTGTATCTGCCGACGCGCGAGATATCGTATCTGCGCGGATCGAAGAAGAGATTGTCGAGCAGCTGCTGGGCGGACTCAAGGGTCACGGGCTCGCCGGGACGCAGACGCTTGAAGACTTCCATGAGCGCTTCGCCCTGGTTCTTCGTCTCGTCTCTCTCGATGGTGGCTTCGATTCTCTCATCGTTGCCGAAGAACTCGCGGATCTCATCGTCCGTACCGAGTCCGAGTGCTCTGATGAAAGTGGTGATGAATATCTTTCTGTTCTTGTCTATTCTTACATAATAGACGTCGTTTATGTCCGTCTCATACTCAAGCCATGCGCCGCGGTTGGGGTTGATTGTGCTTGAGAACAGCTCGATACCGGTCTTGTCGTGGGTCATATCGAAATATACGCCCGGCGAACGGACGAGCTGGGAGACGATGACTCTCTCTGCGCCGTTGATAACAAAGGTGCCGCTGTCGGTCATGATGGGGAACTCACCCATAAAGACCTCGGACTCCTTTATTGCACCCGTCTCCTTGTTGAGCAGACGCACAGTGACGCGCATGGGGGCTGCATAGGTAGCGTCGCGCTCCTTGCACTCCTGCACGGTGTGTTTAGTCTTCTCGTCAATGCGATAGTCGATAAAGGTCAGCACCCAGTTGCCGGTGTAGTCGGTGATTTCCGCTATGTCGCGGAACACCTCCTTGAGTCCGGTGTCGAGAAACCATTTGTACGAGTTCTTCTGAACCTCGATGAGATTGGGCATCTCCATGACTTCTTCGATCTTGCCGAAGCTCATGCGCGTGGTCGTTCCTTTTTTGACGGGCTTAACATTCAGCATAGGCCAATTCACTCCGTTCTTTTTTCATCCGTTTCGTGTTATCACCATCAATTGACAGAAGCAGATATCCCATTTTTCGGGGCTATACACTTTTGTCAATTGACGGCTCGCGCAAGCTCTTTTGAAGAGCGTTGAAATGCAATAATGAAGCGGTTTTCCGCGTTTCGGGAAAGCTGTAACAAGCCCTTAGCCGAAAAGGCCGGGCACACAACGCTCCATTATAATTGTGCAGTTTTACATTTTACACTGCTAACCACATTTTGTCAAGAGGAGATACGGCTTTTTTCAGAGCAAATTCAAACTTTTTACAATATCCGTCACAATCCCGCTCTCTTGGCTCTTATCGGCGCTGAATTTATGCAATTTTGACCGCCTGTGGACTAAATATAAGGTATTATATAAGCAAAAATCGGCGCGGCTGAATATTACAAATTAAAATACCGATAATATTCCATGATTTCGCATATCGTTTTTGACTTAAAAGCCGATGTGTGATATAATATCTGCAATCTGCAATTTTCAGTTTGTCGGAGGAAGAGCATGACCGGTATTGTTGATGTCGGCGGCGGAATGCGCGGAGTTTTTTCCGCAGGCATTTACGACCGTTTCATTGAAGAAGGAATTAATTTTGACCTGTGCATAGGCGTTTCGGCGGGCAGCGCGAATCTCATCTCTTATGCCGCCGGACACCATGACCGAGTTAAGCGTTTTTATGTGAACTACGCTCAGCGCAAGCAGTATATGAGCTTCGACAATTTCATACACAGCGGCTCATATATCGGGCTTGATTATATTTACTCCACCATTTCAAACTCCGACGGCGAAGATCCGCTGAACTATGATGCTTTTACAGCGAACCACACGGATTTCATAACCGTAGTCACCGACGGCGAGACGGGAGAGTCAATATACTTCCCCAAAAGCAGCATAAAGCGCGACGACCTAACGGTCATAAAAGCCTCATGCTGCCTGCCTGCGGTGTGCAAGCCGATAGTTATCGATGGCAAAGACTGCTTCGACGGCGGGATCTCCGACCCTATCCCCTTTCAGAAAGCGTTTGACATGGGCTGCGACAAGGTTATAGTTGTCATCTCAAAGCCCGTTTATTATCGCAAATCGCCGCAGAAGCATATGCCGATAATCAAAGCCGCGCTGAAAAAATATCCGAAAGTCTTTGACCGTCTCGCCGTAAGGCACGAGGTATACAACCGCCAGCTCGAAGAGGCGACAAAGCTTCAGGAGCAGGGCAAAGTGATTATCTTAGCTCCGCAGGACTGCTACGGCGTGAACACGCTGACCCGCGAGCCCGCCGCCCTCGAAAAGCTCTACGAAGAGGGTCGCCGCTGCGCGGACGAGCACCTCAGCGAGATAAAAGCTCCCGGCGAAAAAACCGCATAATAAATTCTGCCGCATTTAGCGCAGACCAAAGAGCAAAAGATAAAAAGGTCATAATTCACGGCTGACAACGCGGATTATGACCTTTATTTTTTCGTGCTGTGTCCGATAACGCAACACACGGATTCAATATGACGCGCAACGCAAAGATTGCATTTCACAGATTTGATAAAAGTTTCGGTTTGCTGTGCCGTAAAAGCATCAAAAGATAAAAAATTCAGAAATTCCAGAAAAAACTTTACTTTTTAGCGGCAACGGTGTTAAAATAGAGAAAATTCACGCGGCGCAGACCGCGGCACAGGGGATGATATCTTGGACAAGATAGATGTTAAGATAATCGAATGTCTCAAGAAAAACGCAAGAGAAAACGCTTCGGTAATCGGCTCGCAGGTCAACATGTCCGTCTCGGCTGTTATCGAGCGCATCAAAAAGCTCGAAGCCAACGGCATAATCAAGCAGTACACCGTCGTGCTCGACAGCAAGAAGCTCGGCATGGACATCACCGCGTTCATCTCGGTGAGCATGGAGCATCCGAAGTACAACAACAATTTCAACGAATTCGTCAAGACCCACAAGCAGATAACCGAGTGCCACTACATCACCGGCGACTTCGACTTTCTTCTCAAAGTCAACACCGAATCGACCGGCGGACTTGAATCGCTGCTCAATGAGATAAAGAGCGCCGGCGGCGTTTCGCTGACAAAGACGCTCGTCGTTCTCTCGACCGTCAAAGAGGACTACTCTGTAAATCTCGAATAAATATTATCAACACAAAAGACCTGCTCTCTATTCTTTATATAGAAAGCAGGTCTTGTTTTTATCAATCAAGCGGCATCTTCGGGAACAGCATTATTTTGAACCACTCGACCGCACGCCAGAAAAATTGATCTGTCTTCTGCGACACCTGCGCGTGCGATGAGAATTTGTCTTTCTTTACGAGCGTTCTGTCTTTCTCAACCATCTCAATGAACACCGGGTGCGCCGGAGAGCCGCTGTTGGGCGAATGTATCGCCATAAGAAGCCTGCCGTCGTTTGCAGTGAATATCATCCCGTGGCCGCCGTCAAGGTCAGCGTTTTTGCGTCTCTGATAGAGCGGGATGCTGTTGAAATGCCAGCTGCCGCGGAGCTGACCGCTCAGGGAGAAGAGCGAGCCGACCGAATAGCCGAGCTTCGATCCGCTCGACCAGAGCATTATGAGCGTCCCCTGCTGCGTTTTATACAGAAACGGTCCATCGGTTATGTTGCTCGCCCAAACGCAGTCGTCGGCGCGGAACAGGGTCTCCGGCTCGGTGACAAAATGTGTCAGGTCGTGGCTGAGCTGGGCAAATGATATGTCCCCCACTCCGTCGGGCATACTGGTCCACTCATGGACAAAAATCATATACGGCACTCCGTCCTCAACGTATAGCGTGCCGTCGATACTGTCCCAATCGTGCGGGGTGATGTGTCCGTCGCTTATCTCTTCAAAAGGTCCCAACGGGCTTGACGAGCGAAACACAGATGTTCCTCTGTGCCCGGTCGAGGCGCTACCGTATGATGCCAGAAGATAGTAGCTGCCGTTATAATAATGACATTCGGGCGCCCAGAAGCAGTTCACTCCGTCGAAGCCGTCCTTCGCCTCAAAGACATTGACGGGACCGTACCATGTCTCAAGGTCGAGACTGACATAGCAGCCGTAGCCCTCAACGGTCGATGCGCCCGTGCCGTACATATAATATATGCCGCCGCTGACCAGAACAAACGGGTCGCGGATAACGACATCGCGGACATTGACGCTGTGCGATGTATCTATCCCGAGAGCCCTCAGGTTGTCGGTGCTTCTGTTTTCCTGCGCATATGCGCCCGGGGCAATAATACTCATGACCATAACAACCGCCGCCAATGCCGATAAAAACCGTTTCATTTTGTAGCTCCTCTCCTCTGTTTTTTCAAGTATATCATATATATTATTTGCTTTTCAATATAAAAACGCCTCGAAGACAAATTCTTCGGAGCGCGTTTTTTTACATCAGCTGTTCTATGACCGCCGAATAGAGGCTCTCGGGGTCGGCGAGAATTTTATCCCGGACGCTCTGCGCCTGCTCCATGTCCGCGACATAGAGGGTCAGCGTCATAAGGTCGTTGAAAGTGAATCTGACATTGCACCCGTTCTCGAGCGGGATTATCTCGACCGGCGTCTCTTTCATGCGGCGTTCCTGCTTGAGAAGCTCTTCTGCGGTCGCGAGCGCCTTGTCGCGCACGGCGCGCGGCAGTTCGTCCTCGATATTCGCCGCCGTCTTTCCCGCTGCGGTGAGGCTCAGCAGTTCGTCGTCATCGCTCTTGTCAACTTCAACGCTCCCGCCCTCGATAAGGCTTTCGAGCGCCTGGCTCGCTTCAAAGTAGTTCGCCAATCCCTCGCGCTGAATGACCTCCATCAGCTGGCGGCGCGACAGTCCCCGCTCGGTGTTCTTGAGCAGGAAAGCTATCAGCACTTTTATTTCATTACGGTTGCGCAGTCCGCCCGGCTCAACGCCTGCGGAAAATGCATCGTATCCGTCCATAGGGTCTCCTGTTTCGTTCGAGATTCTCTTACTTCTTCTTGCTGAAATCTATCGGGGCAATGGGCTTGCCGTAATAGCCGGTCGTCTTGAACTCATCGCTGATGAAGTTCTCGCGGCTCCACGCTCTGCCCCAAATGTTCGCCCAGCCTTCGCAGTAGAGTTTATAATATGATACACCGTCCTCTTTGCGCATTCTGACGAATTTGGGGACGTTGCACCAGATAAACGACGGTATCGCTATCACAAAAGCCCAGAGAGGCCCGAGCAGAAGCGACTGGATTGTGTGACCGTACTCATGCATACGGGTGTCGTGGACTCTGTCCGCCGGGCGGTCGGGATTCATAAATATAAATATTCCGAGCGACACGCCGCCGAAATTATCGTGCGGGACATATGTAACAAACGCGTTGTTGAAGCGCTCGTGCTTATACTTTTTTCTCAGCGCGAGAAAGCCAATTCCGCCGACAAGGTTCTGCGGCAAAGCCCAGGTGAACTGGACTAAATAGAAAAGAAATTTTTTCATTATTATCCACTCCTTGCAAATCTTTATACATTATACCACACAAAACGCGATGTGTAAAATCTTTTTACCACTCGTCGTTTTCGTCGGCGAGCACGGCATAAGCGCAGCGCACTCCATCGACTCCGGCGGACACTATTCCGCCCGCATATCCCGCGCCCTCGCCGCAGGGGTAAAGTCCGCGGATGTTCGACTGATATATCTCGTCGCGCAGAATGCGCACGGGCGAAGACGAACGGGTCTCGGGCGCCGTGAACACGGCCTCGGGCATGGCGAAGCCCTTGAGCATTCTGTCCATCTTCAAGAGCGCATCTGCATATGTATCCGTCACTTTCTTAGGCAGTATCTTTCTCAGATCGCTCATCACAACGCCTGTCGGGCAGCTCGGATGAACCGCGCCGAGGCGGGTCGAGGGTCTGTCCGCAAGGAAGTCGCCGACAAGCTGCGCCGGGGCGGTGTAATCGCTGCCGCCCGCAAGAAACGCCGCGTGTTCGATTTTTCTCTGCATATCCATTCCTGCGAGCGGATGGTCGCTGCCGAAATTCTCCGGCTCGATGCCGACGAGCAGCGCGCTGTTAGAATTCTCAGCATCGCGCCCGTACTCGCTCATGCCGTTGACGACTATTCCGCCCTCTTCGCTCGCCGCGTTGACCACCGTGCCGCCGGGGCACATACAAAATGTATAAGCTCCGCGACCGTGCTCCGGGTGGCAGGCGAGCTTATAGTCCGCCGCGCCGAGCGCGGGGTGCCCGGCGAAGTCGCCGTACTGCGCGCGGTCGATAAACTCGCGCGGATGCTCTATTCGCGCACCGACCGAAAACGGCTTCTGCATCATCTTGACCCCGTGGGCGTAGAGAGTTCTCACAGTGTCGCGCGCCGAATGTCCGGTGCAGAGCAGGACGGTATCGGTCTCGATATCCTCAAAATGCCCGTCATGCTCGGTCTTCACGCCGTGAATATAGCCGTTCGCGACTATAATATCCGTCATCTTGCAGTTAAATTTAATTTCGCCGCCGAGTGAGATTATCTCTTTTCTGATATTGCGGACAACCTCGGCAAGGCGGTCGGTGCCGATATGCGGCTTTGCCGACCAGCGTATCTCCTCGGGCGCGCCGTGGTTCGCAAGCTCGTCTATGACAAAGCGGCAGAGCGGGTCTTTTATACCCGTTGTGAGCTTGCCGTCCGAAAAAGTTCCTGCGCCGCCCTCGCCGAACTGAACGTTCGATTCGGGATTGAGTCTGCGCTCGCGCCAGAAGGTCTGAACATCTTTCTGCCTGTCTTCAATATGCGAGCCGCGCTCAAGAATGAGCGGCTTGAAGCCCGCTCGGGCGAGTGCAAGCCCCGAAAACATACCTGCGGGGCCGAATCCGACTATGACAGGGCGCAGCTCGCTCGTGCGCTTTATCTCGGGCGGTGTAAAGTCAACTTCCTTTACAGTTTCAACGCCCGATCCGCAGCGCTTGAGAATCGCGTTCTCGTCGCCGTCAACATCGACTTCTACGTTATATACAAAGAAAATATTGTCCTTTTTACGCGAATCGACCGCTTTTTTCGTCACTCTTAGTGTGCGTATTCTGTTTTCGTCAAGGCGAAGAGCTTTACCCGCCGCGCGCCTGAGATCGTGTTCGTCCGCAGTCAGCGGAAGCTTTATCTGATTTATTTTAAGCATACTTTTTCTCCGTTAAATAGATTTTGCCGCGCTCTCCCCTGCGAGCAGACCGGAAGCCCACGCCCATTGGAGATTGAAGCCGCCGCAGCCGCCGTCAACATCGAGAAGCTCCCCGGCGCAGAAAAGTCCGGGCACTTTCTTCGACTCAAGCGTTTCGCTGTCGAACTCATTTATATTGACTCCGCCGCGCGTGACCTGCGCGTTCGAAAAGCCTTTAGTGCCGTCAAATGTTACTTTGAAGTTTTTCGCCGTGCGCGCGAGATTCAGCAGCGCATTTCTGCCGAGCGACTGTGTGTCCGACTTTGAATCAACACCTGCCGCTTTTATAACCGCCGCTCCGACGGCACGCGGCAGAATGCCTATAAGCATATCCTCGCATTTCCCGCCGAGTCCCGACAAGAAATCTGCTATCTCCCGCTCCCCCATCGACGGAATTAAATCGAGCGACGCGCTGACGGGCGAACGCTTCGCCGCCTTTGCCACGTCTGCGCTTATCTCCATCGCGGCTATGCCGGAAAGTCCGTAATCGGTGAAGAGCAGCTCCCCGCGCGAGGTTCGCCCCGCGGCGCTTATCACCGCATCGTGGACGCGCATACCCTTGAGCTGCCTCAGCTGCTTGTCCGGCGAGGTCAGCTGGACGAGCGAGGGGTAAAGCTCGGTCACTGTGTGCCCGAATGACGAGAGAAGCTTATACCCGCTCCCGTCCGAGCCCTGCGACGGCGACGCACAGCCGCCCGTGCAGATTATAATCTCCCGCGCTCTGTACCGTCCGTTTATCAAAAAGCCGCCGTCGGTTTTCTTTATATCCTCGCATTTGCCCTCGCATATGCTTTTCACCCCGAGGCGTTCCGCCTCAAAGCGCAGGCAGTCGAGCACGCCGGACGCGGTGTTGCTCATCGGATAGACTCTGCCGCAGCTGTCGCTGTAGGTCAAAAGCCCGATGCTTTTAAAAAATTGCAGAACCCGCTGTTCATCGTATTTTTTAAACACCGAATCGGCGAACTCGCGGTTGGTGTAGCCGTGCGACCGGGCGTTGAGATTCGTCAGATTGCATCTGCCGTTTCCCGTAGCGAGTATTTTCTTGCCGACACGGGGCAGACGCTCGAGCATGGCGACGCGAAGCCGCGGCAGTGTGCGTTTTGCGCTTATCGCCGCCGCAAGCCCCGACGCTCCCGCGCCGACTATCAATATGTCAAAGCTTTCTTTCATATCATTTTCCTTTGCTTTATATCAGAAGAGCGATGCGATACACCGCAAAGCTCACTGTCCACGCTGTTATAAATTCAAAAATCAAAACTTTTAAAGTGCTCTTTGTCCCAAGCTCACGCCGAAGAGCCGCGACCGCCGCAACGCAAGGCATACTCAGCAAAGAGAAGCTCATAAACGCGCACGCCGCCTGCGGAGATATTATATCGCGCACGCTCTGCGCCGAGCCCATGAGTATACCGAGCGTGCTGACCGTAGTCTCCCGCGCAACAAGCCCGCTGATAAGAGCCACACAGCACCGCCAGTCGCTGAGTCCGAGCGGAGAGAATATAAACGAAATTGCGCCGCCTATCCTACCGAGCATACTGAATTTTGCATCGGCGGCATGATGCATGGAAAAGTCAAAATAACCGAGCGCCCAGATAACAACGCTCGCCGGGAATAGCACCGCGCCCGCTTTTTTCAAAAATTCGCGCAGCCTGTCGCGCACATAGCGAAGTGCCGAGCGCACGGACGGCATACGGTATTCGGGCAATTCGAAGATAAACGGCGGTTCATCGCCCTTGAAGACCCATTTTTTGAGTATCAGCGAACCTGCGCAGGCGCAGGCTATGCCGAGCGAATAAATCAAAATCACGGCGACCCAGCGCACATCCGGGAAGAACGCCGAGATGAGCATGGCATAGACGGGCATTTTCGCGCTGCACGACATGAACGGTATGACCGCCGCGCAGATTTTCTTTTCGCGCCCCGCGTGCAGAGTGCGCGTGCTCATCAGCGCGGGCACGGAGCAGCCGAAGCCCATGAACAGCGGGACGAACGACTTGCCGCCGAGACCAAGCAAGCGCAGCGGATAATCTGCGATAAACGCGCCGCGCGCCATATATCCGCAGTCCTCGAGCAAACCCAAAAAGAAGAACAGCAGGGCTATCTGCGGCAAAAACGAGCACACCGAGCCGAGCCCCGCGAGGATTCCCCCGCAGACTAGATTTTTTACCCACTCGGAAGCGCCGAGCGAACCGAGCAGGCGCATCAGGGCATCGGCAAGAGTGCCGTTTATAAACGAATCCGCCAGTTCGCCGAGCCTCGTGCCGAGCGAGCCGAACGTGAGATAAAACACAGTCAATACCGCCGCCAGAAACAGCGGCACAGCAGCAAAGCGGTTGAGCAATATTCTGTCCGCGCGGCGGGAAAAATTTTTCCCGCTCCGTTTGCTTTTTCCGAGCGTCTTTTTGCAGACGCTGTCGGTAAACCTATATATATGCGAGACGGTCAGCAGTTCGCGGTCGGAGTTCTCCGTCTCGTTCGATGAAATCAGATTTTCAATTACCTGCGCTTCTCTCTGAGGGAGCAAATCGCAGGCACTTATGTCCCCACGCATGAGCCGCAGAGTTTCAAGTCCTATTGAAATATTCTTATCTTTGCAGACGGGCGATATAAGTTCCGCTATCAGCTTCGCGCCGTCGGGCAGAAAATCATATCGCGGGCTTGATATTTTCTCTCGGAGCGCGTTTTCGCACGCCGCGAGCAGTTCGTCAATCCCCGTATTTTCCGCCGCGCTGACGGGCACCGCGCGGATGCCGAGCAGCTCGCCGAGGCGATTGTAATCGAGCCTATCGCCGCGCTTTTTGAGTACATCGGTCATATTCAGCGCCGCAACCGTCGGCACGCCGAGAAGCTCAAGCTGAACGGTCAGATACAAGCTGCGCTCAAGGTCGTTTGCGTTGATAACATTGATTATCAAATCGGGCTTTTCGTTTATGAGAAAACCGAGCGCCGCGCCCTCTTCGTCCGAGAGCGTACGTAGAGAATATATCCCCGGCAGGTCAACAAGCTCCGCGCCGTGAAAGCTTTTTATTATTCCCGAGCGCTTCTCGACCGTCACGCCCGGCCAGTTGCCGACATGGCAGTCCGAGCCGGTCAGGAGATTAAAGAGCGTTGTCTTGCCGCAGTTCGGGTTGCCCGCGAGTGCAATGCGTATGCTCATCGCAGCACCGTCAGCCTTATGCTCTTCGCCTGCGAGCGTCTGAGTCCGAGCTCGCAGCCGCGCACCGTGACCGTCACCGGGTCACCGAACGGCGACGAGATGCCGGCGGTCAACAGAGTCCCGGGAGTCAGCCCCAGATCGAGCAGCCGGCTGCGCCGCGCACCGGAGATAAGAAGCGATTCGATATACCCGCTCTCGCCGGGAGCGAGCCTGTCGGCAGTAGTTGTCATATACTCTCCGTTCCACCGCCGTAACGGTAAAATTATATTCCCACGCGCCCCGCTTGTCAACATCAACGCCGTGACGCGAATAATAATTGACTTATCACGCCGCAAGTGGTATTATTAGGCTGAGAGAAAGTGAAAATGATGGGCGTTTTTTTAGATATCCGTGCAATAATTCTATTGTAACGGACAGGTTTTTTATTTTTATAAAACGCCGCCCCGAAGTTGACATAAATATAAAAACAACTTTTTCAGGGAGTGAATTTGTTTGAAGGGTATCATTCTCGCCGGCGGATCCGGCACGAGGCTCTATCCTCTGACCATGGTTACGAGCAAGCAGTTATTGCCCGTATATGACAAGCCGATGATATACTATCCGCTGTCGACGCTCATGCTCGCGGGCATACGCGAAATACTCATAATCTCCACCATAGACGATACGCCCAAGTTCGAGCGTCTGCTCGGCGACGGAAGCCAGTTCGGCTTAAAGCTCTCCTACGCCGTCCAGCCCAAGCCCGAGGGACTCGCCCAGGCGTTTATAATCGGCGAGGACTTCATCGGCGACGACAGCGTTGCCATGGTGCTCGGCGATAATCTGTTCTACGGCAACGGCCTCGGCCATCTGCTCAGAGAGGCGGCGAAGCAGCAGAACAGAGCTACTATTTTCGGCTACTATGTCGAGAATCCGCAGAGCTTCGGCGTTGTCGAATTTGACGACGACGGCGTGCCCGTCTCGATAGTCGAAAAGCCCAAGCATCCGAAGTCGAACTACGCTGTAACGGGACTCTATTTCTACGACAACAGGGTCGTCGAATACGCGAAATCGCTCAAGCCCTCCAAGCGCGGCGAGCTTGAGATAACCGACATAAACAAGATATATCTCGAAAACGGCGATCTCGACATCCGCCTTATGGGCAGAGGCTTCGCGTGGCTCGACACGGGCACCGTTGACGCACTGCTCGACGCGGCGAACTTCATCAAGACAGTTGAGCGCCTGCAGGGCATAAAAATCTCTGCGCCCGAGGAAATCGCCTATAACATGCGCTGGATAAGCAAGCGCGCGCTGCTCGAATCGGCGGAGAAATACGGCAAATCCTCCTACGGTCAGCATCTGCTCAGCGTTGCCGAGGGCAGGATACTCTACACGAGCAACGATATAAGCGGCATCGGCGAGCGCCCGCGCTGGGGCATCGAGAGCGAGCAGGAGAAGCACTGACCGCCAGTAGCATTGTTATGAAAGGTAATGACGATATATGAAAAAAATTGAAACCCCGCTTGACGGCGCGTTTATTATCGAGCCGCAGGTTTTCGGCGATGTGCGCGGCTGGTTCTACGAGAGCTACTCGAAGCAGAAGATGCACGACATCGGCATAGACGTTGAATTTGTCCAGGACAACCGCTCTTTCTCGGCTCAGCAGGGCACACTCAGAGGTCTGCACTGCCAGACTCCGCCCATGGCGCAGACGAAGCTTCTGACCTGCCTGCGCGGCAGAATAATGGATGTCGCGGTTGACATAAGACGCGGTTCGCCGACATACATGCAGTGGACGGCGGTCGAGCTCAGCGGAGAGAACAAGAAGATGTTCTTCATCCCCAAGGGCTTCCTGCACGGCTTCGTGACGCTGACCCCCGACGTTGAAGTTTCATACAAAGTCGACGAATACTACGCCCCCGCTAACGACAGAAGCGTAAAATTCGACGACCCGGATATCGGAGTTGACTGGGGCGTAAAGGTGCCGATTCTCTCGGACAAGGATATGAAAGCTCCCCTGCTCAAGGACAGCGATATTGAATTCATCTATTAATAAAAACCAAAGCGGACAGAGTACATATCCTGTCCGCTTTGATTGTGTTGCACCTGATAGAGAAAAATCGCCCGACAATCAACAGATTTTTGGGGGCACAGCAGTTTTGAAGCAAAGATTTTTTGTTTCCGTCAAGGATAAGGCCTTGGGAATACTGCCGTATTTCCAAGGTTTTTGACGCAGACGGAACGGAAAAGATTGCTTCAAAACCGATTTGTATCTATCAGGTGCAACACATATATAGGAGATAAGAGGTTATCAATATTAATTTTCTTTGCTCCCGTTTTATACGGGCGGATTATATCACAAGTTTATCGGCTTGTAAATAGGACGGGTACGAACGGCACTTTTAGCGGTACAAACCGCATCAGGAACAAAGAAAATTCCCGCCGAATATATAATTATTAAACAAAAACATTGGAATATTTTTAAAAATTATTTGCAATACAGTGCATATAATTGTAGAAAAGAACAACTTTTAAGACTAAAAATGCTACAATAGCAGTGTTGATCGAGAGAATGGTTTTTGCTTATTCTCATAAATATCCAAGGAGAGGTGTAAACTGTGGAAAATGGTATACTGAAATATTTGCTTTTCGCTCTTGCAGGTTATGTTTCGGGAAGCATCATGTACAGCTACCTTATTCCAAAGCTGTTCTGCGGAGTCGATATCGTTAAGGAGGGCGAGGATCACAATCCCGGCATGACCAATGTTATGCGCTGCGTCAGCGTCAAGCTCGGTGTGCTCTGCCTCCTGCTTGATGTCGCAAAAGGCTTCGCTCCGGTATTTCTTGCAAAGCTCTATGTCCCCGACTTCAAAAATATGCTCTTTGCGCTCGTTATAGCGGCGCCCGTGCTCGGTCACGCTTTCACGCCCATACTCAAGTTCAAGGGCGGCAAGGCGATCGCCACATCATACGGCGTTCTGCTCGCGCTGATTCCGGACAGCTTCATGGTTCTCAGAATGGCTATCATAACCGCCATATTCAGCCTGATAATCATAGTCAAGCCCGATTCGCTCAGAGTTATTATCTCTATGTTCATCTTTGCCGTCAGCAATTTCTTCTTCCACGACATCACATCGTTTGTCATCGGCTCGCTGATTGTCTCCGCCACGGTCATCCTCAAGCACTTCATGAACTACGGCAACGAGAAAGTCAAAGTCAGCCTCCCCTTCCACAAGAAGCACGAAGAAAGCGAAGGCGCGGCACAGGAATCAAAGCAGGAATAAAGCAACAAAAAAACATACCGACTGTAAAGTGACAAGCTTTACGGTCGGTTATTTTTATAAAAGCAAAAGCTGCAAAGTGCAGGTCAAGCCCGCATTTTGCAGCTTAATTTTATTCTGCTCCGACGGCACGCTTGCGGTGCGAGGGATTGCGCTCGATAAGCGGAGGAACCCCGTTTGCAACGCAGCCCGAGGTTATCGCAACGCGCTCAATCGTCGGGTCTGACGGCACATCGTACATGACCGGCTGAAGCACAGCTTCGATTATCGAACGAAGTCCGCGCGCGCCCGTGCCCTTTTCGAGCGTCTTGTCGGCTATCGCCTCAAGAGCGCCCATATCGAAGTCAAGTTCGACTCCGTCAAGCTCGAACAGCGCCTTGTACTGCTTGGTTATGGCGTTCTTCGGCTCGGTGAGAATACGCACGAGAGCGGTCTTGTCGAGCTCATCGAGAGAAGTGAGCACCGGAAGTCTGCCGACAAGCTCGGGGATTATACCGAACTTGACGAGATCCTGATGCACGACCTGCGAGAGCAGATCGCTCTTCTTGAGGTCGCTCTTGCTCTTGACATCGGCGTTGAAGCCGAGCGCAGAGCCGCCCATTCTCTTCTCGATTATCTTCTCGATGCCGTCGAATGCGCCGCCGCAGATGAAGAGGATATTCGAGGTATCGACCTGGATGAACTCCTGCTGGGGATGCTTTCTGCCGCCCTGCGGGGGAACATTGGCAACCGTGCCCTCGATTATCTTGAGCAGCGCCTGCTGAACGCCTTCGCCGCTGACATCTCTCGTTATCGACGGATTCTCCGACTTTCTCGCTATTTTATCAATCTCATCGACATAGATTATGCCGCGCTCGGCGCGCTCTATGTCGTAGTCCGCAGCCTGGATTATTCTGAGCAGGATGTTTTCAACATCCTCGCCGACATAGCCAGCCTCGGTGAGCGTGGTCGCGTCCGCTATGGCGAACGGAACATCGAGTATCTTCGCGAGGGTCTGCGCAAGCATCGTCTTGCCGACACCCGTGGGTCCGAGAAGAATGATATTGCTCTTCTGGATCTCAACATCGCTGTTCTTCGCGCTGTTTATTCTCTTATAGTGGTTATAGACCGCGACGCTCAGCGTTTTCTTCGCCTCGTCCTGACCTATAACATACTCGTCGAGCTTCTCTTTGATCTCATGGGGCTTGGGGAGCGGCTTATCGCTCGTGCGCTGACCGCCCTTGCGGCGGGAACGCTTTTCGTCCGCCTCAATTATATTGAGGCACTGCTCCACACACTCGTTGCAGATATACACCCCCGGACCGGCGATAAGCTTCTCGACCTGATCCTGTGTTTTCTGGCAGAAAGAACAGCGGACTGTCCTTTCCCTCTTATCATCATCACGCGGCATAACAGCCCTCCGGATTTATCTGTTGTAAATTATTTTATCTGCAAGTCCGTACTCGACGGCTTCCTCCGCTGTGAGGAAATTGTCGCGCTCGGTCTCGCGCTCAACAAACTCAATCGGTTTGCCCATATTCTCAGCTAAAATTCTGTTGATTCTCTCTCTGGTCTTGAGGATATGATCGGCGGCAATCTTTATCTCCGTTGCCTGACCCTGAGCACCGCCGAGGGGCTGGTGGATCATAACTTCACTGTTGGGCAGCACAAGGCGTTTGCCCTTTGCGCCCGCGGCAAACAGGAACGCACCCATCGATGCCGCTATGCCCATGCAGATGGTCGAAACATCGCACTTGATGAACTGCATGGTGTCGTATATCGCGAAGCCTGCGGTGACTGAACCGCCGGGGCTGTTGATATAAAGGCTAATATCTTTTTCGGCGTCCTGACCCTCAAGGAAGAGAAGCTGCGCAACCACTACGCTCGCCGTTGCGTCGTTTATCTCGTCGGAGAGGACGATTATTCTGTCGCTGAGCAGGCGGGAATAGATATCGTATGAACGCTCGCCTCTGCTGGTCTGTTCGATAACGTAAGGTACTAATGCCATTACTTTTTCCTCCTTTGTTGTCCGATGCAGGTGCCGTATGCTTGCGCCCGCCCGGCGAAAAAGCCGGACGGGAGCAGTACGGATTAATTATAGTATCGTTTGGCGAAGATTATTCAGCGTCTTCCGCTTTCTTCTTCGCGGGAGCCTTCTTTGCGGGCTTCTTCTCAGCAGCCTCGGCATCGTCGGCCTTCTTTGCGGCAGTCTTCTTCGCCGCGGGCTTCTTGGCGGGAGCCTTCTTCTCGGCTTCGCCCTCGTCCTTCTTTGCAGCGGCTTTCTTCGCGGGAGCCTTCTTCGCTGCGGGCTTCTTCTCGGCAGCCTCAGCGTCGTCGGTCTTCTTCGCGGCGGCTTTCTTTGCCGGAGCCTTCTTAGCCGCAGCCTTCTTGCCGGGCTTGAGAGCCTTTGCATTGTCAACGACGAACTTGACAACCTTCTCCTTGAGCAGATCAGCCTTGAGCAGATCCTCGGCTATAAGGCTCTTGATCTTCTCAACTTCCATGCCGTACATCTCGGCGAGCTTCTTGAACTCCTCCTCGATATCCTCGGCGCTGACTTCGATCTTCTCGTCCTCTGCTATCTTGTCGAGAGCAAGACCGAGCTTGACCTGAGAAACAGCCTGCTCGCGCATGGAGCTCTCGAAAGCTTCCTTGTCGGTGCCCATGTATGAAAGATAGGTGTCAACATCGATGCCCTGCTGAGCGAGTCTCTGAGCGAAGTTGTTGATGTTCTCCTCCTTCTGGGTGTCGAACATAACCTCGGGAACCTCAGCCTCGACATTGGCAACGAGCTCTTCCATGAGCTTTGCCTCGAACTCCTTCTCGACATCGGACTGTCTGTGCTCAAGCATATCAGCCTCGATGCCCTTCTTGAGCTCGTCGACGTTATCGTAATCAAGATCCTTCGCGAACTCATCGTCGAGCTCGGGAAGCTCCTTGACCTTTATCTCGTGAAGGGTGACCTTGAAAGTGGCATCCTTGCCCGCAAGCTCGGGAGTGTACTCCTCGGGGAACTTGACGTTGACATCGAAGCTCTCGCCTGCGTTGTGGCCGATGACCTGATCTTCAAAGCCGGGGATGAACTGACCCGAACCGAGCTCAAGCTCATAGTCGGAGCCCTTGCCGCCCTCAAAAGCCTTGCCGTCGACAAAGCCCTCGAAGTCGATGACTGCGATGTCGCCCTTGGCGGCTGCGCGATCCTCAACGGTGATGGTTCTTGCGTTGCGCTCTCTCATAGCCTCGATGCGTGCGTCAACCTCTTCGGGGGTGACGGCAGCTTCAGCCTTCTCGGCCTCGAGACCCTTGTAAGCCTTGACCTTGATATCCTCGGGCTTGACGGTGACTTTCATCTCGAAGAGAACGCCGTCCTCGCCGATTGACTTAACATTGACGTCCTTCGGGCTGTCAACAGGCTCGATGCCCGCTTCCTTGTAAGCGTCGGAAACAGCCTCGGGGAAAGCTATCTCAAGTGCATCTTCATAGAAGACATCCTTGCCGTAGAATCTCTCGATCATGGCAAGAGGAGCTTTGCCCTTGCGGAAACCGGGAAGCGCTATTTTGCTCTTGGCCTTATTATAAGCCTTGAGAACAGCAGCCTTGAACGGCTCTGCGCCGATCTCGATCTCCAGCGTATAGACGTTGGTGTCCGTTTTGTTTGATGATTTTAAACTCATTCGTTTTTCCTCCCATTATACAGGTAACTCTAAGATTATAGCAGAGATATGTTAAAATTTCTACACTATTTTTCAGATTTTCTGCCAAAACAGGGATTTTTTCTTCGTTTTAGCCGCAAAATCCGCCGACGGGCAGAAATTACGGCTGTTTTTCGATAAGTTTGGGCAAAAATTCGAGGTGATCGCCGGAGATAAGAGAAAACTTTATTCCGTCGCGCTCGCCCTCGAAAGCGCTTTTTGTTGCAAAAGAATGGAGATGCCCGTAGAAGCACCGTTTTATTTTGTACTCGACGAGGACATCATATATTTCGTGGCATATCCTATCCTGCGTTATCGGCGGATAGTGGAGAAACACGACCGGCTCGCCGCCGAGCGCGATTCCGCTTTCTATCGATGTGCGGAGCCGTCCCGCCTCGCGCAGAAGAACTTTTTTGTCCGCGTCCTCCTCCGCGTCGAAGAACCAGCCGCGCGTGCCGCAGACGGAGATATTACCGACGAGCACCGCGCTGTTGTGGACTATAGAGAGCGTTTCAAAGCCCTTTTCTTTGAAAAAATTTTTCATTTTCCGGGCGGTGTTCCACCAGTAGTCATGATTGCCCTTCATGAGTATTTTTTTGCCGGGGAGCGAATCGAGAAAAGCAAAATCTTTCTGAGCGCCCTCGAGTGACATCGCCCACGACACATCGCCGGGGATAACTACCGTGTCGCCGTCCGAGACAACAGCCCGCCAATTTTTTTCGAGACGCTGCACATAGTCGCTCCAGCCGTTGAATATATCCATAGGCTTGTCCGCGGACAGGGAAAGATGCGTATCCGCAATTGCAAAAAGTGACATCGTGCTCTCCTTTTCTTTTTAATAATCGGACTTCGAGCCGGGCAAAATACTTTCAGCGGCATGAGCCGCAAAAACATTCGGAGGTAATCGAAAATGGATAAGGTCATCAAGGATATCCGCTGCAACGCCTGCAACTGCGTCCATCACGCGGACGATTACAAATGCACCGCGGGTCACATCGAAATAGGCAACACGAGCGCCTGCTCATGCCAGGACACGCTGTGCGCAACATTTGAGCTCGACAACTCGAAGAAGCACTGCGGCTGCTGAACACGGGGAACGCCCCGTGTCATATACCGAGCAGTCTGAAAACAGCCTTCTCCATGCTGTCCCTGTCGCAGACGTCCCTGAATCTCACGGGCTTGTCCCTGAGATCGGCGAGCTGCGGGGGGCAGCTTGTCTTTGTCACGCGGGCGAGCTCACCGACCATGCTGAACTCGTCAAGTCCATCGGACGCACCGGGTTCAACGGCGTCGAGCACGCTGCGGCTGAACTTGAACGGATTTGCGGTCGAGTCGATAACGGTGGGAGTTTTGTCCCCCGTTTTTTCTGCATATTTTTCATAGACATTGATGCCGACAGCCGTGTGCGTGTCGCACAGATAGCCGTAGTCTTCAAATGTCTTTTTAATTGTCTCTTTCGTGCCCTCATCGTCGCAGCAGCCGGCGCAGAAAACGGAGTTTATCGCGCTCATTACATTTTCGGGCATGGTATACCTGCCTTTTTTCTTCAGGTCGTCCATCATCTCGCGCACGAACTCATCGGAATATCCGCTCGCAATGAAGAGCAGACGTTCGAGGTTGCTCGAAATGAGAATATCCATCGACGGCGACGAGGTCGTATAGAAGCTGCGGTTGATGTCATAAACACCGGTGTCGAAGAAATCGGTGAGCACGCGGTTTTTGTTCGACGCGCAGATAAGGCGGTCAACCGGCAGACCCATCTCTCGCGCATAGTAGGCGGCGAGGATATTGCCGAAGTTTCCGGTCGGGACGACGAAATTAATCTTATCGCCCGCCTTGATTCTGCCGTTTCTTATCATGTCGCAGTAAGCAGAGAAATAATAGACGATCTGCGGCACGAGGCGACCCCAGTTGATGGAGTTCGCGGAGGAGAAAGCCATGCCGTGCTCGGCGAGCTTCTTGCCTATCTCTTTGTCGGTGAATATCGTCTTGACTCCGGTCTGTGCGTCGTCGAAGTTGCCCTTTATCGCGCAGACGGCAACGTTTGAGCCCTCCTGCGTGGTCATCTGGAGCTTCTGCATGGGGCTGACTCCCTCGTCGGGATAGAACACGAGAATCTTCGTGCCCTCAACGTCCTTGAAGCCCTCGAGAGCCGCCTTGCCCGTGTCGCCCGAAGTGGCGACAAGAATAACGGTCTCGCGCGTTCCGACTGCCTTTTTGACCGAGACGGTCATAAGTCTCGGGAGCATCTGGAGCGCCATGTCTTTAAATGCGCAGGTGGGACCGCGCCAGAGTTCAAGAATCTCTTCGCCCGCTTTGAGCTCGTGTATCGGAGCGATATCCTCGGAGGAGAACTTGTTGTCGCCGTATGCGCCCTCGACGCAGTAGGCAAGCTCTTCGGCGGTGAAATCGGTGAGATACAGGCTGAGTACGCGCTTTGCGCGCTCAACATAAGACATATTCGCCATGGCGGCGATATCGTCAAGGCTCACCTTCGGAATCTCAACGGGGACAAACAGTCCGCCGTCCGCGGAGATGCCCTGAGCTATCGCCCAGGATGAGCTGACGTCTACATTTTTATCTCTTGTACTTGTGTATCGCATAGAGACCATCCTTCGCGTTAAATTACATTTTATTATAGCATAACGCGCCTTGGTTGTAAAACCTTTTCAAAAAAGTGCGCGGCGTTTTCAAAAAATATTTTTTTGCATATCTCCTCTGGTATTCCGTGCTCCTCGAGATAGACGCAGATGCTCGGTATCTTCTCTATTCCGCGAAGCTCGGGCGATATCCTGCACCCGTCGTAATCCGAGCCTATGCTGAGAACATCTTCCGCGCCGAGGGAAAGCATATGCTCGGTGTGGCGCAGGAGCTCCTCTCTGCCGCCGTTTCCGCCGAGGAAGCGGTCATAGAAATTGAGTCCTATCAGTCCGCCGCGTTCAATGATAATTTTTATCTGCTCGTCGGTCAGCGAGCGCACCTCGTTATGAACGGCACGCGCGTCCGAATGGCTTGCGATAAACGGCGCGTCGCTGAATTCGCACAGGTCATAGAAGCTCCTGTCGCTCAAATGCGACACGTCGGTGACTATGCCCAACTTCTCCATTTTCGAGACAAGCTCCCTGCCCCAATCGGTAAGGCCGCCGCCCTCGTCGCAGCCGCCCGCGGCTCGGTTTTTGTGATTCCAAGTGAGGGTTATGAGCCGCAGTCCGCGTTCATAGAGCTTTTCGAGCCGCTCAAGGCTGCCGACTCCGCGCGAGCTCTCCATCGCGAGCATGACTCCGCGTGAATGTCCGCGCACGTCCTCGGAAGAGAGTATCGGGAAAACGTCGCCTTTCTTTTTGAGCTCGTCAAAATAGAAATTACACGCCGAGTCGAAATACCCCTCGACGAGCGAATCGTCCATGCTGTCGGGGACAAAGACGGCGAACACCTGATTCCAGCGCCCGAAGATGCTTCCGCGCTCAAAATCGATGTCGCGCTCGTTCTTTAAAAGGCTGTCTCCGTCGTCCATGCACTCAGTAAGAGTATCGCAGTGCAAATCAAAAAAATCCATAAAATCACCCATAAAATAATATTGCCGACCGAAGCGAATATTACTCAGAAGCTGCTGTCAAACGCATTTTCTATATATTCGCAAGAAATCGGCTCGTTCTCCTTTCCGAGAGTAACCTCCGCCACATCGAAGCGCGGCTGAAGATCGTAATTATTTTTCTGCATAAAAAGCGAAGCGGTCTCGATTATCCGCTCCTGCTTTGCGCTGCCGACCGCTTCGCGCCCCGGAGCTATCGCGCCGGGCGAGCGGGTCTTGACCTCGGTGAACACCAAAAAGCCGTCCTTTTTAGCTATTATGTCTATCTCTCCGAGGCGGCAGCGGTAGTTCGCGGTTATTATCTCATAGCCGTTTTCGCGCATGAAGCGCGCGGCATATATCTCACCCCAGAGTCCGGGCTTTTCCTTTTCGCTGAGCATATTACCACCCCTCCGGCAGTTTCTTCAAAAACGTCTTTCTGTGGACGGGAGATATGCCGAATTCGCGTATTTTTTCATAGTGCAGCTTCGTGCCGTAGCCCTTGTGCTTTTTGAAGCAATATTCCGGATACTGCTCGTCGAGCGAGAGCATATATCTGTCCCTGCTGACCTTAGCCATTATTGACGCCGCGGCTATTGACGCGCTCAGAGAGTCGCCCTTTATAATAGCCTTTGACGGCACGGGCAGACCCGGCAGGCGGTTTCCGTCCACAAACGCCGCCTGCGGACGCTCGGGCAGAGCCTTGAACGCGCGGCGCATGGCGAGAAAAGTTGCGTTGAGAATATTCATCTCGTCGATTTCTTCAACGCTCGCGCTCGCGACGGCATAGACGGCGTGCTCCTTTATCTCGTCAAAGAGCAGGTCGCGCTTTTTCTCGCTGAGCTTTTTTGAATCGTTCAAGCCCTCGATAATATAATCCTTGGGCAGTATCACGGCGGCGGCAAAGACCGGACCTGCAAGAGGTCCGCGCCCCGCCTCGTCTATTCCGCAGACACACTCGAAGCCGTGCTCCGCGGCGGTTCTTTCATAATAATAGCGGTCTATCTCTTCAGCCATCTCAACCCTCCAAAAATTCGTCGCTGACGACATCGTGGAGCAGCGAGTTGAGATAATTGAGGCTGAACGACGGCGTTGTCGAGCGCACTCCGTGGCGCGACGCGAGCGCGTCGGTGTAGTCCGCGAGGTTATACACTCTGACATTCGAGAAGCCAGAGTCATAGTGGGTAACAGTGCCCGTGAACTTCGCCTTTGTGACCTCGGTCGTGTTCTTCTGATAGTCCTTTGTGACGGTTATGTGCATCATGCCGCCGAGCATTCTCGGACCTC
Organism: bacterium; assembly: GCA_963592475.1. Taxonomy (GTDB): domain Bacteria; phylum Bacillota; class Clostridia; order Oscillospirales; family Acutalibacteraceae; genus CAG-177. Next base: position 127,148 of record CAVAWW010000001.1, read on the forward strand.
TGTCCTGCGCTGAAATAAAATTGCCGAGCGAATAGATAACGAGAACCTTTCTGCCGTCCGCGGCGGTTATGTATTCAACAGGCTGAATGACATGGGGGTGGGTACCGATTATTATATCCGCGCCCCAATCGGCAAGCTTCTGCGCGAGCTCATGCTGGCGATCCGTCGGCGTGTGGGTATATTCCTCGCCCCAGTGGACGTTGACTATCGTCATGTCGCTTATCTTGGACGCCGCCTTGACGCGCTTCTCTATCCTGTCCTCGTCCGCGCCGAGCATAAGTATCGTCTTGCTGCCCTCGGGCAGGCTCAGTCCGTTCGTGGGCTCGGTCAGCCCGACATAGGCGAATTTAATACCCTTGACTGTATTTGTCGGTATGGTCTTGTAGTCCTCTTCGTCGAGATAAGCTCCGCAGAAGACAACATTCTTGCTCTTCCAGAACTTTATGGCGTTTCTCAGCCCGCTCTCGCCCTTGTCGAGCGAGTGGTTGTTCGCGATATTAAACACATCGAAGCCTATCTTCACCATCTCGTCGCCGAGCTCGGTCGGGGAATTGAAGCAGGGATATGTGCTCGGTGCTTTCTCGGGGTCGATTATAGTCTCCTGATTGATTATGCTTATATCAGCCGCCGCAACGGTGGAAGCGACATTTTTATAGGCATATGTGAAGTCGTAGCCGCCGGTCGCCGAGCGGGCGTGCGCCTGATTATATATGACCCCGTGAATAAGATTGTCGCCCACGGCGAGGATATTCACGCTGACTGGCTCGCGGGTGTCGGCAGTCGTGCTCTCGGAGGTGTTTTCCGCCTCACCGCCGGCGGGCACCGCCTTTTGGCAGGCGCAGAGCATGAGCAGCACCGCCAAAAGAGCTATAACTCTGAGAATTGATTTCTTTTTCATGATATCCCTCTCTTTTTATATAATCAGTCGAGCGTTATTCTGCCTAATTTGCCCGCGCGGTACTCGTCGAGAAGCATGACCGCCGCACGCTCCGTATCCGGCTCGCCGCCGCTTATCAGCATACCGCGCTTTCTCGCAAGCATTTCAAGGCGTTCAAATTCCTCACTCTCCGGCGGAAATTCGAGCTTATATCTTTCTTTTATCCTCTCGGGATAGTTCTCGTTCATTATCGTCAGGAAACGCGCCGCGATAAGCTCGATGTCAAGAATAGTGTCCTTGACCGAGCCGATGAACGCGAGGCGCAGACCGACATCCGGATCGTCAAACTTCGGCCAGAGCACGCCGGGCGTGTCGAGCAGTTCGATGCCGTTTCCTATGCCGAACCACTGATTTTGGCGCGTGACTCCGGGCTTGTCCGCAACCTTTGCCTTGTTCTTGCCCGCCATGCGATTGATAAACGAGGACTTTCCCGTGTTGGGTATGCCCACTACCATCAGGCGAAGCGGCTTGCCCGCCATGCCCTTTTGGGCGTTCGCCTCGATTTTATCGGCGAGCATACGGCGGACGGTCGGCGCAAAGGCGTTTAAGCCCTTGCCCGAGCGGCAGTCGACGGCTATAGCCGTCACGCCCTGCTTGCCGAGCTCGGATATCCTGCGGCGCGTCGCGTTTTCGTCGGCGAGGTCGCATTTGTTGAGAATAACCATGAGCGGCTTTTGCCCGATAAGCTCCGGCAATTCGGGGTTTCGGCTGCTCACGGGCACGCGCGCGTCAACTATCTCGACCACCGCATCAACGAGCGGCAGGCTCTCTTTTATCTGTCTGCGCGTCCGAGCCATATGACCCGGAAACCACTGGACATAAAGATCTCCGTTTTCCAAAATTCTTCCTCCTTGGGGCTGTATGCGCCCGTACTCCGTGCGCCGTATATAAATTGACTCTACTAAATGAGTATATCAAAAAAACTTTGTCTTTACAAGCAAAAAACGCAGCCGAAGCTGCGTCTTGATTGCATATTATAGCGCGGACAGGTTATTTGTCCGAATCCGGATTGAAATTATAGTAGACATCCCACTGACCGAGCGGCATAACCCTGCCGACGACCTTGCCCATGATATATTTCTCGTCGATAAATCCGACAACGCTCATGCGGCTGTCCGTCGAGTCGTTTCTGTTGTCTCCCATAACGAAGAGGCTGCCCTCGGGAACGGTTACGGGGAACCCGACATTGCCGGCGGTATAGGTCGGCTCGAGAGTATATTTTTCGTCGAGTGCCTTGCCGTCAACATAGACAACGCCTTTTTCCGTGTCGATATCCACCGTCTGACCGCCGACTGCGATAACGCGCTTTATCAGCGTCTTGTGCATGGCGTTGGGCTGGGCGACGATAACTATGTCGCCGTAGTCAAACGAGCGCTTGAGCGAGCTTATCGCCACGGTATCGCCGTTGTTGAGCGTTGGGTTCATCGACGCGCCGGAGACGACGAGCACGCGGGTCACGAAAGTGAAAACAATGGCAATCACCGCGACCGCCGACACAACGACGGAGACTATATCATAGATATTGCTGACCGCCTTTGAATTCTTCGGCTTCTTCTCAACATCAGCCTGCTCTTCAGTATTATTCATTTGAAGTTCATTATTTTCCTGCATAACAGTCCGCCTTCAAATCTCAAGCCTTGCGGCTCAGTTTTTTATTATTCCTATCTTATTAAACGGGTAGAACCTGAAAATCACCTTGCCGAGAACCTTGTTCTCGTTGATAAGGCCGATATCGGTGGAGCGCGAATCTATGGAGTCGTTTCTGTTGTCTCCGAGGACAAAGAGCTTGCCTTCGGGAACGGTAAGGGGAAATTTCATATCGTAGCTCAAATTTGTCGGCGTGCCGACATACGGCTCGTCGAGCTCCTGACCGTTGACGCTGACGGTGCCTTTGTAGAAATCTATGTCCACCGTGTCGCCGCCGACCGCGATAACGCGCTTTATTATCGACTCATCCTTGCGCGTGGCGTGGGATATTATTATAACATCGCCGCGCTCGTAGCCGGAAAAGCTATGTATGCACGCGACCCTGTCGCCGCCGCTGAAATTCGGAAGCATTGAGTCGCCGATAACCGCAGCGGGTCTGAACACCAGCGAAAAGAACAGCATGAGTATAACAACAGCCGACTCGAGCGTGGCAACTGCGTCATACACTATGCCCCACAGTTTTTGATTCCGCTCGGGCAGCTCGTCTTCGCTTTCCGCCTCCTGCGAGAGTGCGGCAGGATATTCAAATTTGAACCAAAATTCCTCGACTCTGCGCATCGCGTAAACCCCGTTTTAAGTGAAAAAGGTGTAACAAATAAATGTTACACCCTCATTCGCACAATTATTTGACCTGGCTCTTGACTCTCGCGGCCTTACCGACTCTGTCTCTGAGGTAATAGAGCTTGCTTCTGCGGACCTTACCGCTTCTGATGAGCTCAACCTTAGCAACGTTGGGTGAATGTACCGGGAAGACTCTCTCGACGCCGACACCGTAGGAAACTCTGCGAACGGTGAAGGTCTCGGAAACGCCCGAACCCTTGCGGGCAATAACGGTTCCTTCAAAAGCCTGAATTCTTTCTCTCTCGCCCTCGCGGATCTTAACGGAAACCTTTACGGTGTCACCGATCTTGATCTGGGGGATCTCGTCGCCTGTTTTAAGCGAATCCTGTGCAATAACTTTGAGTGCGTCCATTTTATATTCCTCCGTTGATTTTCAGACGTTCGTAACAAATTAAATGAAAGAGGAGCGCCCGCTTTAATGTGGTGCGGCCATGCCGCTTTGGCATTAAACCCCGTCATCGAAGCTGTGACGGATAACAAATGCTTAGATATTTTAGCACAAAGTACCGGACAATGCAAGTGTTTTTTGATTTTATTTTTCCGCCGGTAAATCGGCACGTCTTTTGTGATTTCACCGCAAAAATTTATTTTTAGCTTAAAAATTTCAAAAAGCTATTGACAATACTTGTCGGATAGAGTAGAATAGCCGTCGAAATTTAATATTTCCTTATTGAGAGCGGCTGAGGGAACAGGCCCTGTGAAGCCCGGCAACCTGATTATTCAAGGTGCTAAATCCTGCGGTGCAGACCGGAAGATAAGGCCGGCGGCGGAGAGATCCGTATCGCCCAGAAGTGCTTAGCGGTTTCGCCGAGCGCTTTTTTTATTTGTCAGAAGGAGGACAAAAACATGGCAAACTACTTTTTCACATCCGAATCCGTAACTGGCGGACATCCCGATAAGATCTGCGACCAGATCTCCGACGCAGTCCTTGACGCTATCCTCGCCGAGGACAAGAACGGCAGAGTTGCCTGCGAGTGCTGCTGCACGACTGGCATGGTCATGATAATGGGCGAGATAACCACGAGCGCGAAGATAGACATTCCCTCGATAGCGCGCCAGGTCATCTGCGACATCGGCTATGACAGCCCCGAAAAGGGCTTCGACGGCCACACCTGTGCTATACTTACAACTATAGACAAGCAGTCCCCCGACATCGCCCTCGGCGTTGACCGTCAGGGCGCCGGCGACCAGGGAATGATGTTCGGCTATGCGTGCCGCGAGACTCCGGAGCTTATGCCCCTGCCCATCTCGCTCGCCCACAAGCTCGCCGCTCAGCTGACGAAAGTCCGCGCGGACGGCACTCTTCCCTATCTCAGACCCGACGGAAAGACTCAGGTCACGGTCGAGTATGCCGAGGACGGCACTCCCGTAAGAATCGACGCTGTTGTCGTATCCTCGCAGCACGCCGCATATATCGAGACCGAGACGCTCCGCCGCGACATCGAAAAGAATGTTATCCGCGAGATTATCCCTGCGGACATGATGGACGACAAGACGAAGATATTCATTAACCCCACCGGACGCTTTGTCACCGGCGGCCCTCAGGGCGACAGCGGCCTCACCGGCAGAAAGATAATCGTTGACACCTACGGCGGATATTCACGCCACGGCGGCGGCGCATTCTCCGGCAAGGATCCGACAAAGGTCGACCGCTCCGCAGCATATGCCGCAAGATACATGGCGAAGAACATTGTCGCCGCAGGTCTTGCAGACAAGTGCGAGGTTGAGATCGCATACGCCATCGGCGTTGACGAGCCCGTCTCCGTTTTTGTTGACAGCTTCGGCACCGGCATTATCCCCGACTCCGAGATAGCCGCCGCCGCGAACGAGGTCTTTGATCTCCGCCCGGCTTCGATAATCAAGGAGCTCGACCTCCGCCGCCCGATCTACCGCCAGATAGCCGCCCTCGGCCATGTCGGCAGAACCGATATCGACCTGCCCTGGGAGCACACCGACAAGGTCAATGCCCTCAAGGGAGCCGCAGGCATAAAATAAGATATATTTAAAATATATTAATTGTATAACAAACCGCCGCAGGGAAAAATCCTTGCGGCGGTTGATTTTTATTTTGTTTTATCCCCTGCAGCTGTCCTTGCCGCATTTTTTGCAATGCAGATGACTCCTGTCCGGCGTGAGATAATATTCCGCGCCGCAGTACGGGCAGCGCACCGTATCCACACCCTTGAACATAGCTATAGACAAGGAAAGAAACACGGCGGCGGCGAGATAAAGGAATATAGCCGAGGTTATCGGCACTATCGCTACAACTATTGTAAACGACGGAACGACAGCGCCGAGCACGATAAATGCCACCGTCAGCAGCAAGAGCAGCACCGCCGCGACGGGTCGTTTTTTCCGTCCGATTATATTGAAATTTTCAAGAGTTTTGATGCGTTCGTCGTTGCTTTTCATTCCGCGCCTCCACGCCTTTGTTGACCGTTGGTCACCCTGTGACATTTTTATTATAGCACAAGCAAAATAGGAGTCAATAGCGCTGAACGATATTTTTTAAATTATGATATTATCGGCTCATTTTAAAGTTGAAGGCAAGAGGGTGACACATCGCTGCCGAGCAAATAAAAAGCCGCCGTTTCCGAACTGAATTGATATCAAAAACAGCTTTCGGTCAAACCCCTCAGTCACTTCGTGACAGCTCCCCTGCAGGGGAGCCTATGGGAACCGAGCAATACTTTTTATTTTAAAGCCGCTTTCAAATTCTTTGCTTTATTTCATAGTCAATATTTTCACAGACTTCGTCAAAAGATGTATTAATCTCGTAATTAGAAAAGCGAAGTACCTTTATCCCCTGTTTTTCAAGAATCTCGGTGCGCCTATCATCATATTTTCTGCCGTCATCTTCATAGTGCTGAGAACTGTCTATCTCAATTGCTATTTTCGTGCGGTTGCAATAGAAGTCCAGAATATAATTGCCGACAACTTTTTGTCGCTGAAATTTCAGCGGATGCTCTCTCAAAAAATCATACCACAAATGATTTTCCTGCGGGGTGGAGCACTTTCATAATTCTTTCGCCCGCGAAATCAAATTGCCGTTATATTTTATCATTTTAACTTTCTCCGTTTCATAGGCTCCCCTGCAGGGGAGCCGGATTGGCGAAGCCAAGACTGAGGGGTTAGCCCGCTCGGTTCAAAAAACAAAGTAAAAACTTTTTTCGCAAAAGCTATGTATTACAGCCTCTCCGCAAGCTCGGCGATATCGGTTATCTCGGAGCTGAGTTCAAGGAGATATTTTCGGGTGTCCTCATCGCGCAGGAGATATTCTCCGGCACGGCGCACGGCTCTGTAAAACCTTCGGTCGATTTTCTCCGGGCAGCGGAGCAGCGGGCACATACCCGCGCGCGGGTCGGGCACGGGCACTATAACAATTTCATTTTCGCGCTCGACCGCGAGCGGAAACAGCGGAAAAATCCTGCACGCAAGCGGTCTTTTGCGCCTGTCGCAGCCGCCGCGGCAGACGATTACGGGCTCGCCGAAGTTGCCCTCGGAATCATTTATTTCAAAATCTTTGCAGTTTTCGAGCAGCTCTTTTTCGCCCGGGAACAGACCCATGCCGTCATTGTCCCCGCCGCAGCAGCAGCGCGCAGAGCAGAGCTTTCCGCAATTAAAAGGCTTGAGCGGGGTTATATTTTCAAGCTCATCGAGTGCCTTTTGCAGCCCGCTTTTGAAATTATTTTTCATATATCTATCCCTCCGAGCACTTCGCCGACCTTGCCGCAAATCAGCAGATCGGCTCGCGAATCCGCCGAAGTCGGGCTCATATTGATAACTACAAGATGCTTGCCGTTGAAGTAGTTCACAAGCCCCGCCGCAGGGTAGACGACCATGCTCGTCCCCGCGATTATCAGCGTGTCGGCGGAGGCTATCGCGCTGACTGCGCCGCGCACCGTTTCGTCGTCAAGAGCCTCTTCATAGAGCACGACATCGGGCTTTATCACCCCGCCGCAGGCGCAGTGCGGCACGCCCTCACTGTTTATCATATAGTCAATATCAAAGCTCCTGCCGCATCGCGTGCAGTAGTTTCTGAGCACGCTGCCGTGCAGTTCAAACACATTTTTGCTCCCCGCCGCCTGATGCAGACCGTCTATGTTCTGGGTCACAACAGCCGAGAGTACGCCCTTTTCTTCAAGCTCGGCGAGCTTTTTATGCGCGGCGTTCGGCTTCGCCGAAACGGCATATGAAAGTATTTTATCGCGATAGAATCTGTAGAAATCCTCCGTCCTGCGCTCGAAAAAAGTATGGCTGAGCATCTGCTCGGGCGGGTAGTCATATTTCTGATTATACAGCCCGTCAACGCTTCTGAAATCGGGTATCCCGCTCTCCGTCGAGACGCCCGCTCCGCCGAAAAATACGAGCGAGTGGGACTGCGATATTATCTGCGAAAGTTCGTTTTTCATCTGTATCACTCCGTTTCTGTCGATATAATTATACCATTTTCCGCACGAAATCAAAATATTTTTTACAGATACGGCTCGGAAAATCCACAGTATTTTTATAGAGATTCAACAAACTTCAGCTTTTTCGGGATTTTTTTGAGATTTTCTATTTACAAACGCTTTTCATGCTGTTATCATAGGGACAACAAGACAGTGAGGTCATCATTATGAAGCTTTCAGCAAAACTGACAGCTAAATATTTTCCCTATTTTAGCTTTACCTACTTTTACGGTAAGGCTTATTTGCGTTTGACCGCAGACAGGGAAATGACAGCACCGAGCCGCGCTTGAGGCGCACAAAACTTGGTAATCTCCCCCGCAGTTGAACGCTGCGGGGGTTTTTTATTTTACAATTTTTCACCGGAGGGAAAAACAATGGTAGTTATTCTTAGAGAAAATTACAACGAAGAGCAGCGCGACAATCTTGTGAACTGGCTTGAAAGCCTCGGCATCACGGTTCACAGCAGCCTCGGCGAGCACAACACCGTGCTCGGACTCGTCGGCGACACATCGGGAATCGACATCGATCTTATCAAGGCTCTCGATATCGTCGAGGATGTCAAGAGAATCCAGGAGCCGTACAAGAACGCAAACAGAAAGTTCCATCCCGAAGATACGGTAGTCGTCATCGACGAAGAAAAAGATATCAAGATCGGCGGCGGCAACTTCCAGATTATCGCGGGTCCCTGCTCCGTTGAATCGGAAGAGCAGGTCTGCGGCATCGCGCAGGCGGTTCAGAAATCCGGCGCAACGCTGCTTCGCGGCGGCGCGTTCAAGCCCCGCACCTCGCCCTACGCTTTCCAGGGTCTGCGCGCAGAGGGGCTCAAGCTCCTGCTCGAGGCAAAGAAGCTGACCGGCATGCCGATAGTCACCGAAATCATGGATCTGTCTCAGCTGCCGCTGTTCGACGATGTCGATGTCATTCAGGTCGGCGCGCGCAACATGCAGAACTTCGAGCTCTTAAAGCAGCTCGGCCATATCAACAAGCCCATACTTCTCAAACGCGGACTTGCGAACACCCTGCAGGAGCTTCTCATGAGCGCCGAATACATCATGGCGGGCGGCAACATGAATGTTATCCTCTGCG
>CAVAWW010000002.1:0-326 GCA_963592475.1 bacterium
CCGCTGACCTCTTGAATGCCATTCAAGCGCTCTCCCAGCTGAGCTATACCCCCATGGAACCGGAAGCCCTTGATTTTACTGGACTTCCGGGATATTAACTTTTTAGATGCCGCGTTGCGATTGCGGGTTGCTTTACTGGTGACTTGCTCTCCCAAGTTAGCCATACCCACGTGCCATCCATTTCTTTCTCAATCTGTGATTGTCGTAAAAGTAAGATCAATCATGGACGAAAGCATTTGTTAGCACTAAAAAGCTCCCTCTAATATCAATGATGAGTATCTTTGGCAAAAATCATGCGAATTCATCATTTTTTCTTGAATTTCTAC
>CAVAWW010000002.1:336-103098 GCA_963592475.1 bacterium
CCGCTGACCTCTTGAATGCCATTCAAGCGCTCTCCCAGCTGAGCTATACCCCCAAATATTAAGTTCGTTCGGAACGCTATCTATTATATCAAAAGAAGCGGATTTGTCAATAGTTTTTTCAAAAAAACTCGTACAATACGCATTGCAAAAAAATCGGACTGCGGTAAATGTCTGCCGCAGTCCTGTTTTTTGATTTATTTGTCCTCGTAGTCAAGAACTTCTCTTGCGATATATATCGGTCTGTGTTTCGTTTCGATATATGTTCTGGCAAGATACTCGCCGACCATGCCGGTGCAGAAAAGCTGGAGACCGCCGAGCAGGAGTATAAGCACAACGGTTGTGGCGTAACCGGGAACCTTGATATCAAACGCCAGCTTCTGGATTATGACAACTATCATGTAGATTATGGACGCGGCAGAAGATGTCAAGCCGATATAAGTTGCAATTTTAAGCGGCGTAGTAGTAAAAGCGATAATGCCGTCCATTGCATATTTGAAGAGCTTCGCAAAATTCCACTTGGAAGTGCCGTTTGCGCGGTCTTCAACGATATAGGGCATATAATATGTGTTGAATCCGACCCACGAGAAAATGCCCTTGGAGAAACGGTGATATTCACTCATGCTGAGCACGGCATCGACAACGCGACGTCTGAGAAGTCTGAAATCGCTTGCGCCGCTCTTGAACTCAATCTCAGAAGTTTTATTGATTATCTTATAGAAGCAATCTTTGAACGCCGAGAGAACTTTTGATTCGCGTCTGTCCTTCTGATAACAAGCTACGGTATCATAGTTGGGATCCTTGTCGAGTATCGCCATCATATCAAGTACCAGCTCAGGGCGCTGCTGCATATCGGCATCGATAAGGCAGACCATTTCTCCCCTGCTCTCTTTGAGCCCGGCATATATAGCCGACTCTTTGCCGAAGTTTCGCGAAAATCCGACAACTTTCACATTTTCATCGGCTATCTCATAGATATGACGGAGCTTGTCCATCGTCTGATCGCGGCTACCGTCATTGACAAATATGAGTTCATAATCAAAGCCTTTGTCTTTAAAAACTTCAGTTGCGGTGTTATAAAATAATTCAACATTGTCCTGCTCGTTATAGCAGGGAATTACTAAAGATAATTTCATCTTTCCCTCCGAAATTACACAAATATAGCTTCTGAATTGTATCACAAATTTTTATTATTTGCAACAATTATTCACTGATCTCTATGCCGGCTTTCTTTTCAAGTGATTTAACAAAATCATTCAGCTTCTCATAAACATATCCGTTGACAAAAAGGTTCTTCATTTTGAGACGGAGTGTATCGATTTTGAAGACGGTTTTGTTCACCTTTTCAAACGATTCGTATGATTTGAGCTCCCTTTCGCTGAGGCGCTTGACTGTTATCTGATCATAGGTTGAAGGATCGCCGTTGAGCTCCGCGCGAACTGTACATTTTTCAAAATCATCGTCAAACACGAGTGTATTTCCCTCGAGTTTTACGCCGTCGCCTTCGATTATTTTAATTGTGTATCCGGCGTTCGGATTGGACAGATTTATGCCGAGATTCAGAGACTTTTCATCGGGAGTGATAAGATAATTATATATATAATCATCCGTATCGGCATTCTTGAGCTTTATAAGAGAGAAGCCCATATCATAATCGGCATTTTCAAAAGCTTCTATCTCATCGAGTCCCGCCACGCCCTCATACTCGGTCACTTTGAATGTAAAAGAGGTAATATTATGCTTCGGTTCAAACACAACGCGTGTCTCGCTGCCGTCGGCATTGAGAGCGGGAACTTCGACTTTGCTTCCGTCGCTGAAAGTGATTACTCCGCCGAGTATATTTGAATTGAGCCCGAAGTTGTCATACAGAGACACACATGAAACCGTTTTAGGGCTGTCAAATTTCACAGTCACGGTCTTTTGTGCATCGTTTTTATCGAATCTCGACACACAGTTTTCAAGTTTTACATTAGGGCCGGCAGTTCTGTTCCCCACACCGATGAGTCTGAAATTGTTAAGCAACGAAGCATCGCCGGAGGACACGCTGATATCGGCATTATATGTGAGGCTGTCCGTGCGGCGATTCCAATAGACCGAATCGCCGTTTATTATGCGCTCGGAATAGCAATAAGCATACTGTGAAAGATGCTCGCTGAGTGCTTTATATTCGGAACATCTGAGTATCGAATGGCTGAGAGACTTTTTATCTATCGGCAGTCTGACTCTGCTGCTCCATCTGTATTGCGGAACATCGGTCTCATACGACGGATCGTTATTCTTCTCTCTGTCCTGCATCACGGTGCTCTTGATGTTAAGAGCATAAAAATCCGGCTTTGATTTCCACGCAAGCGAATAGCCGAAGCACTTGAGCACTTTCGGAGTGTATCCGCTCTCTTTTTTCAGGATACGCTCCATCGCCTTTTCAAACGATATGCTGACTCCGCGGTGATCCGTGTGGGTATCGAAATCTATTGCTAAAATATAATCCGGGCGATATTCGAGAATAACACTTTCGATATCGTCGACCATATTTTCGGCTGTATATTGGGCGTGAGTTCCGAAACGGTCGAAGTGATAATCTTTAAATCCCTTTCCCGCATAAGTATGATCCCATCCGGAAGAGAAAGAATAAGCTTTTTTGCCGACATAGAGCTGCGTTCCGTCGGGATATCCGAGAAATATTACTTTCTCTCTCGGTATACCGAGTTTTTCAAGCGCATTGCAGGCTTCACTCTGACGGGTGTATGCAGAAACTCTTTTATCGCCGTTTGTTGCGAACACGACACGGACATCGGCGCCGTTTTTGTACATAGACGGAAGCACCTGACCGGAGATAAGCAGATCGTCATCTTCGTGAGGAACTATAACCATGACTTTTTTGTTCTTAAACTGAGAATCATAGAAGCTGTTGTCTACGCCGTCGTTTGAATCCAGCTTATTGAGCTCAGTCTCATATACGCAAACCACAGCAAGAACGGCAAGCACAAGCGCCATGAGAACTATAAGCGCCGCTCTTTTCTTCTTTTTCCTTTTCACATTTTCTGCCATGTTGTTACCTTAACCTTTAAACAGAGATTTTTGCTTATTTTTTCGGCTTCTTCACCACGGTAACGCTGTCAACACCGTAGTACACCGCAGTCCAATCATTGAACCATTTGTTGTTCGCGTTATCGTTGGTAATATTTATCATATATGAATTCAGCGACCAATAAGATTTGCGCGGTCGACTGCGCGGTATTTTGACATCCTTTATGCCCGCCGCTTTCTGCTCATATATCGCCTGCTCAGCCTCTTCATAAGCGATGCTGTCGGACTTGAGCGCATAATATTCGCCGACATAGATAACGCCGAAGCCAAGAGCTACCAAAACCGAAAGCACAACAGCGGTTTTCTTAATGCCGTCCATTTTGCCGTCAAAAAGCTGAGCTGCCAGAACAAAAGCCGCGCATCCGAACATAATATTTGCGCCGAAGAAAGAGCGAGGAGGCGCTTCGGGCGAAACTATCAAAACTCCCGCAGCTGCCGCACCGGTGAGCAGATATATGCACGGAAGAAGCCAGTTGAGCTTTTTCTTTTTGATGCACACAACTATCAGAACAATTACCAAAACTACAAGCATGAGCAGCACGGCACGCCAAATATTAAAAGATATCTGCTCCGCCGACCACAGCAAATGCTTCATTATATTTCGCTCGCGGTGGGTATTATCGATACGCACTCTGTTGCCGGGAGCAAGAAGCAATATTCCGAATCCGGTTATGGCTCCGAGAAGTCCGGTAACATGATGTGCTCTGACGGGCATTTTCTTTATCTTAAAGTAGATCAAGAAGAGCATAACAGCTCCCATCGTTGCGCCGCCCATATTCTCATTTGTCCAACCCGCAAAAGCGCCGGCGACAAACATGAGAACCGAAAGAATAATTTCTTTTGAAGGCTTCGGCTTTTCGGACTCCTCATCATGGATGCGGTAGAACATAAGAAAAGTCAGTATCCAAACAGTTGTCCACAGATAATTGAACGCTGCGCTGTACCAGATATAGGCCGATGCTGGTTTGTTCATTCCAAGCCACTCAAAGGCATAAATAAAGACCAGCAGCGGTATATTTATCGGTCGCTTGTAGTTTGCGTGAAAATATATCAGCAGGCCGAGCAATGTAAAGAACAGGGAGTTCACAACATTGAAGACCGATTTATCGAACAGAGTAAACAGCTGCAGGAGAAAATGCGCCGGTATTCTGCCGTTACAGATCTTGTAATGCGTAACCATGCCCGTAAAAATATCCCTTATTCCTGTCAGGCGTTCTGGTGTGCCTTTGACAACATGTCCGGTGTACTTGAAGAAATAGAGATAATCATCGGCGGCATATCCTATCATGCCGTTAAACACAAGTATAAGGCTGAACATAAGCGCAGCAATAGCGACTACAGCCGTAATTTTTATTACCGTTTCACGATTCACGGTTAATTTTTGACTGTTCAATACAATTTTCCTCCGATTTTTTCGGTAATAAACCACCGTAGGATATATTACCACAAGTGGAAATATAATGCAATTAATTCCTGTTTACAACATAATGAAAAAACGGTTACATACGATAACAAAACTGTAACAATTGGTATATTACTTCAAAAACAGACAAAAAAGCTGAATAATATTCAAATTTTTCACTTTATCTCAAATATTATCTCAAATATAAATATATTGATGTTATATATATTATATACATTATATAGATTTTTCTTATAAATTTTTCAATCCGTTTCTTTTTCATGCATATAAAAATCCCGCCGTATTAAGCGGCGGGATAAAAATATTTAATTTCAGCACTTGATAACGACATCGTTGGGGAAGAACTCGGGAAGATAAGCCTTGTGAGCCCACTTCATCTCCTCGAAGCACTTGTGTGCCTTCTCCCAGTCGCCGACGAGCGGATGCACGAGCAGCGCATTGATAGCTGCTGCCTCGGAGCCGGTTGTCGCGGCTTCTACGGTGTACTTCTCATACGCCTTTACAACGCGCATAAGACCGATGATATGTCTGTTATCGACCTTGTCGATAGCGACGGGCTCCGCGCCGTCCTTGCCGATAACAGCGGCTATCTCGAGAACGTCGTCATCGTCCATGAAATCAACAGTGCCGTTATTCTTGATGTTGACTATCTGGACATCGCGCTTATCGTTGGCGATAGAATCGATAAGAGAAACTGCGGCAAGAGAATACTTGTGACCGCCGCGCTGATCGAGAAGAGCGGGCTTTGTGACAAGATTCTCGTCCGAATACATCTCAAGCAGCTCTTCCTCAATCTCCATGCAGACGCGGGCGCGGCACTTCTCATCCTCTTTCTGATGCTGAAGCTTCGCGTCTCTGCAATAATAATACTGGAGATAAGACGAGGGAATTCCGCGAACGGCGTTGAGGCAATCGAGCGAGAAGCCGTCATCCTTTATGTTCGCCATAACTTTTGTTGAGAAGCCCTGCGCGAGCATATCGTCGATAAGCTCCTTGCCGTCCTTCTTGACGGAGGTTATCCAGCTGAGGTGGTTAAGACCGACATATGTAATATCGCAGTCGTCGCCCATAGCCTCTTTTGTATCGTCAATCATGTTGATCGGGACATTGCAAAGACCCATGCACTTGACATTGGTGTGGTTGAGCACGAACTCGGTGATGATGCCGGAGGGATTGGTGAAGTTGATGAGCCATGCGTTGGGGCAGATAGCCTCGATGCGGTCGCAGATATGCTGCATGACCGGAATAGTACGCAGAGCCTTGAAGAAGCCGCCGATGCCGGTGGTCTCCTGACCGATGAGGTCATATTTGAGCGGGATAGTCTCATCAAGATAACGGGCATGAAGCATGCCGACTCTTATCTGGGTGACAACAAAGTCTGCGCCCTGAAGAGCCTCGTCAAGGTTATCGGTGAGAAGAGTCTCGCACTCTATACCCGCCTTCTTGAGCATTCTCAGGCAGAGGTTGCCGACGATTGTTCTCTTTCTCTCGTCGATATCCATAAAGGATATCTTCTTGAGCTTGAGCGAGGACTGAGCCTTTATGAATCCGTCCACAAGCTCGGGGCAATATGTGCTGCCCGAACCGATGACTGCTACTGTAATTTCTTTCATATATATTACTCCCTTTTCTGTAAAATCCTTATTTATACTGCCTGAATATCCAGTTTATGCAACCGGTGACAGGCTCCTTATCGAGCTTTATGAACTTCAGCTTTCTTCCGCTCATCTGCTGCGCATACTCGTGCAGCTTTTTGATATAAGCATCGTTCGGAAGCTTCGTGTGCATTGAGCCGGAAAGAACGACCTCTATCTCGTCGCCGTCAAACTCCATCTGTTTTGCAAGCGCCGCGATGAACTGCGCGCCGCGCTTTGCCATCTCGTCCGTTTTGGCGAGCGCAGGGGCATCGCCCATAGCCACCGCCTTGAAGAACGAGCCGATGAGAGTCTTGATATAGAGCGGAGCTTCCTCCGTCTCAAGCTTTGCAACGGTTCCGACGAACTCCTCGCGCGAAGTGATGCCGAATGCATCATAGTACATCTTCGTGATAAGAGTGGGTTCGAGTCCGAGATAGACTTCATCATATATGAGTCTGAACGCAGTCTGGGCTATCCAGTTGCCGTTGCCCATATCGCCGGTGCACTCGCTGAGTCCTCCGAGCTGGAGCATATTGCCCTTTGAATCAATCGCGTTGCAGCAAGTACCCGTTCCGCAGTTATAGCCTATTGCCGCGCCGCTCTCGGAGCCCGCCTGAACGACGATGAAGCCGTCGTTATAGATAGCGAAGTTGCGAAGCCCTTTTTCCGAAAGCTTCTCGCACATGATATCATGCTGGAACTGATGGTCGATTCCCGCAAGACCCATCAGCGAAAAAGCAACATCGTCAAGAGATATTCCCGCCTCGTCGACAAGTTCGGTTATACCGTTCCAGATAACTGCGCTCGCCTCGTCAAACGCGCCCTCGAGATTCTCGTGGTTGCTTCCCGATCCGTAGACTGTTTTGACTACATTTTTGTCCTCATCAAAAAGGGAGAACGCCGTTTTTGTTCCGCCTCCGTCAACACCGATGTAAAAGCTCATTCACCTTTCTCCTCATCACTGAAAAACTCTTCGCAGATTTCCTCTGCGTTATATCTGCTGCGTCTTGCCGGAGCTCTGTCGATCCACATGCCGTTTGTGAAATCAGGCACGGGCACGGGCATGCTGCCCATTGCTATCGACTGCTCCGAAAGGCAGGTTATAGCCATCCATGTTGCCGCATCATAGACATCTATCGGAGGCTCGAGGTCATACATCGCACTCTCGACAAATGCGGAGAAAACAAGATAATCCATGCCGCCGTGACCGTGCTTCTCGCTCTCGGAAGCATATGTTTTCCAAAGCGGATGCTCATATTTTTCAAGATACTTTTCAAACGGCTCCCAGCTGTGCATCCAGTCGCCCTCTTCGTGCTTCGTCACGCCGTCGATATATATTCCCTTTGCATCCTCGTTATAAGCCGCGCGGGTGCCGTGAATCTTATAATTGCGCGAATACGGCCGCGGGAGCGTGCAGTCATGCACGAGCGTTATCGTCTCGCCGTGGGCGCATTTTATCATAGTTGTAACTATATCGCCCTGGTTGAATTTGTAATCCGCGAGGTCATAATCCTCGCCCTGAGTGTTCTTGAGCCAAGTATTGAGTCCGCACGCCTTGCTTGCCATCGAATTAAGAGTGAGGAAGCGGTTGCCGCGGTTGATATGCAGCGCCTTGGCTATGGGGCCGAGCTGATGGGTGGGATAAAGCTCACCGTTGCGGTTCTTGAAGTTATGTATTCTGCCGTGGCGGTTTTCGCGTCCGAGACCTATCTCGTCTCTGAGGTCATGCTCATAGCCGCCCTGCATATGCACGACTTCGCCGAAAATGCCCTCACGCATCATACGCAGGAGAGCCATTTCGTTGCGGTCATAGCAGCAGTTTTCAAGAAGCATGCAGAACTTGCCGGTCTCTTCGGAAGCCCTGACGAGCTGCCAGCATTCCTCGATAGACGATGCCCCGCCGACTTCCATGGCAACATGCTTGCCTGCTCTCATGCAGTCTACCGCTATGCGGGCGTGCGTTATCCAAGTAGTTGCAACCATAACAGCCTTGATATCGTCGCGCTTGAGCAGTTCTTTATAGTCGAGATACATCTCGGGCTCCTCGCCCGTTTTCTCTTTGACTATCTCAACTCCGCGGCGCGCTCTGTCCTCATACTTATCGCAGACGGCGACAACCTTTACGCCATCGATGCTGATAAGCTCGCCGAGGTTGCCCTGACCGCGTCCGCCGAGACCGATTATTGCGAAATTAGTCTGTTTTATCTCCATATCCGATTCCTCCGTGGGGATATTTTTTACAACACATTCGCCTTTTCTGTCGAATGTTATTATAATACTTTATTAATGATACTTCAAGGTGATTGACAAAAATAAACAGCTTTTCAGAGAATATTATCGAGTATCTCTATCACATTTGCCACAGCGCCGTCGTTATTCGAGCGCACGATATAGTCAGCGTGCTCAAGTGCCTCCGGCGAGCCGTTTTCAGGGACGAACCCGGCTTTTGCCGCGACGAGCATTTCAATGTCGTTATATCCGTCGCCCACGGCAAAGGTTCTGTCGTGAGGGACGCCGAGAGCGTCGGCGAGGAAAAGCAGACCAGTGCCCTTGTCTGAGCCTTTCTTCATAACTTCTATATATCCGCCGTTTGTCGGCAAAAACGCGGGATCATCAAAATTCTCGCGCATAAATGCCTGCACTTCCTGCGATATTCCCTCCGCGTCAAACATAGCCTTCGCCCAGGGGAACTCCGTCTCGGACGGATCGTTGACAACTTTATAGGGTATACCCTGGCTTGTAAAATGGCGATGAGAAGTGTCATCGAGATGTATTGCATAGGTGCTGTCAAACGGATACATTTCTATTGAAATATCCGGGAAATTTTCCATTATAGCCCTGACGAACGGGATTCCGTGTTCGGCATCTATGCCGTTTACAAACACTGGTTCGTTCTTTTCATAGTCATACGCCATAGAGCCGTTTGTCAGCAGAACGGGCGCGTTGATATAAGACGGGTCATAGAGATGAAAGCCCTGGTATGTCCTGCCGGTGCAGACCGTAAAATATCCGCCCTCGGATATAAAATAGGCTATTGCCGAACGGACATCATCGGTTATTATTCCGTCATCATTCTTGAGCGTGCCGTCAAAATCGCTCGCTATGAGCACTTTTTCAAACTTTCCCAAAGCACTTCCTCCGCACAATAAAATTCGCGCTAAAATGATAACATTTAAGGATATCAAAGTCAATTGAAACGCCTGTCTTTTTGCTTTTCTTTTTTGCGCGAAGTTGAAAAATCTGATAATAGTGATATACTATATAGTCAGAGACGAAGACAGAAAAAATCTTTGCAAAGGAGAAGTCATATGATAAAGGATATTCTTTCGCCGCACAGGGCGCTGCTCAGCGACCATACCGAGCTGCGTGCGCAGAAGAACACCTCGCGCGGAGTGTCTATGCTCGGCGGAAATCTCGTCGGCAACGCACGCACGGAGAAGAGCGGTATCAACGCCAGAGTATATAAAAACGGAGTTTACGGCTTTGCTTCAAGCGCGGAATACTCGGAAGAGAGCATTAAAAGCGTGCTCAAGGCCGCGAGCGACAACGCCGCATTTTTGAGTTCAAGAGTCAGCCACGAGGCGAAAATAATAAGACCGATTCCCGCCGGGATAAAGACGATGAACGGCGACATAAACGACTGCGAGCAGAAAGTATATATTGAATTTGCAAAAGAGATCGATGAATATATCGCGAAGAAATATCCCAATCTCGTCAGCCGCTCGATAAGCATCAGGGCGGATTCGATGGAGAAAAGGCTCTGTGTCAACGACGGATTCGATTCATATTCGCTCGTGCCGAGAAGCTTTGTCTATGTTTTTCTAACCGCCGAGGCCAAGGACGGAACAAATGTTGAGCTTTATAAAGTATTCGGCGGACGCGGATTCTTCACCGAGGTATTTTCCTCCCCCGACGAGCTTTTCGGCGGCATAGATGTGCTTTACGAAAACCTTATGAAAAAAGCAGAGGGCGTATATGCTGACGCGGGATACAGAGATGTTGTGATGCATCCGAACCTCGCGGGCATACTCGCGCACGAGGCGGTCGGTCACACGGTTGAAGCTGATTTGGTGCTCGGCGGTTCTGTTGCGGCACACTGCATGAACAAGCAAGTCGCAAGCGAGCTTATAACCATGGTCGACTTCGCTCACACCCTGCCGGACGGCTCCTCGGCTCCCCTGCCCGTTCTTGTCGACGACGAGGGCACGCCCGCAGAAGATGCAATTCTCATAAAGGACGGCATTCTCAGAGGATACATGAACAGCCGCGAGAGCGCGGAACATTTCGGAGTCAAACCGCAGGGCAACGCGAGGGCTTACGCATTCTCGGACGAGCCGCTTATCAGAATGAGAAACACCGCAATTCTCCCCGGCAAAGACAAGCTCGAAGATATGATAGCTTCGATAGATGACGGATATTTTCTCACTGAAACAAACAACGGTCAGGCGGACACGACCGGAGAATTCATGTTCGGTGTCTGCATGGGTTATGAGATAAAGCACGGCAAGCTCGGCAGAGCGATAAGAGACACGACGATATCCGGCATAGCGTTTGACATGCTCAAGACTGTCGATATGCTCTCAGACGACATGGTGTGGACCTGCTCGGGCATGTGCGGCAAGAAACAGCCGATGCCCGTCGGAATGGGCGGCCCTGCCGTCAAATGCAAAGTAAATATCGGCGGACGCTGAGAAAGGAGCGATAAAAATGACTGATATATATGAGATAGCGGAATACACACTCAAGGCGCTAAAAAATTGCGGCGCGGATGCGGCTCAGTGCATCGTCGGCAGAAGCAAAAAAGACGAGCTGAACGTTGACGGCGGAAAATTCAGCCTGATGCGCTCCACATTCAACACGAGTATCTCGATGAAAGCAATAAAAGACGGCAAGAAGGGCGTCACAAGCATAAATCAGGCTACAAAAGAAGCGATTGATGAAGCTGCGGCTCAGTGCATCGCCGCGGCGGAATCTTCCGTTCCCGACGAAGCCGAGCAGATAGCGCCCTTCACAGCGAAAGCGGAATACAAGACCGGAGTTTTCGAGCCGGAGCTTGACAAGCTGTTTGACAGGATAGAAGAATTTATGAGCCAGACAGCGGCGGAATATTCGAAAATCATACTCGAGCAGCTCATATCCGACTATGAGCACAGCGAAAAGCTCTATATGAACACCAACGGAACAAGTCTCAGATATGAGCACGGCGAATACTCGTTCAACACAATGTTCTCCGCGCACGAGGGCGAAAAAGCTTCGTCGTTCAACGGATATTTCTGCGCACTTGACAATCTTGACAAGCCGTTTATGGATGCGGGTATGCAGAGACAGCTTCTCGAAGAGAGCGAAAAGCAGCTCAACACAGTTTCGCCGAGCGAAAAATTCGTCGGCAAGGTAATTTATTCCCCCGACTGCTTCAACGAGCTTTTGCAGACGGCGCTCGAAAATTTCGCATCATCCGGCGTGCTTATTGACGGCACATCTCCTTGGAAAGACGCTCTGAACACAAAAGTCGCGAGCGAAAAGCTGAATCTCAGAAGCGTTCCGCTCGACGGCAGAACGGTTGTCGGTCAGCGCTTTACCTCAGACGGCTACCCTGCCGAGAACATGGACATCATTGTTGACGGTGTTCTCAAGACTTTCATTCTTTCGCAGTACGGAGCGAACAAGACCGGGTTCCCGCGCGCGCTCAACGGCGGCAATAACCTCGAAGTTCTCCCCGGCGACAAGACGCTCGAAGAGATGATATCCGGAATAGACAGAGGTCTGATAGTCAACCGCTTCTCCGGCGGCCAGCCGTCGTCAAACGGAGATTTTTCCGGCGTCGCGAAGAACAGTTTTCTTATCGAAGACGGAAAAGTCAGCAGTGCAGTCAGCGAGACGATGATAAGCGGTAACATTATCGACATGCTCAACAACATCGTCGCGATATCCAAAGAGCAGACCACGGACGGACTTTCTTTCATGCCATGGGCTGAATTCGACGGAGTCACGGTATCGGGCAAATAAGAAAAAATTTTCTGCGGCTTTTATGTATTTTAAGCCGCAGGATACACATAATGATACTGGCAGCCGGAGCTGATATTATTTCGGGCGCTTTTAAGTGAAGAAGCTATTGTTTATTGTCTTTTCAACAGCGCATTTCAGCATTTGCTGCCTTTGACGGAGTCGGAGCTCTGCGGGTGTGGTTGACAGCCTGCAGACCCGGCTCTTTCGCGTATTAAAAAGGAGCGGGGCTCAAAGCCTCGCTCCTTTAAACTTATTTTTCGGCGTACTCCATATCGTCGATTTTGTCTTCAAACTCGTCCATTATATCACGAATACTGCCGCATCTTTCTTCCCACGATTCGTGAGTATCTTCATCTTCATCATCCGGCTCGTCGTTTTCCAATTCATCGAACTCATCTTCCATCTCGCCATATTTGTCGCGGAGCTGTTCGAGAGTCCAATCCTCGGTATCGTCGATATCGAAATCATCAACATCTTCATCGATACGGATAACTGTTTCGACCTTGCTTTCCTCGGTTCGTTCTATTGTTATATCAACTTTGTTCTTCGCAAGCTTCATTGCAGTTGCAATATCCATTGCTTTTTTGACCTGCTCTTCGAAATCGTCCATCTTTTTCTCTCTGTTCTGTCTGATTTTAAAATTATTTCTGACTTTCTGAATTCTTTCATCGGTCTGTCTTATGGATTTAAAAAACACCAGAGACGCTATTGCGGCGGAGGATTTTATATTTGAGAGCCTTTCAATATCGCGATAAAGCTCCCAATAATATTTTAGCAGCTCGCTCTTGCGTGTGGATGAAATGGAACCGGCGCGGACACGATAGCTTGCGAGAACTTCATTGAGTCCGTATGCACGCTTACAGTCGTGCATCATTTTCAGCCAAAGTGCAAAATCATTGCGTTTTTTTATATCGGGGACATAGAATTTTCCGAGCTTTTCTGCGTCATAGACCACAGTCAGATTGCCTATAGGGTCACCGCGATAAAGCATCGAAGAATAATTCACACTCTTCGGTGCAGAAACAACAATCCCCATTTTCTCGCTACGTTCGTTTATTTTTTCATACGCAGTATATGTGAAATCGTATCCTGTTTGCTCCATAAAGCTTATCTGCCGGCTCAGCTTGTCCGGAAACCAGATATCGTCGCTGTCAAGAAATGCGATATAATCGCCGCGCGCCGCATTTATCGCCCTGTTGCGCGCCGCTGCGGGACCGAGATTAATATCGGTTTCAAGCAGGTGTATTCTGTTGTCGTCTGCTGCCATACTGCGCACCGCATCAACTGTACTGTCCGTGGAATTGTCATCGGCAACGATGAGTTCCCAGTTACGGTAAGACTGATTCTGCACGGATCTTATACTCTCTGCGATATAGTCCGCGCAGTTATACGCCGGCATTATGATTGAAACCAGCTTTTCCACCACTCAAATCTCCCTTTTGCGGCTCTGCCGCACGCGCCCGATTGGCGCGTATGTTATGTCTACATTTTATCACATTTTGTCACACTGTTCAACCGACAAATTCAGGCAAACTGTGGATTATTTGCCACGATTTTTCCATCGGCTCATGAAGTGCTTAATATAATAGTACAACAAGCCATACGCTTTTTCAACGCGCATAATATACAAAAAAATGTCGCCTTATTTTACATACAGATAAGTGCCCGCACGATATTGAAAAGCTTATGTTCATAGCGTATAATTGAATAAACCTATGTCAACGGAGGAGAAGATATGAAAAATCCGGCAAAGGCAAGCGATTTAAGTCTCATCGAGCCTGTCATAAATAAATATAAGAACACCTCAGGCTCGCTTATAACCGTTTTGCAGGAGATTCAGGATATTTACGGCTATCTGCCTGAAGACGCGCTGTGCCAAGCGGCAATAGAAATGAGCATTGCTCCGGCGACCGTTTTCGGCGTTGCGACATTCTACGCGCAGTTTCGGTTCACGCCGGTCGGCAGGTATTTTATAATGCTCTGTCAGGGTACGGCGTGCCATGTCAACGGATCCGAGATGATAGAAAAGGCCGTGTTTGAAACGCTCGGCATACATAACGGAGAGACAACGCCCGACGGGCTTTTCACGCTGAAAACCGTCGCCTGCCTCGGTTGCTGCTCGCTCTCCCCTGTTATGATGATAAATTCCGAGACCTACGGCAGTCTGACTCCGCAGAGGGTCAAAGAAATAATCGCTGAAAAGGTAAAGGAGGCAAACGCCGATGTATAAAATTAAAATCGGAGAAGGCAGCTGCGGTATATCGGCGGGAGCCGGAAAGATACATAAACTGCTCGACGAGAAGAACAGCGGAAATTATACGGTTCACTCAGTCGGATGCATCGGAATGTGCTTTCTTGAGCCTATTGTTGATATCTATAACGGCGATGCGCTCACAGCAAGGCTCGTTAAAGTAAGCCCCAATGATGTGGATAAAATCATAAGCTTCACAGAAAGCGGCGACATGTCGCAGATAAACTCTCTCGTCATATCCAACGATGACAGAAGCTTTCTCGAAAAGCAGACTAGAATAGCTCTGCGCGGGTGCGGAATAACCGAGCCGGAGAGCATTGAGGATTATGAAAAGCACGGCGGATACACGGCGCTTTCAAAAGTTCTGAAAACAATGACACCCGAGCAGGTCATTGAAGAGATAAGAATTTCCGGGCTCGCCGGACGCGGAGGCGCGGGCTTCCCGACCTGGTTCAAGTGGAACGCCGCAAGGCAGAGCACAGGAGACGAAAAATATCTGATATGCAACGCCGACGAAGGCGATCCTGGTGCATTTATGGACAGAGCTGTTATTGAGAGCGACCCGCACGCTCTGATAGAAGGTATGCTCATTGCGGCGTATGCGATAGGCGCAAAAGAAGCAATAGTCTATGTCCGCGCCGAATATCCTCTGGCTATAAAAAGGCTTCGCAACGCCATTGAACAGGCTGTGGAAAAAGGCTATATAGGCGAAAATATTCTTTCTTCCGACTTCTCATGCAAATTCAGAATCAAGGCGGGTGCGGGCGCATTCGTCTGCGGCGAAGAGACGGCTCTCATTGAATCCCTCGAGGGTCAGCGCGGTATGCCGCGCCTCAAGCCACCGTTCCCTGCGCAGTCGGGATATATGAGCAAGCCGTCGAACATAAACAATGTTGAGACATTTGCGAATGTAACATGGATAATCAACAACGGCGGAGAGGCGTTCGCCGCCATCGGCACTGAAACCAGCAAAGGTACGAAAGTTTTTGCACTGACAGGGAAAATTAAGCGCGGCGGACTCGTTGAAATACCGATGGGCAAAACGCTCAGAGATGTTATTTTCGATATCGGCGGCGGAATACGCGGCGGCAAAGAGTTCAAGGGCGTTCAGCTCGGCGGTCCGTCCGGCGGATGCATCCCCGCGCGGCTTGCCGACACGGTTATAGACTACAAGGCTCTTTCGGCAACGGGCGCGATAATGGGCTCGGGCGGAATGGTCGTTATGGACGAGAGCACCTGCATGGTGCGCATGGCAAAATTCTTTCTCGATTTCACAACAAACGAGTCGTGCGGGAAATGCGTCCCCTGCCGCATCGGCACTATGCGCCTGAGAGAAACTCTTGAGCGGATATGCCAAGGCAGCGGCAGAGACGGAGATATCGAACTGCTCGAAGAGCTGTGCGCTCAGATAAAGGACGGCTCGCTCTGCGGACTCGGTCAGACGGCGCCAAATCCCGTTCTTACCACGCTCAGATATTTCCGCGACGAATACGAGGCTCATATAAAAGAACACCGCTGTCCCGCCGGAGAATGTCCGGAGCTTATAAGCTATCACATAGACTCTGACAAATGCCGCGGATGCACGCTGTGCAGCAAGAAATGCCCGGTCGGCGCGATATCCGGAGGAGTAAAAAAGCCGCATAAAATAGACAGCGGCAAGTGCATAAAATGCGGCAGCTGCAAGGCGGCGTGTCGTTTTGACGCGATATTTATAAAATAAGGAGGTGTGACGATGAAAGAGTATATTACATTGACCGTTGACGGGAAAAGCGTAAAAATCGAGAAAGGTTCGACGCTGCTCGAAGCCGCAAGGAAGGCGGGCGCGGATATCCCGACTCTCTGCCATGACGAGCGGGTCAAGCCATACGGCGCATGCGGAATGTGCGTCGTAGAATGCAAGGGCAGTCCGAAGCTGATGCGTTCCTGTGCTATTGAAGCCGCCGACGGAATGGAAATCATAACAGAATCTGACAGAATAAACAGGGCAAGAAGATTTTCGCTCGAAATGCTGCTTTCGGATCACACCGGAGACTGCAAAGCTCCATGTTCTCTCGCCTGCCCTGCGGGCACCGACTGCCAAGGCTATGTCGGGCTTATCGCAAACAGCGAAAACACACAGGCTCTGTCGGTAATAAAAGGCAGGATTCCCCTGCCCGCATCAATAGGCAGAGTATGTCCGCATCCGTGCGAAAAAAAGTGCAGACGCGGACTCGTCGAAGAGCCTATATCTATAGCCGCGCTCAAGGCTTATGCGGCAGACCGCGACCTTGAAAGCGGAAATATATTCATGCCTGAAGTTGCCGAATCAACGGGCAAAAAGGTCGCGATTATAGGCGGCGGTCCGGGCGGAATATCAGCGGCATATTATCTTGCGATAAAAGGACACAGCGTCACTGTTTTCGACATGATGCCGAAGATGGGCGGCATGCTCCGCTACGGCATACCGCAATACCGACTGCCGAAAGAAGTGCTCGACAAGGAATTGGCGCTCGTTGAAAAACTCGGCGTCGAATTCAGGAATGATATAAAAATCGGCAGAGATATTTCTCTTGATGTGCTAAACAAAGAATACGACGCAGTAATCGCCGCACCCGGCGCATGGTCGAGCACAAAAATGCGGGTTGACGGCGAGGATGCCGAAGGAGTATTCGGCGGAATAGATTTCCTGCGTTCGGTGATACTCGGCTCACCCGTTGATATCGGAAAGCGCGTAGCCGTATGCGGCGGAGGCAACACGGCGATGGATGCCTGCCGCACAGCAATCCGCCTCGGCGCGGAGAAAGTTTATATCATCTACCGCCGCACCCGCGATGAGATGCCCGCAGATGCACTCGAAATCGATGAGGCACAGGAAGAGGGCGTAGATTTCAGGTTTCTCACAAATCCCGATAAAATATTGACGCAGGACGGCAGGGTCTGCGGAATAAAGCTTCAGATAATGGAGCTCGGCGAACCCGACGCGAGCGGCAGAAGAAAGCCCGTTGCGATAGAGGGAAAATTCGAGACGCTCGAAGTTGACAGCGTAATAATGGCTATCGGTCAGAAACCAGAGCTCGGCGGATTTGAAGAGCTTGACAAGACCTCTCGCGGCACGATAAGCGCAGACGAGAGCACATTCAGAACGAATATAAACGGCATTTTTGCAATCGGCGACGCCACAAACAAGGGCGCAGACATAGCCATATCCGCTATAGGTGAAGCGCAGAAGAGCGCCTCGGTCGTTGACAGCTATCTTCGCGGCAATATTATCGGCTACAAAAAGCCGGTACTTGTCGAGCGCGAAATAAACAAGAGCGACCTTGCGGACAGAGAACATATCGCGCGCGAAAAGATGCGTGTACTCCCCGCAGAAGAACGTAAGCACAGCTTTGACGAAGTTGCACTCGGACTCACTGACGAGCAGGCGCGTCGCGAGGCTTCGCGATGCCTTGAATGCGGCTGTCTCGACTATTACAGATGCAAGCTCATAAACTATGCGAATAAATACAGCGCAGATTTTGAGCGCTTTGCGGGTCAGAAATCGCCTGCAAAGAAAGACGCAGGACACAAATATATTTTGCGCGACTCGGGCAAATGCATTCTCTGCGGACTTTGCGTGCGTGTGTGCTCGCAGATCATGGGAGTCGGCGCGATCGGTCTTGCCGGCAGAGGCTTCACAACTGTTGTATCGCCGGAATTCTATAAATCGCTTGGAGATTCTCAGTGCATCTCATGCGGACAGTGCGTATCTCTCTGCCCGACGGGCGCACTTGTTGAAAAAGTTCCGTTCAAAAAGAATGTTCCGCTCCGCGAAAATTGCACCGCGACGCACTGCACCGGCTGCGCCGCAAAATGCGCGATAAATGTTTTTTCGAGCGGCAGTTCGATAACACGGTGCGAGCCGGCAAACGGAAATATCATCTGCACATACGGCAAGTTCGGCTTGAGCAAGCTCGCCAACGCAAACAGGCTGAAGGTCTGCAAATCGAGCGGAGAGACCGTTTCTCTTGAACGCGCCGCAGAGATAACGGCTGATATAATAACTCGCTTCTCCCCCGCCGAGATTGCCGTCACGGTATGTGAAAATATGACAGACAACGAACTTGAAAAAGCCGCAAAGCTCAGCAAAAAGCTCGGCTGCGCTCTTGTTGACGTGGGCAATATTGATCGGGATATCAGTGCAGCGGACTGCGCCAGATTTGAAAAAATTTTCGGCACGGATTTTTATATCGGTGCAAACCGTGAAAAGACTGTTTCTCTCGGCGCAGTTGATTCGGATGCGATTGATTTTTCAAAAATCAGGGCTGTTATCTCATTTGGCGGCAAGACTCCCAAAGGCAGCTTTGATTTTGCCGCCGTGCAGTCGGCAAAAGAAACAGGCGATGTTTCTTTACCGTTTGCGTTGTCCGTTGAATGCGTAGGTATGCTCGGCGAAGCAGATATTTCACCCGCGCTGAATCCGACATACAGCAACGAAGAGATAATCGACGCTATAACAGCAAAGATAAAATAAACACTGACGGAGCCGCTATATTGCAGCGGCTCCGTTTTTGCATAAATATATACATAAATTCATAGGATAACACCGAGGTGATATTATGAAGTCATCGCGGCTAAAACCATTGATATTCTTAGCGATTCCGCTCGCGGTCGGCGGTCTTGCAGCGCTGTTTTCAGCGGGCAGCATGGACAAATTTTCCGCATTGAATCAGCCGCCGCTCTCCCCGCCCGGATGGCTGTTTCCAATTGTCTGGGGCATATTATATATTCTCATGGGCACGGCATCGTATATAGTCTACAGCTCGGATACGCCGGAGATAAGCAAGAAAAAAGCACTCGGACTTTATCTCGTCCAGCTCGGGCTCAATTTTCTTTGGCCAATACTGTTCTTCACTTTCGGGCTCTGCACCGCTGCGGCGGTTCTTATTGTTATTCTCTGGGTACTCATTCTTTTGACGCTTCTGTATTTTTACAGGATATCCAAAACCGCAGGCTATCTGATTATCCCGTATCTTTTATGGGTGACATTCGCGGCGTATCTCAACATCGCGATATGCATTATAAACTGAAAACACCTCCCGCAGACTTTTGTAAGCCGCGCGGGAGGTGCTGATTTTATCAGAAATATTTCGGCAGATAATCGCCGTGAGCCTCGATGAGATCATCGCACAGGTGAACGATTTCATCTATTGACAGCTCGGACGAGGTGTGCGGATCGAGCATAGCCGCCTGATAGATATAATCTTTCTTCTGAGTCACAGCCGCCTCGATAGTGAGGAGCTGAACATTTATCATCAGATTGTTCATTGCGGCGAGCTGAAGCGGCAGCGGCTCCTGACGGCAGGGCTGGATTCCGCATTTGTTCACGAGGCACGCGACCTCGACGCAGGCATCGTCCGGAAGATTGGGAATGAGTCCCCTGTTTATGACATTGCCGCCTATCTTATACGGAACATCGGTGACAATCGCTTCCATAATATAAGAGGCATATTCCTTTGTGCGCTCATGCGAGACCTTGTCGTGGATATAATTATCCTTCTCGTTCTTCCAGTTCTTTATCTGCTCGACGCAGCGCCTCGGATATTCATCGAGCGGGATATTATATCTCTCGATAAGCTCGGGATACTTTGCCTTGATAAAGAAATTGTTATATTCGGCGTTGTGCTCGCTCGACTCGGTGCAGTAATAGCCGAAGCGCCTTATGTATTCGAATCTCACGAGGTCGTTATGGTCTGTAACGCCGCTTTCGAGCACTTCTGCAGCTCTTTTTCTTATCTCGGGATAGAGATCCGTGCCATCCGCATCCTCTATTTCAAGCAGCCAGCCCATATGATTTATTCCTGCGATGCGCTCGCGGATCGGCTCGCTGTATTTGATATCGAGCTTATCGAGAAGTCCTCTTGAGCAGGTTTGCACGGAGTGGCAGAGTCCGACCGACTTCACGCCGGAATATCTGCCGAGCCAGCCGGCAAGCTGAGCCATGGGATTGGTATAGTTGAGGAAATATGCGTTCGGGCAGACTTCTTTCATATCGTCGGTGAAATCCTTGAGAACCGGAATAGTGCGCAGGGCTCTGAAAATTCCTCCGATGCCGTTCGAATCCGCGATAGTCTGGCGAAGTCCGTATTTTTTCGGCACTTCGAAGTCGATTATCGTGCACGGATCGTAGAGACCGACCTGAATGGCGTTTATAACAAAATCAGCCCCGCGAAGTGCGTCCTTGCGTTCCTCAACGCCAAGATATTTGCTGACCGACGCGCGGTTCTCGTTTATATTCCTATTGAGCGCCGTGACCATGAGATAGGATTCCTCGAGTCTCTCGGGGTCGATGTCATACAGCGCGATATCGCACTCGCGCAGAGCGGGAGTGAGCATAATATCGCCAAGGACATTCTTTGCAAACACGGTGCTTCCGGCACCCATAAAAGTTACTTTCATAAAGGACCTCTTTTCTGTTGCTTTTTTATCCCCTTTTATTATAACTGCTGTTTTTCCCGATGTCTACATATATTTAAACTCCGCCGCAAATTTGCACGATCTGCGGCGGAGCTTCTGTTCAGTTGAAAATCACCTTGCGATTTTATTTGTCATCGTAAGGACTGCCTTTTGTTACGCCCGTTGTTCCGGACACGACGAGCACAACCGCCAGAGTCACGGTTATCACCCACGGTCTGATATCATCGCCGTTGAAAGCCAGAACAAAGAAAGCCACTATCGCCGCAACACCTATCAAAAGCTGAGCGGCAGACGCTATCTTGTACCAATTAATTTTCATAATTATCCCCCCAACTGAATTTCCGGGGTTCAGTATAGCAT
Organism: bacterium; assembly: GCA_963592475.1. Taxonomy (GTDB): domain Bacteria; phylum Bacillota; class Clostridia; order Oscillospirales; family Acutalibacteraceae; genus CAG-177. Next base: position 21,533 of record CAVAWW010000002.1, read on the forward strand.
ACCGATGAAGCGGTTTCAATGAGTTAAAAGGCAAAAACGGCAAAAAATTTAAAAAATGATGATTTATTCATCAATATATGTATTTCCGGTCATTAAAATTATCTACAATATATCTTACCAATGCACCGTGAAACTCGTCCGGTGCGGATTTATTTTCCCATATGTTTTTATTCGCTTTATTAACGCTTTCATACATCTGCTCAAGCTGCTCATCGTTTAGAGGGAGTTGAACTCCCGAAAAATACTTTTCAATGATATCAGAAATAACATCCGCAATCTTATCGGCGCCGATTTCGCGCAGGGAATCGATTATCTTATATACTCGTTCAGATGCAAGAAGCTCCTGAACATCATCAACAATGTCGTTCCAAAATTCGAGACAAAGCGCCAATGTCTGTTCATTGTGGGGCAACCGTTCAATATTTTCATTAAAAATCGCGTCAAAAAGCTTGTCAAAATGAAATAACTGCAATTGCTGCATTTGGGCATCTTTGCAAATATAAAATTCGCAATGCGCTTCTGTTCTCCAACCGCCTCGAGCCCTTAACACAAGATTATATTCTTCTTTGTTTTCGTCGCGAATAACTGCATTTTGTTCAAAAGATCCGCCGTCTATATAATATATCTCAGCCCTCGGAACTTCTGCTGAAATTGTCCTGCCGTTTTTTAACGCACCTACACACTGACCGTTGATATAAATTTTATATGTCAAAAGACTATCTGCAAAGGCGAATTTTCTTTGTATGTTGAAACGCACAGTTTTTTCAAAAAAATTTTTTGCCATTTTATTCTCTCCATTTGTTTTTTCACTAATGAGGAAAAATTGTGATAGTTTCTTTTAGGAGTTTGCACGATTGTTTATGTTATAACTTTACACGATTTTTGTTTTTTGCAGTTTATACGATTTTTGTTCTAATCTTTTTCTGTTTTCCTTTGATAAAAAATAGAAGCCGAAAGCCCTTATGTATCAAGGGTTTCGGCTTTGGCGGAGAGCAAGGGATTCGAACCCTCGAAACGCTTTTGACGTTTACACGATTTCCAATCGTGCTCCTTCGACCAGCTCGGACAACTCTCCGTATCTGCAATCAAATGCTCGTCTATTATATATGACCGCGCCGCAAAAATCAAGTCTTTTTTCAAAAATCCTGAACTTTTTATTTTTGCACTCCCCGCTTATCGAATAAACCTGGGTTTGCGTGGAATCAATATAATATGTAAATCAGCAAATTTTACCTGTTTTTTTACTCTACTGTATTGAACCCGGAGATGAAATATAATATAATGGATTTGATTAATATAAAATGGAATGAAGGGATATCCATGAGAAAGACGAAGATAGTATGCACGATAGGGCCCGCCAGCAGCGACCCGAAAGTATTCACCAAAATGTGCAAAGCGGGTCTCAATGTTGCGAGGCTCAACTTCTCCCACGGCACACATCCGGAGCAGCTCGAAAAGCTCAATATGGTAAAAAAAGTCCGCGAGGAGCTCGATCTCCCGATAGCAATAATGCTCGACACGAAGGGACCGGAATACAGAATCAAAACTTTTGAAAACGGCAAGATAATGCTCAACGACGGCGACGAGTTCTCGTTCACCACAGAAGACATAGTCGGCGATCAGAACCGCGTCAGCGTGACCTATGCGGGACTTGTCGACGATATTTCAATCGGCGACCGCATACTCGTCAACAACGGACTTGTGATTTTTGAGGTAATCGGAAAGACCGATACCGATGTAAAGTGCAAAGTAATAGCCGGCGGCGAGCTTTCAAACAGAAAGAGCATGAGTTTCCCGAACAAGGTGCTCAATCAGGTTTATCTCAGCGAGCAGGATAAGGACGATCTGCTGTTCGGCATTCAGAACAATGTCGACTACATCGCGGCATCGTTTGTTTCATGCAGGCAGGATCTCATAGACCTCAAGGAGTTTCTCCACGCAAACGGCGGCGACGGCATAGACATAATCGCAAAAATCGAGAACCGCACGGGAATAGACAACATCGAGGAGATATGCGAAGAGTGCGACGGAATAATGATAGGTCGCGGCGACCTCGGCGTTGAAGTCCCCTTCACTGAGCTTCCCGCGCTGCAGAAATATATAATCACAAAGTGCCGCCTGCTCGGCAAGCGTGTTATCACGGCTACCGAGATGCTCGAATCAATGATAACCAATCCCCGCCCGACAAGAGCGGAAATTTCCGACGTTGCGAACGCTGTCTACGACGGCACGAGTGCGGTCATGCTCTCCGGCGAATCAGCTGCGGGCAAATATCCTGTCGAGACAGTCCGCACGATGGCAGAGATAGTCGAAGAAACGGAGAAGCACATCCATTATGCCAAGCGTTTCCGCAACAATGATTTCAAGATAAAGAACCGCGTCGACGCAATATCACACGCGACTTGCGGAATGGCTATCGACATAAACGCAAAAGCGATAGTTGTTGCATCTATATCCGGCATGACGGTACGCATGGTGTCGCGCTTCAGAGCACCTACGGATATAATCGGAATGGCGACGAACAGAGCCGTTTGGTATAAGCTCGCGCTCTCCTGGGGTGTTATGCCCGTACTCAGCGAGAAGTTCGACTCGACCGATGTTCTGTTCTATCACGCGCAGAAAGTTGCAAAGGACGCGCTCAACCTCAAGCCCGGCGACAATATCATAATGACCGGCGGCGCGATAAACGGAAAATCCGGCAACACCAATCTGATAAAGATAGAGACAATAGAATAAAGACAAAAATTATCTCCCCTGCTTCGGCAAGGGAGATTTTTCCTGCAAAAAGCACCTGTACCAATTACGATACAGGTGCTTCTGTATTTTTTTAGAAATCCGCAGAACCGGTAGTTCTCGGGAACGGGAGCACGTCACGGATGTTCGAGATACCCGTGAGGTACATGACCAGTCTCTCGAAGCCGAGACCGAAGCCGCTGTGCTTGACTCCGCCGTAGCGGCGAAGGTCGAGATACCACCAATAATCCTTGGGGTCGAGTCCGAGTTCTTCGATACGCTCGGTGAGCACATCCAGTCTCTCTTCACGCTGGCTGCCGCCGATTATCTCGCCGATGCCCATAACAAGCAGGTCGACCGCCGCAACGGTCTTGCCGTCGTCGTTCAGGCGCATATAGAAAGCCTTGATCTCCTTGGGATAATCTGTAACGAAAACGGGGCGCTTGAAGATACGCTCGGTCAGGCAGCGCTCGTGCTCTGTCTGGAGGTCACAGCCCCAATAGACTTTGTAGTCGAACTCGTCGTTGTACTTCTCAAGCTCCTTGACAGCGTCGGTATAAGTGACGCGCGCAAAATCGGAGCTGACAACGGAATGGAGTCTCTCGAGTAGCCCCTTATCAACGAACTTGTTGAGGAACTCAAGCTCAGACTTGCAGCTCTCCATAACATAGGAGATGACATACTTTATCATCGCCTCTGCGAGCTCCATATCGTCCTCAAGATCGGCAAAAGCAATCTCGGGCTCGATCATCCAGAACTCCGCAGCGTGGCGCTGAGTGTAGGACTTCTCGGCTCTGAAAGTAGGACCGAAAGTATATATCTTGCCGAAAGCAAGAGCCATAGCCTCGCCCTCAAGCTGACCGGAAACGGTAAGATAAGCGGGCTTCTCGAAGAAATCCTGCTTGAAATCAACTGTGCCGTCCTCGTTCTTTGGCGGGTTTGCGATATCAAGAGTCGTTACCTTGAACATCTCGCCTGCGCCCTCACAGTCGCTGCACGAAATGAGCGGAGTGTGGGCATAGATAAATCCGCGCTCATTGAAGAACTTGTGGATAGCATAAGCGGCGGTCGAGCGAACGCGGAAAGCCGCGGAATAAATATTCGCTCTCGGGCGCAGATGCGCTATCGTTCTCATATATTCGAGCGTGTGGCGCTTTTTTTGAAGCGGATAATCGGGAGTCGATTGACCCTCGACCTCAACTGAAGAAGCGTTGAGCTCGAACGGCTGATTCGCCTGGGGAGTCAGGATAAAAGTACCCGTAACTCTGACAGCCGCGCCGACGTTCAGCTTGACTATATCCTTATAGTTTTCGACCTTTGCGCTCTCGAAAACGACCTGCAGGCTCTTGAAGCAGCTGCCGTCGTTTATCTCCATAAAGCCTATCGCCTTTGAGTCACGGAGGGTCTTGATCCATCCGCAGACTGTTATCTCCTTGCCGCCGAGCTCCTCATATGAGCTGAACAGCTTTGAAATTTCAAGCCTTTCCATTTATATGTCTCCTTTGCTTATGACTCATAATTATAAATGATATCAAAAGCGGAATTGAAAATCAATAGCGAAGGCTCTATTTATTCAAAATTTTCCGGCGCAGGGTCGGGTTCGATGTCTATGGGATCCGCCGAACCCCTGTCTTTATCTATATTATAGACAAACTGCGTGATAATAACGGTCAGCGCAACGCCGACGGTCATGACTATGAGATACATATTTTTGATGTTCAAAGCCGTCTGTGCAGTCTGATCTGCGCCGAGGGTTTCAACATATCCGCAGGCTGCGAGCATAACTGCGGAGAACGCTGAGCCGAGACCCTGAGCGAGCTTGCGGAAGAACGAGAACAGCGCATAGAGCGAACCCTCATCGCGGCTTCCGGTCTTTTCATACTGATAGTCTATGCAGTCAACGACCATAGCCCAAAGGATAATTGTGAACACTGCGTTGCTCGTATAGAGAAGCATCAGTGCGCCTATATAGAGGAACAGCGAGCTCTTCGCTTCGGGCGCCATGGGAAGCAGGCACGAAATTATACCCGCGACAACGCTTATCGATGAAGATATGACGACCAGCTTCTTCTTGCCTATTTTTCTTGTTATTCTGCCGATGAAAGGCATGATAACAACAAGGGGCAGATAGGAAACGATATTGACAGCCGCCAATATCTGAGTGTTATGGAAATAGGACTGGAATATAATGCTGTTGACCGAGGTCATTGACATGAAGCAGATGACCTGGACGAACGAAACAGCGGTTATTGCGAGTAGCGGACGGTTTGTGAAGAAGCCCTTGACCGCCTTGAGATAGCTCATCTTCTCCGTCTTGTCGTGTGCTTCGACAACGACACGCTCGGTCACGAGCAGGCGCACGAGCATGAATCCGATGAAGCCTATTGCCGAACAGACGAGCGCAACATAAACCATTCTCGAGCCGATGAGGTTGTTGTCCTTATCATAGACGATAAGAGGCAGGAGCATGGAGAGCACCTGCGCGAGACCCGCGCCTATCGATCTGAAGGTAGAGAGATTCGTGCGCTTCGAGGGGTCATTGGTAATGCACGAATGGAGCGCGCCGTAAGGCACGTTTGCCATTGTATAAGCGACCGACCAGACGCAATAAATCGCAAGGCAGTAGATGACCTTGAAGATATAGCTCATAGAGGCTATCGGCATAAACGAGAGCGTGGTGAAAATTATCAGTGCGCTGCCGCCTATGGTTATCCACGGCATGAACTTGCTGCCCTTGCCTATGCGGACATTATCGACCATTCCGCCTATAAGCGGATCGTTTATGGCGTCCCACACTTTGCCGACAACGATTATCCAAGCCCAGTCGCTGAGCCTGAGTCCGATATACTGGGTATAGAACAGCATGAGATAGTTTGTTATCAGCGCAAAGCTCATATTGCAGCCGAAATCGCCCATCGCATAGCCGAAATAATCACGCATACCAAACGGTCTTGTTTTGTTTTGTGCAGCCATGATATAAATATCCTTTCACAAGATATATTTTTAGTCAATTATAATATAAGAGCATATCGAAAATCAATATTCAAAATATATTTTACCGTAAAATTTTGAAAAAATACTGCGGCAGGCATTGACTTTTAAACGGCGGCATAGTAGAATTATTGACTGTTAAAGGCTATGAAGAGGAAAAGTAGGTTTTTATGCCGGCAGAGAGATGAGACGGTTGGTGCAAGTCTCAGCGGCAGAGACTCCGAACCCGCCCCGGAGCCGCAGCGTCAAATGCGCTGACGCATTCCGGCGTTATCGGAAAAGACGGTTTTCGTCGCTTTGAGAGCGGACAATATTTGTCCGAACTTGGGTGGTACCGCAGACTTTATAGTTTGTCCCAGGCTTTTTGAGCCCGGGACTTATTTTTTTGAAAGGATGAAAAGAAAGATGAAACTTGACAAGCTTGTCGGCGAAAGATTCAAAGAGAAGCCCTCCGACTGCGTTATCGACAGCCACGCGCTCATGCTGCGCGGCGGCTATATGAAAAACGTTGCCAACGGCATCTATTCGCAGTTCATGCCCCTGCGCCGCATAACAAAGAAAATCGAGGATATAATCCGCGACGAGATGGACAAGATCGGCGGACAGGAGGTGCTGTTCCCGGTCGCTCTCCCCGCTTCACTCTGGGATGAGTCGGGCAGATACGAGAGCGTCGGCAGCGAGCTTCTTCGCTTCACCGACCGCAACAATGCGCGCATGGTGCTCGGCATGACTCACGAGGAAGCGGCGGTTCAGCTCGTGCGCGACTACGCCAACAGCTACACCAAGTATCCGTTCATGATATATCAGATCCAGACCAAGTTCCGCGACGAGGGACGCCCGCGTGGCGGACTTATCCGCGTTCGTGAATTCACGATGAAGGACGCTTACTCGTTCCACACATCGCAGGAGGATCTTGAAAAGTACTATCAGGAATGCTACGACGCATATAACCGCATATTTGCGCGCGCAGGCATCCCTGAGGTTATAACAGTCAAGTCCGACTCCGGCATGATGGGCGGCAGCATCTCCCACGAATATATGCTTCTGACCCCCGTCGGCGAGGATTCGATAGCCGTCTGCTCCGAGTGCGACTACCGCGCGAACATGGAAGCGGCGCAGAGCATTGTCGAAAATAAAGCTGACGATGTACTCGAAGAGCTCAAGAAAAAATACACGCCGAATATTCACACCATCGAGGACATCTGCGAGTTCCTCCACTCCCCGCTTGAAAAGTCCTGCAAGGCTGTTGTATATCAGAAGAACGCGACGGACGAATATGTTGTTATCTTTGTCCGCGGCGATCTTGACATAAACGAGACGAAGCTCACAAACCTGCTCGGCGAGACAGTTCACCCTGCGGTTATCACCGAGGAATGCGGACTTCACGCGGGCTTCATAGGTCCCGTCGGTCTGCCGGAGAACATGACGGTTCTGTTCGACAACTCACTCAAGGGTGCCACGAACCTCTCATGCGGCGCAAACGAAGAGAACCACCACTATGTCGGTCTCAACATTCCGCGCGATGTGGGCGAGGTCGAGTATAACGACCTTGCAAAGATAGTTGACGGCGGAATCTGTCCGCAGTGCGGCAAGCACACGATAAATATATCGCGCGGCATCGAGGTCGGCAATATCTTCCAGCTCGGCACAAAATACACGAAGTCGATGCACATGACCTATCTCGACAAGGAGGGCAACGAGCAGTATCCAATAATGGGCTGCTACGGCATCGGCGTCGGCAGACTCGCCGCCTCCGTCTGCGAAGTTCGCCACGACGATTACGGTCCGATCTGGCCGATAACGATAGCTCCGTGGCAGGTACATCTGTGCTGCCTGAGAGCGGACGATGCAGAGGCGAAAGCGCTCGCGGACAAGCTCTATGACGAGATGCAGAAAGACGGCATCGAAGTTATTTATGACGACAGAAATGTACGCCCGGGCGTTATGTTCTCAGACGCAGATCTGCTCGGCTGCCCGGTGAGAGTTGTTGTCAGCCCGAGAAACCTTGCCGAAGGCTGCTGCGAGGTCATGACCCGCACGAAGAGCATCAACGAAAAAGTCGCCGTTGACGATGTTGTCCCGCAGGTCAAGAAGATGATCAAGGATATGTTCGATGAGCTGAATAAATAAGATAAAATGAAGTAAATCCCCGGAATCCGTTGTGGTTTCAGGGGATTGTTGTTTTTTATTTTTCAAATCAGAACGCGAAATACTTTTTGAGCATTTTTCTCATTCTACCGTTCATCACGGTCAGGGTGTTTATCGCATCCTGCTTTTCGTCTTCGGTGCCGTATATCGCCTGTTTCATGAGTCTGCCCTCTTCAAAGCAGGCATCGTCATGGATGGGGAAATAATTCTTGAGCAGGAAGCAGCCGTAGCGGACATATCTCATCTCGCCGACGAGCCTGAACTCCTTGCTTATCGTGTCAACGGCAACGCTTCTGAAATTCTTTATCGAATCGATAAGCGCTTTTCGCTCGTTTTCGGGCGAGAACACTATTGTCGAGCAGATATATGCGCCCTTGCTTTCGGGAGTGCAGGAGTGGCTGTCCGTGCTGCCGACAACGGGATATTTGAATCCGCGTGCTCTGTCCTCATAATATCTCACGGTCTGATAGCCGTTTTGTTCAAAATATCGCTCGCCGCCGAGCACTTCAAAGGCATCGAAAATCTTATTTTCGACGAGCCAGTCGTTGAGCGCATCTGACACATGGAACGCTTCGCCGGTTATCCATGTCGGATGCGGGAATATTCCAAGTCCGCCGGCTTTTCTTATCTCGTCATAGAGCCATTTGAGCACAGCCGCCGTCATTGCATCGACATTGTCGGGAACTTTTATCTCCTTGGCGAGTGCGGTCATCTTCGCAGCGAACTCCTCCTGAGTCATGACATCGGGGCAATCGTCTCTTATTGCGCGGACTTTTTTATCCTTGCCGACTTCTTTGACCGCCACATCCTCGACAAGCGAGTTGATGCTGTATTCGCCGCCGAAATTTATCGTATGCGGATCGACTCTGAAGCCGTTTATCGCGGGAAGATGCACCTCTTCGCCGGGCACGAGATTGAACTCTGTCGGGATATTTTTAAATGCCTCTATAGCTCTGAGTGACGGATAATAGCGGTGGTGGTCGGTTATGGCAAGAAAATCATAGCCGCGGGAGCGATAGGTTGCGGCAACATTCTCGGGGTCATGCGCTCCGTCGGAAAAATTCGTGTGCATATGCAGGTCGCCCATAAACGGATAAGCTCCGACAAGGTCGTCGGAGACGGCATAAACGCAGAACGTAAAGCGCTTCCTGTCCCCGTCGGGAGTCTCGCCCTCAATGCGGATGCGATATTCGCCCTCATGCGGGAATGTTATAGAAATATCAAGTCCGTTTTCTTCGTTTGCGGTCACATCGAGTTCTTTTCTGAAAGCGGACGCCGGGGCGTGTTCGATATGTCCGCCGTCGAGCCATGTTATTGCCGCCTCATGCACGCTGCCTGCGGGGAAAAAGTTGTCGCCGCCGAAGGGGCGGATATGTATAGTGCTCTCCTTTCCGGTCTCGATGACCTTCGGGAACACATCGTAAGTCCAAAGTTCGCTTCTTCTGACAAAATCTGCCATCTCATACTCTCCTTTACGAAAAATTTTATCAGTTTATGATAGCATAAAGCAGCCGAAAAAACAATCAAAAGAACAGAAAATATTAAAAGGGTCTATCATATCCGAACAGATCCTTTTCTTTAATATCCGCTGCCGTCGTAGACATAGCCCTTCGATTCGAAATACGAAATCGATTCGTTGCCGTCCTTAATTGTAAATACATATGTGCAGTCGCCCGCAAAATATATATTTTCCGCCCCGAAAAGCGATGTCAGATACCGTATATTATCGCAGAACCTGGTCATTACGGTAAATCTGCCCTGGGGCGCCAAGAGCTTCTCGGCTCGGATGTTGGCATAGATGCTTCTGTCATCGTTTATCAGATGGTGCGCGCCCTGCAGATACTTGCAAGAGAGCAGATTCTTTCCGTAGAGCGCTATAAGCGCCTCGCCGTTGGATTCCTCCGCATCGCCGAGAAAAATCACGGACGCGTCGTCGAATATTATCTGAAACACGGTGGTGGTCTCGTTCATACCGCGATATGCGCCGCCGTCCCTTGCCCGGATAGACAGCGGGAGTATATCCTCGTGCGTTGTAAGCACCTCAAGATACGAGTCCGGAAAATGTACCGTCTGCCCCGTGTGCAGCTTCAAATATTTTGCGTTAGGCGCATATTTCTTGAGTCTCTCGCGGAGCCTGTCCGTACAGCCGCTGCTATAATCCAAAAGCGTTCTTGACGGGAAGTTGAACATAACCCTCTCGACGCAGAGAACGTCCTTCTCGCGCTTGAGCAGCCTCGTAAATACATCCATATGGTCATCGTGGTTATGGGTGCAGATCCATGCGGCAACGCGGATTTTCCCGCCCTTTTCGGTATTTGTTAAATCCTCAAGACGGCGCATAAACTCGTCACAGGCCTCCTCTGTCGCCTGCTCTATCTCGCCGCCGTCGATTATTATAACCGAGTTGTCGCGCAGTCTCAGCACATAGAGCATTCCGCAGTCACAGCTGTGATAGCGAACCATTGAGCCGTATTTTAGCGAAAACTGCATGAGCGCCGTATCTCCGCGCACATCCGGCTCGTTGTCGTTCATCTCGGAAAGCGGACAGCTTGCGTTATCGATTATCACCCTCGCCTGCTCCGCTTCGCGGGTAAAATAGGTGTATATGATTCTGTTTTCTTCGGCAAACTCCGAAAAGATATTGCCGTTTACTTCGCGGTGGAATGTCTCCTTGCGGTCGCTTGATGCCAGAGATGCGAGAAAATCGCGAAACATTTTCGGCGTGACATCGCCGATGACGACCATATACGAATCGTCCGCGCCGCCGCTTATTCCGTCCTCAATCGCAAGTCCCGCGCCGCAGTTTACGGGCTCGCACACCTTTGTTCCGAACGCCGGAACACCGATAGATTCAAAAAATTCGCTGAAGTTCATCTTATTCTCCTCATGATAAAATTTATCCGATGACAATTATATATGCCTGAAGACGCAGTGTCAAACATTATTGAAAAAAAGCCGAAAATGACTGTAAAAAGAGAGAAATATATGATAATATAAAGGCGTATTAATCCGGCTCGGACGCCGGAAATATTGAGCCGGAGGTAAATAAAAATGCTGAAAGTCGCACTCGTCGGCGTTGGCGGAATAAGCGGAGCGCACATTCCCGCATGGGAAAGCATGGACGACGCCGAGCTTGTCGCAATATGCGACATCCGTCCCGAGAGGATGGAAAACTATCCAGACAAACGCCATTACACCGATTTTGATGAAATGCTCGAGAAAGAGGATGTTGATATTCTCGACATCTGCCTGCCGACATTCCTGCACGCAGATTTTGCAGTCAAGGCAATGGAGAAAGGCATCAATGTCATATGCGAGAAGCCCATATCGCTCAAGCGCGAGGATGTTCAGAGGGTATATTCGACCGCTAAAAATAACAATGTCTGCTTCATGATAGCACAGGTGCTCAGATTCTGGCCGGAATACGAAGTTGTCAAAAGCATATACGACAGCGGCAAATACGGAAAATTGCTTTCTGCATCGATGCGCAGGCTCGGCGGGATACCCAAATGGAGCTGGGACGATTGGATGAGAGACGAGAAGCGCAGCGGACTCGTGCCGTTTGATCTCCACATACACGATCTCGATTTTATCGTATACGCTTTCGGCAAGCCGGAGAAGTGCATCACGAGAAGAATAAAGAGACCCGAGCAGGACTACATAACCGCGACATATGATTTCGGTGATTTCTTTATTTCAACCGAAGCCGCTTGGTTTGCGGGACGCTACCCGTTCTCGGCGCGCTTCATGTTCCAGTTTGAGGATGCCGTTGTGACATGGGAGAACGACGAGATGACAATATATGAGTCCGACGGCACGGAACTTCACCCAGTGACACAAGACGGAGAGGACACCGGAGACATTGGACTGCCAAAGAGCAACGCATATGCAAACGAGATTCGCTACTTTGCGGACTGCGTGAAGAGCGGCGTTTTCCCGGACAAAATCAAGCCCGAAGAGCTCGAAACGGTAATTGACATACTCAAAGCTATCTAAATTAAGCTGAAAGCCGCCGGATAAAACCGACGGCTTTTTAATGTGTTATACGTGGCGACAAAAATTAAAAAATTGACAACTGCATTAAATATTGAAGTTCTCGCAGACTATGGAATTCAACTGTTCCGCTATTTTTTCAAACGGCTGATTCAAGTCGAGCGTTTTTGCGCTTATTCTGTTGCCGCTCATCACATATGAGCTGTCCGGCTGAATCGCCTCATCTGTTGCGGCATACAAAAGCATACCGGAAACGCTGTGCTCTTTATCGCCGAACTCGGCATCTTTGTTCTTCACATAAGTGAATATCTGATACAAATTGCCGGAATGCAAAGTGTGAACATCATACTGCACCTGCGTGGTGTGAGTATAATATTTGGCATCGATTATCAGAACATCGCTGCCTTTTGTCAGCATAATATCGCTCTGCATTGAAGGAAGCATCGTTCCGATTCCGTCATCCAATATCCACCGTATCTGCGATGCCGTTGCCTTGACCTGCGGACACTCTTTCGCATAATATTCGAGTATAAACTTTTCATACAGACGATTCATGCGCTGTTCGTCAACAAACGAAGCTAATTTATACTCGCCAGAGTCCGTTGTCAGCAGCATTCCCTCAAGAATAAGCCGACAAAGACTGATAAGCATACGATAGGTATTGTTGTTTCTTTGAAAATAAATTGAAGACCAGCGAACAGAGACGGGATCAACAGTATCGACTCCGGAGAAGAAAAGCATTTCTTTTTTCAGCTCGTCTTTGTACTTATGTTCCACTTTTGCATGGCGGAGCAGGAGCATGACCGTTGTTTTCAGAATCTGATTCAGCAGATTGTTTTCGGATAGCTCGTCATATTCACAGGTCAGCACCCGCTTTCTCGCGAGGCGATCCCGTATCGTTCCGGGCATATCAATCTTCCCGCGGACAACGGCAATATCCTCTTTTTTATCAATATATTCCCGATAAAGCCCTTGTTTCAGCTGCCTTCCGATACCTTTTGCGAGAATCGCCGCAAAGAGATTATGTATATTCTCAAACTCTTCGACAGCTATATCTTCATACCCGCCCTGATTCAGAATTTCAAAAGCATACGCGAGCATATAATATATGTTTTTTATGAAGATGCTCTTATCTTTGATCATTGAAACACACCCTGCAAAATGTTCTTCCAACGCTGGAATTCGTTTTCGTCATCAAACCAGTATTCGCTGAGCATAGGCAGGATATCGTAATCGACGACCGAATGGAGCCATTCATCCGTGCAGACATCTCTGCCGCAAAAATAGCTGTGTCCGATGCAGAATCCCCTGCCCAGAGATTTATCTGCGGCTATTTTGCGGTTGAGTTCTTTTACTTTTGATATGAGTTCATCCAAAGTTTCGCTGTTCAGACCGTTCTGATAGCTAATAAAGCCCTGAGAATCAAAGCCCGGCTCAATTTCAAAGAAACTGAAGCGGCGGCGCAGCGCATAATCAATCATAGCAAGGCTTCGGTCGGCGGTATTCATCATGCCGATAATATAAAGATTTTTCGGTACAGAAAAGGGCAATCCGTTATATGCCAACGTCATTTTTGTACCTCGGTAATCTTTTTCAATCAGCATCAGCAGCTCGCCGAATATCTTGCTCATATTGCCGCGGTTTATCTCATCTATAATAAAGAAAAACTCTTTATCCGGCTGATTTGCGGCCTTCTGACAGAAACGATAAAAAATACCGTATTTCAGTTCAAAGCCGTCCTCGACAGGCTTATATCCCAACATAAAGTCCTCGTACGAGTAGTTCTGGTGGAACTGGACAAACTCGATTCTGCTGTCGTCTTTTTCGCCCATCATCGACCACGCCAAACGCCTCGCGGCAAAAGTTTTTCCGACTCCGGGCGCGCCCTGCAAAATTATATTCTTTTTGTTGCGAAGAACATTGACGAGGGTTTCGTAGCGTTCTTCGGTCATATATACTTCGTTTAGAAAATCGTCCTTTGTGTAAGCATCGGAAGATGAGGCTGTGACAATGGGGTTTTCTTCACGAATCATATCGAGAATAAACTCATATTCGCTTCGGGTCAGTTTAAAGAGGCTACCCTGCGGATTTCTGAAATACTCCATATTCTCCAATTCCGGGCATTCTTTGAGCACGGCGTAATCAATTGGAGAGGATAATGTTTCAACTTTCTCAAAAAATAATTTTTCGCCATCCTGTTCTGCACTGACACGACCAATCGCCACAATTTGCCTTACCGGATTGGACTCGTACCCAATAACCACATCTCCGACTTTTGCATCAAGAAAATTCTGAAAAATCCGACGTTTATTTCCATTTTCGTTGTAAAGAGTGTATGCCTGTGTCTCCCCAACCGCAATATCGAAAAAGCTCCAAATTTTAGGATTCGCGTTAAGCCACCAATAACCGCAATCCTTATCACTATGATTATCGACATACAGTTTAATATCGCTCAAATCAGCCTTGATAAGTGCGGCTGAAAGTTCATCTCTGAGCCGCCAAACAAAGCTGCCCTCTTCATCTTTCTCAGCGCTGCGACCGGTATAGAGAATTGTCCACCACTGTGTAGACCCATCCTCTCTTTTTTCCGGAATAACCCCGGTAGCTTTACAAATGCGCTTTGCTAATGCAACCGAGCCGGAATTATAAAAGTTACTGGTTTCACCATATTTTGCTGCTAATTGTAAGCAAGATGCTGTTCCGCCATAGTCCGACATTCGCTTCATAATTTCAAGCGAACCGATGGTAAATACCTCTCCATCTTTCAGAAGTTTTTCCCAATCACTATCGGTAAAGCCCGGATTATAGTCCGCTCCATACCAGTTGGTTCGTTCATGTGGCGGTTCAATTTGTGAATAATACCTGCTGATATAAAATCCCACATCGATTGTCAGTGTTTTTAATTCAGGATCTGGATAGCAGTCATCCGTCAAATGGGAGTGCAGAAGATTTACAAGCTCCGCATCCTCCTTGAGAGCGGCACTGATCTCATCATAGAGATTCAAAAAATTACGAATGTTTTCCGCATAAACGCCTTTTCTGAACTGATAATCAGATTCAAGCTCGCTCGCGACGGTTTTAACTTCGCTGAATTTATAGATATAGTACTTGTCCGGATAGCGCAGCCAAAGGTATGTGCTGATAGCATTTTCATACTGGTAGTGCTGCGCCGCTCCGTTTCCGTATTTTTCCAGTAGCACTGATGACTGATGTTTGAATTCGTCCATGCGCTCAAAAACATCCCTGCTTTCGTCGAAGAGTGCAATGAACATGGCTCGAACTTCCTCAGGCGCGGCTTTTGCGAACTCTGACATCATAGCTTTGGGAAAATTATTTGCCGAAGCCAGCAGATTATATGTTTTTTCAAGAGAACGGCTCAGCATCTCCGGAAAATCGGAAGCGTTCACATCCCAATTATCCTGAAACTGCTTTACGGCTTTCCATTTGTAATTTTCATTTTTCCACTGGGTCAACACAAAGTCCTGCTTATACTGTGCGAGGACTTTTTCAAGAATTGATTTATTGAACATATCCGCACCTCCGAGAATAAATCATCAAGGAGATTATACTACACCCAACTTTTTCTTACAATAAAAATTTCCGATTCACAGTTTGCAGAGCAATAAAACGGACAGCAAACAAGCCGCATGATTTCATGCGGCTTGGTGAATCAATTTTGAGTTATCGGTTCTTCTTCGCGGTCTGGTGATTTATTTGCAAATCTGTGTGACGGGCGATAAATAAGAAGCGCTATGAATATCAACAGCGCCGTTGCGGCGAGGCTTATGGGATAGACCGTCATTATCGTTTCGAAGTTGTGATTTTTCGGAAAGACGAGCTCTATCCACGCTATTCTTATTCCGCAGACGCCGATCATTGTCAGAACAGCCGGGACGAGTGAGACGCCGAAGCCGCGCAGATAGCCTGACATTATCTCATAAAGCATACTGAAAGTATACGCCGAGAAGACTATCACGAGGCGCGTATAGCCGATTTCTATAACCTGCGGGTCGCTGTTGAATACCGAGAGCAGAAATCGGCCGACAAGAAGGACTATTCCGATTGCTGCGCCGGAGGCTATCGTATCTTCTATCAATGTCAGCCACAGCGTGCGCTTGCAGCGTTTTATCTGACCCGCGCCGTAATTCTGCCCGACGAATGTCGTGCATGCCTGGCTGAACGAGTTCAGCACATCATATGCAATGACCTCAATATTAAACGCCGCGCTCGACGCCGCTATAACAACCGTTCCGAGGCTGTTTATTGCGGACTGTATGACAATATTCGAAATCGAGAACACCGCGCTCTGAATACCTGCCGGGAGCCCTATTTTCATTATCACTCTGAAGCTGTTCCAGCTGAAGCGCATCTTTTTGAGCTCGATTTTTATGTACTTATCCGACTTTACAAGGCGCACAAAAAGTATAATCGAGCTGACCGCATTGGAGATAACCGTCGCCGTCGCAACACCGCTGACGGTCATTTTGAGGACTATAACAAAGAAAAGATTGAGAATAACATTGAGAATGCCGGACACGGCGAGCGCGATAAGCGGCACTTTTGTGTCGCCGATGCTTCTGAAAATCGCCGCTTCGAAGTTATAGAGCAATATCACCGGCAGCCCGATTAGATATATTCTGAAATATATTATCGCGAGGGGCAAAACATCATCCGGAACATTGAGGGAGCTGAGCATCCTGCCGACAAAAAATTCGGCTATCACTGCGACTATTGTTCCGCCGACGAGTGCGAATATTATCGAAGTATGTACGGCGCGCCGGACGGATTCTTTATTGTTTCTGCCCATGGCGTTTGCGATAACAACATTTGCGCCGAGGGAGATGCCGATAAGAAAGTTCACTATAAGCCCTATAACGGGACCGTTTGCGCCGACCGCGGCGACGGCTGCGGTGCTCTTGTCGCCCGCAAAGTTGCCGACGACAGCGAGATCGGACGCATTGAATAACTGTTCCAATATCGCCGTTGCCGCGACCGGGAGCGCGAACAGCGGCAGTTTGTTCCAGATAGAGCCGTTGAGCATATCTATTTTCTTTGCTCCTGAGCGTTTCATTTCGTTCCCCGCTTTCTTTGAGAAATTATGTTAGAAAAGTGTTAGAAAACACCTGTTTTGCAAAAGTAGAGCACAAAAAGAGAAAGACTCGACAATCACGAAAACCGTTGATTATCAAGCCTTCTGCGCTGGTGCGGATAACAGGAGTTGAACCTGCACCGAGTTGCCCCGACTAGAACCTGAATCTAGCGCGTCTGCCAATTCCGCCATATCCGCATTTGTACTTCCTAAATTTTACACGGCGGAAGCTACCGAGGGTGAAGCTGAACGCTTTAATCACCGATAAGTTTGGCGGGCACCCTAAGGAACCCGCCATGGTGCGAGAGACGGGACTTGAACCCGTACGGGATTACCACACGCCCCTCAAACGTGCGCGTCTGCCGATTCCGCCACTCTCGCAGGTCTGTTCTGAATCGTTGTCTTTGTTCCCTCAGAACGTTGACTATTATAGCAAAAGGGGTTGTTTATGTCAAGCCTTTTTTCAAAGTTTTTTCAATATTTTTTCCTTTATTTTTGAGCGGCGTTTGACGCCTGATTATTAGTTTTCTAAAGCCGTTATTTTGTCGGCAATAGCCTTGAACACCGGGGCGCAGTCGGACGCGCCTCCGCTTCCCCTCTCTTTAAAAACGGTTATGACATAACGGGGATTTTCAGCCGGGAACCAGCCTGAAAACCATGTGTTATATAATTCCACTCCGTTTTCAAACTTCCCGGTCTGCGCGGTTGCTGTTTTGCCGGCGGCGGTGGTGTTTTTAGGCTTTGCTCCCCTGCCGTTTCCGTTTTCGACTGCGCTTTTGAGATATTTTGAAAGTATCGACGCAGTATTACTGCTCATAACATACTCGCCCGCACGCTTCTCGTGCTCAAAGACGGTGCTTGTCCCGTCTATAGCTTTTTCGACAAGGTACGGGGTGTTGTATGCGCCGCCGTTTGCTATGCAGGACATGTAGGCGCAGACGGTGAGCGGAGATGCGGTAAGCGTGCCCTGACCGAACGCAAGATTGGCAACAGCTGCCTTTGAGTCGAGCTCAGAGACTTTCGGCAGATATCCCGATACAGAAGTTATGCCGTCGCACAAGTCTATAGATTTGCCGAAGCCGAGGTCGGAGAGAGTCGATATCATCTTTTCTCTGTCGAGCTTCTGCGCAATGTGGATAAAATAGGCGTTGCAGGAACGCTCAAGTGCGCCGCACATATCAACGACTCCGTGAGCCTTATGCTCATAACAGCCGAACTCGACGCCGCCGACTTTCGTCACGCCCGTGCAGTCATATTTTATTGACGGAGATATCCCCTGTTCGAGCGCGGCAGCGGCGACGGCAGGTTTGAACACGGAGCCTACCGCAAAGGCACAGAACGCGCGGTTGATAAACGGAGAATTGCTATCCGAAAGACTCTTTGCCGGGTCATTTGAATCGAACACCGGTCGGCTCGCGCAGGCTCTTATCGCACCGGTTTGGGGGTCGAGGACAACAACTGCGCCGATGTCCACTCCGCACTCGTCCATGCAATCTTCGACTATCTGCTGAATTTCGAGATCGAGCGTTAAATATACGCCCGACTCGCCGTATCCTCCGTCTGTGCGAGCGGTTATGTCCGCGCCGGATATAACACGCCCATAGGCATCGACCGGAAACACCGCGCTGATACTCCGGCGGTTATTTTTAAATATGCTTTCAAATGACTTTTCTATCCCGCAGACTCCGCCGCCGTCGGAGTTCGTATAGCCGACGATATGCGCCGCAGGCTGGCGCGGAGAATATCGTCTTTCAACACCTATTATTTTCACATCTTCGCATCCGCTCTCGCCGGACGGCACTCTTACAGCCACGGGACGGCCTTTTGAGAGCTTTTCGCGAGCCTGCTCAAAGTCATCGTCATCGAGCATTTTCCGAAGCTCGGAAAGAGCCGCGGCAGTCGGTCTCGCGGCGGCAAAATATTCGGTATAGCCGTTTGTTATGAACCGACCGTTGCAATCATATATCGGTGCGCCCAAATCCGACAGTTCTATGCTGCGGGTATTTTTCACCGTTCCTGCGGCGGTATCGAGCCCGATTGAAACGCTTATCAATTGGAGGCAGACCACACCCATGAGCAGGCAGAATATAAAAAACACAACGACTGCGCGTTTAGGCATAATATCATCTCCGACGGTTGATAAATTTATCATTGACCGTTCGGCGCGATAAAATGCAGGCGCGCAGCCGCTAAAAATCAAGTTTTATTTTTCGTCGGTGCTTCGGCGGATAAACGCGCCCGCCGGAACATCGGCATCGCAATCGAAAGTGAACTCCGCCATAGGATTCGGGGCATTGTCGACGCTCTCTCCAAGTGAGTTTCTGAGATTCCTGACGGTGATAACCGTCGGTTCTTTTCCCCTGTTCATTATTTCAAGCTCATCGCCCTCAAAAAATCTGTTGCGCTGGCTGACGGTAAGAGTTCCGTTTTCGCTCTTCACGGCTATCGCCGCCACTTCCCAGCTGCGGACATAGCCGCCTTTATAATATATCTGGGCATCGTCGCGCGGAGAGCCAAAAAAGAAGCCTGTGCAGTAGTCTCTATGACTTATTTTATAAACTTCGTCCACCATCCACTGCGCGGGTTTGAAATCATTTGACGGCGCGGCGAGATAGGCATCGACAGCGCTTCTGTATGCGTTAGTCACAACGGCGGTGTAATATTCCGTCTTTGCTCTGCCCTCGATTTTGAAGCTTGATACGCCGGCTTCGATAAGCTCCGGGATATGCTCGATCATGCACATATCCTTTGAGTTCATTATATATGTGCCGCTTGCAGTTTCTTCAACGGGGAAATATTCGCCATGGCGGGTGCGCTCCATGAGGCTGTATTCCCAGCGGCAGGGCTGAGAGCACTCGCCTTTATTTGAGTGCCTGTCGGTAAGATAGTTCGAGAGCAGGCAGCGTCCTGAATATGAGACGCACATTGCGCCGTGGACGAAACATTCGAGCTCCATTTCTTTTGGCATTCCGGCTCGGAGGTCGGCGAGCTCATCGAGCGTGAGTTCACGCGCGGAGACCACTCTTTCCGCGCCGAGATCGAAGAGCATACGCGCGCTCTCGGCATTGGCGACGCCTGTCTGCGTGGATATATGAATCGGCACTTTGGGCGCGTACTTTTTTGCATAAGAGAGCACGCCGAGGTCGGTTATTATCAGTGCGTCGACTCCGGCAGCCGAAGCGGATTCAAGAAATTCCGGCAGTTCTTTGAGCTGGTCGGTGTTCGGAATAATATTGCAGGTAAGATAAACTTTAACGCCGTTTTCATGGGCAAATGACACGGCTTTTGTAAGCTCATCGTCCGAAAAATTCTTCGGCGCGGCACGCATGCCGAAGCGCGTTCCACCCATATAGACCGCATCCGCGCCGTAATATACGGCGGCTTTCAAACGTTCCGCATCCCCTGCGGGCGCGAGGACTTCGGGTCTTATTATATCCATTGCGGCACTCCTTTTCATAGATAAGGGAGCAAGCGTTTTGCCTGCTCCCTGTGATTCAGTTCTGGCTGAAAGCCTTGAGCACATTGGCGTCGTGCTCGCTCTTCGTCCTCGCCATGTAAATATTTCCGAACTTATCGTGGCAGAAATAATAATATTTGGTATTCGACGGATAGAGCGCCGCTTTTATTGCCGCCGCGCCGGGGTTGCATATGGGTCCGGGCGGAAGTCCCTGCGCCGAATAGGTGTTATATGCATCGGCATACTTGTTGACAAGATTGACATCGGTTATAGGCGTAACATACTTCTTGATATAATCTTTAGTAGAATCACACTCGAGTCTGCCGGCAGTCTGGGACGGGTTCTTCAGACGGTTGTGGATAACGGAAGAGATGAGCTTCATCTGTGTATCATCCGCCGCCTCACGCTGGATTATCGAAGCTATAGTCAGAATCTCATCGACAGAATAGCCGAGCTCCTTGGCGCGCTTGTCATAAGCGTCAGTCCAGACATCCGAGAAAGCGTCAAGGAATCTGCGGATTGCTATATTTGCGCTCTCGCCCTGGAAGAAATCGTAAGTGGACGGGAAGAGATAACCCTCAAGGCGATAGGTTCTGTTTTCGCTGTTCTTTATCGATGAGAGGAACGAATAATCGAACTGCGACTCACTGATAGCCTTAATGAAATAAGCGGAAGTGCAGACGCCGTATTCCTCGAGTCTTGCGGCTATCTGCGGGATAGACCAGCCTTCAGGGAACAGCAGAGTAACAGTATTGGGTCCCGCCTGAACGGCGCGGCACTCATAGAGCATACCCTCAACGCCCATACTCGGCTGGAGATAATAGACACCGCTTATATATTCCGGCTCGGGAGGGCCGACAAAGAAAACTTTTATCTTATATCCGAGCTTCTGTATCTTGTTGAGTCCGCTCTTCATTCCCGTGCCCTTGGCCGCAGAAGATACTTTGTAGAACATCTTGCAGAAAGTTTTGTTGGAAATGAGATCGTTATCGTCGAGAATATCGATTATCTGATTTGTAGTAGCGTTCTGCGGGATATTGACCGTGACTATATCATTGCCGCGATTTATCGCGAGGACATCGTTTATGCATGAGATCGCTATAAACGAAAGCACGACGGATATGGCGACAATAACAAGTATAAAAGCGGTCAGGACAAGCGCATCCGCCGTCTTATCGGTCTTTGTCTTAGTCTTTGCGGATGCTCCACCGGAGGATGAGCGAGAACCTGCCGAGCGTTTTTTGGCAGGGCGACTCGAAAAATACACCTCACCCTTATAAACGGGCACATCGTCCTGCGGCTGAGTCGATGCATTGTCATCCTCATCGATATGGACAACGAAGTTCTTGACTTTTTCGTGTCTGTCCGGCGTGCCGGGTGTTCCGCCCTGGTCGCCGCTGTAAAGTTTAAGCGTTCTTTTCATATGTAGCTCCTCTCAGCCGTTTGAAATTACCCTTTTTTCCGTCACTACGACATCGGCGCATCTGTCAAATCTTCCGCGCGGAAGTCGATTGCTTATACAGCATTCGTAACATATCCCCGCCGTATCCCCCTTGAAGCGGGACAGAAATCTGTCGTAGTATCCCTTGCCGAAGCCGAGGCGATAGCCCTGTTCATCAAACGTGAGCGCGGGTATAATGCACAGCCCCTCGTTAAGATTCACGAGCTTCTCACATTTTGACTTTATCGGTTCGAGTATCCCGTAAGCGCCCTTTTGCAGGTCATCAAACGAGGTTATATAATAAAACTCCATCTCATGAAGTCCCGGTATACAGCGCGGAACGGCGACTCGCTTCGAGCGTTTCAGCGCGTCTTCGATAATGGCGTGAGTATCGACCTCTATATCATTCGAGACGTAAGTCAGAAGCGTACTACACTCCCTGTACCGCCAGAGATTCGTCAGGCGGTTGAAGATACGCGCATCAAGGCTTTTCTTCTCCTCTGCGGTGAACTGCGAGCGCAGAAGCCTACATTTGCTTCTGATTGCCGCCTTTTCTTCGCGTATATCTCTCAGGAGCATTGGAGCGACTCCTCGATTTTCTTCATCTTCGCTTCGCCGACAAAAGCCGCGCCTATTGCGATTCCGAATTTCACGGCGCTGCCCATGCCTTTGGCTGTTATTATATTGCCGTCCGTCACAACAAACGAATCTGAAAGCTCTGCGCCTTCAAGTTCGCTCTCGAAGCCCGGGAAGCAGACTGCCTTTTTGCCTTTGAGCATGCCCTTGTGGCCGAGTATCGACGGGGCGGCGCATATAGCGCAGACGAGCTTTTGGTTTTCATAGGCATAGTCAACAAAGGCGTTGACTTTAGCGGATCGTTCGAGATTCAGCGTACCGGGCATTCCGCCGGGCAGAATAACGGCTTCTATATCGCCGTCGGGTGTCAAGTCGCTGTC
Source organism: bacterium (assembly GCA_963592475.1). GTDB lineage: Bacteria > Bacillota > Clostridia > Oscillospirales > Acutalibacteraceae > CAG-177. Next base: position 44,341 of record CAVAWW010000002.1, read on the forward strand.
CACAGCGTCGCACACGGTGCTTATCCCGTGCGCTCCGGTTATGACATCGGAACCGACGCCGACGATTTTCACTTTCAGATCGGCTCTGCGCAGAACATCGACTGTCGCGAGAGCTTCGACCTCTTCAAAGCCGTTTGCAAGAAAAATATATATCATATCTTTTCCCTCCGTTTAACCGAGAGTAAGTCCCATATAGGCGTTTTTTATATCTTTAAGTGCCGACGCCGAATCTGCGTTAAGCGGCAGAAGCATGGCGTTGTTGCGGGTCGTGAACGAATCCGCAGAGAGCGGAAAATCAAGCGGAAGTCTGAACGAAAATTCGCTGCATTTGCTCGCCGAGAGCAGCGCATGCGCGAGCACGGGAACGCATCCGCGCCTTGCGGCACATTCTCTGATTATCGCCGTTTCGCTTTCTTCGTCAAAGAGTGCATAGGCGGAACTCCTGTCTGACAAGGACGCGGCGACGCTCTTGCAGCCGGCGTTGGCATTTTCGTCTATTGCATATTGCAAAGCATCGATATCCCAAACAAAGCAATCAAAGCCGCAGAGGCAGGCGTTTCTGACCGTCTGCATATTTTCGGCGGTGAGGTCTTCAATCTCAGCGTTGCCGTCCGCGATAAGCTCAAGGTGGCTGCGGTCGATTTTCAGAAGTTTTTCTTCAAAAGCCGGACGGTAGCCGAAGCGGGAATAGTAATCAAACAGGCTGTCCTCCGCCGGGACGAGGCAGATATAATCAAGTCCCGAATCGCGGCACAGCGACTCGGCGGAGCGAAGCAGTTCGCCCATATATCCGCGCGAGCGAAAATCCGGATGGGTGCAGGCGGCATATAAATACGCCGCATCAAACGCCTCCCCTGCTATTCTCACTTTACCGTCAAGCAGATAGAGCGCCGAGCATATCTTTCCGTCCTCGCGCCCGATGAGCGTGCGTTCTGGGACGAAGCGGCTACGCATAAACGCGCCGATATAGTCGTCGTCATCGCCGAAGCAAGTCTGCCACAGGTCGGTAAGCTCGCCGATATCCTCTTTTGAAGCAGTTGAAATGATCATTTCTTGACCCTTGCCATATATTTTTCGAGCAGGATATCCGGGCAATAAGAGAGCTTTGCTTTGCGCAGTCCCTCGGAACCGGTATCGTCCTCGCGGTTGATGTATTTATACTGCGAGAGAGCGTTTGCGGCAAACTCGCGGTTTATCATCGGATATGCTCCGCGCACATCGGCATAGGCTTTTTCAATATGGGTGCAGAAAACCTCGGGGTTCATCTCCTCGCCGAAGGTGAACGCGACAACTTCGCCGTTCGCTCTGAGCAGTCCGCCGACAAAGCCCAAATCAAAATAGTTTTCAAAGCTTATATTTATCGCGTCAAGCTCATCATCCATCGCCTCGGGATCCTTTTCCCTGTTCCTGCGCTCCCACTCGGCGTTCATCGCTCTGCATTCATCAAGATTGTCCGCGGTTATTGACTCATAGCTCCACTCATTTTCGCGCATAAATGCGGCGATATGATTTCTCTTGCCGTGGAACTTCTTACCGGGCAGATTGACAAGATTCTCGGTAAGATATATATAATCAAAGCTGTCTCTGAGCGGCTCAAAATCGAACTTGCCGGGGAACAGTGTCTCGACCTTTTTCACACACTCGTTGTTGAGACCGAACATCTCGAGTCCGTAGCCTCTTTTGGCGGAATCTTCTTCAATGAGTTCAATCGCTTCTTTCAGATTCCCCTCGCCGACGGGAAAACCGTAAGTCGGTCTTTTGACACCGTTGTCGTCATCGGTGCCGTTGATTGAAAAGAGAAAGCCGTCATGCGACGCGATTCTGATATTATAAACATGCTGCCAGATGAACATATCGCCGAAGCTGTAATCGCAGCCGAAGCGTTTTGCGTGGCTGATGATGGGAGCCACCCACTTTCTGTCCTCAGTTACCGGAGGGCGGAAATCCAACATAAATAACAATCTCCCTGTTTTCAGTCTGCACTGAGCAAACTTCCCGAATTTAGGATTCAGATAATTATAACAAAATCATACAAATTTTTCAAGAGCCCGAAACGCCAACTAAAAATTACATTAAGAGCATTTTTAGTACGAAACGCAGAGAACAAAGATATTCTTGGCAGACCTGCGGACTTTATACTTCGCCAAAAGCCAAAAGGGAGCGTACCACATTTCATATAACACCAAAATTTTCAGGCGTTACAGAATACGAAGTACGCTCCCGTATATCAAACCGCGGACGGAGCGAGTAGCAGAGGTTCAAGCTGCACGCCCGAGAGCGCGGTAACGGCTGCATCGTAAGTTTTTGAAAAATCGGCGACAATGGAATTCGGCTTTTTTATATGATCGTCCTGGCGCATCGGGACGAAATATATATGCTTTGTGTTGAGCAGTCTGCCGATATTGGCGGCCGCCGCGCCGAGTGCGTCGTTTGTGGAGACGGCGAGCAGCACCGCTCCCCCGTTTCTGATATGCGATTTTGCCGCAAGAGTCACAGGGGTATCATTTATTCCGTTTGCGAGCTTTGCAAGGGTGTTTCCGGTACACGGCTCAATGATAAGGATATCTATCATTTTTTTAGGTCCTATCGGCTCGGCATCGGCTATAGTATGGATAACGGGTTTTCCGCAGATATTTTCTATCTCGTGAACAATATCCTCCGCTTTTCCGAATCGGGTATCAACAGAATATGCGTTTTCGGACATTATCGGAAGAATATCCGCGCCCTTTGCTTTTAGCTCCCGCATCTCGGCTATCGCCTTTGAAAGCGTGCAGAACGAGCCGCACAGGGCAAAGCCCACGCGCAACTGTTTCATCAACTCCCCTCCTTTATAATATTGAGTATAGCATCCGCTATTATTTCTCCCGCCGTTTTGGGCGCCGTTTTGCCGGGCAGAGAACCGGGCACTATAACATTGAGTCCGAGTTCACGCGCACAGGCAAAGTCGGTTCCGTAAGGAGCTGAAGCGATATCTATCACAAGGCAGTCGCGGCGGAGCGCGGAGAGCGTTTTGCAATCGAGCACAAGGCTCGGAACGGTATTGACAAGCAAATCGAGCTCCGGCGCCGTTTTCATGAGTTCGGAGATATTCACGGCATCGAGCCCGCCGGTTCTCGCCCAGGCGAGATCGCTGCATTTTCTCGCCGCGACCGTCACGCGGGCGCCCAAAGCCGCGAGCATATCGGCAAGCACTTTAGCTGTTCTGCCATAGCCCGTGACGGCACACCGCGCACCGTGCAGGGTTATCTTCATATTTTCCATGGCTATTTTTATAACACCCTGCGCCGTCGGCACGGCGTTGTTGACGGCAAGCTCCTCGCGCTCAAAATAATCAAACACGCGGATACCTTTTTTGAAAAAGCTCGATTTGAGCGCGCCGTCCATCATTCCGGCAAACACGGTCTGACCGCGTTCGAGGGTGTCGGAGAGCTCGTTCAATGTAAGCGGGCTTGAGTTGAGGTGAACGCCGTCGCGGCTGACGGGCAGAGGCAGGATGACCGCATCGGCACGCGCGGCAGCCGAATCTATACTTTTGTCACCCGTCGGGCGCATATGTTCAAAGCCTGCGGGCGGCGAAGGCGCGAATATTTCAACATCGAACCCTTTTTCCGCAAGACTCTGAGAGGTATAGAGCATACGCTCATCCCCGCCGACGGTCAGAAGTTTTCTGATATTCATCATAGGCTTTCCTCCTTTGCCTCATCCCAGTATATGAACCGCCGCTCGGCTATGTCATAGCTTTGTAACAAAATATTTATAAAAATATATTATATTTTTCTTGCCAGCGTATTATAATACAAATCGAGCATTTATAATTTATATGTATGTATATCATGAAGCGTATTCTGATTTTGGCTCGTTTTTGAATATGCTGACAAATCCGGAGGCTTGTTAATTATGAAAGAAATAGACGAAGTGCTCAAGAAGGTAAAGAGAGTTCATTTCATCGGAATCGGCGGCTCGGGAATGTGTCCGCTCGTTGAGATACTTCATTCAAAAGGATATGAAATAACCGGCTCGGACAACAATGAGAGCGACACGCTCAACCGCGTCCGCGCGCTCGGTATACCCGTAACGCTCGGGCAGAAAGCCGAGAATATTGAGGGCGCGGAGATGATAGTCTACACCGCCGCTCTTCTCCCCGACAACCCGGAGCTCTGCGCGGCAAAGGCATCCGGAATCCCGACCTTTGAGCGCAAGGAGATGCTCGGCGCGATAACAAGAATGTTTGACGACTGCATCTGCGTCTGCGGCACTCACGGCAAGACCACTACGACATCGATGCTCACCCAGATATTCATCCAGGCGGGCGAAGATCCGTCGGCTGTTATCGGCGGAAAGCTTCCGCTTACGGGCACAAACGGTCTTGTCGGCAAGAGCGAGCATATGCTCTGTGAGGCGTGCGAATTTGTTGACACTTTCCTTTCGCTCTCGCCCGACGTCTGCGTTCTTCTTAATATAGACGAGGATCACCTCGACTACTTCAAGACGCTCGACAACCTCATCGCTTCGTTCACGAAGTTTGCTTCGATGACCCGCAAAGAGGTCATATATAACGGCGACGACGCAAACACGCTGCGTGCCATCGCGGGGGTCAAGGACAAAAAGTTCATCACCTTCGGCCTCAAAGAAGGCAACGATTTCAGAGCCGACAACATCGTGCTTGAGCACGAGTTTGCAAGTTTTGACATAATCAAATACGGCGAGAATGTCGGCCGGATAAGCCTCGGCATACCAGGCGAACACAATGTATACAACGCTCTTGCGGCTATTGCCGCGGCGGACAATGCCGGCATACCGATGGATAAGATAATCGCGTGCGCCGAAGCTTTCCACGGCGCGGGCAGACGTTTTGAGATACTCAAGAGAATCAACGGCATAACCATTGCGGACGACTACGCTCACCATCCGAGAGAGCTTGAAGCGACGCTCACGACCGCTATGGGCATGGGCTTCAACAGAGTCTGGGCAGTATTCCAGCCGTTCACATATTCGCGCACGGCGATGCTCTTCGACGATTTCTGCCGCGTTCTGAGCATCCCGGACAAAACAGTTCTGACCGAGATAATGGGCTCGCGCGAGAGAAACACATATAATATCTACACCTCGCAGCTCGCCGAGAAGATTCCCGGGAGCGTATGGTTCAACACCTTCGAAGAGGTTGCTGACTATGTTGTCAAGAATGTCGAAAAGGGCGATCTTGTGATAACACTCGGCTGCGGCGACATATACAAGGCCGCCAAGCTGATGATAAAGAAACTCGAAAAGCAGGGATAACATGGGTTCTCCGTTCAAAAGACTCAAGGAAGTATATGCGCGGACATACTCGCTCGACACAGGGCGCGACGCAGATTTTTTTGACTGCGTCAATGACATATATTTTTCGCCCGAGGTGCAGAGCCTGAAAAAATATCCGCAGCACGACAAAATGGACAGACTCCAGCACATAACGAGCGTTGCATATCTGACATTCCGCGTATGCAGACATTTCGGGCTCGACTACCGCAAGGCGGCAAGAGCCGCGACAATGCACGATCTGTTCTACTATGACTGGCACGAAAACGACTGGAGCCACCGCCCGCACGGCTACAGGCACCCGAAGTTCGCCGCAGCGAATGCGAAATTACTGTGCGGCGGACTTGACAGAAAAAGTGAAATGATGATAATCCGGCACATGTGGCCTCTGACGCCGCTGCCGCCGACAAGCCCCGAGGGAATGGTTCTTTCGCTCGCGGACAAATACTGCGCATCGAGAGAGATGAAAATAGCCAAGCAGAACGCGAAAGGCTGATATCCGGCGCAGGCATGAACCGATCAACGAAAGAGAGAGAAGCTTTATGAAAATTTTTATGACGATAGTTACATATGTGCTGTATTTCTTCTTTTACAGTGCAGTCGGCTGGCTCGGCGAATCGATATACTGCTCGGTCGGCGCGCGCAAATGGGTCAATCGCGGATTCTTAAAAGGTCCGATGTGCCCGATATACGGCACGGGCGCGCTCGCGATGGCGATAACCCTGACGCCGGTCAAAAATCTCGACATCAGGGTTCCGATGTTCGGTCACGATGTTCTGATAACTCCCCTGCTTGTATTTATTGCAGGCATGGTGGTCTGCGACATTGTCGAATTCATAACGAGCGTACTTATGGAAAAGCTCTTCCACGCGAGATGGTGGGACTACTCGAACAAGAAGTTCAACATCCAAGGACGAATCTGCCTCGGTCACACATTCTACTGGGGCATCGCTTCGATACTGTTCCTCTATCTCGTCCATCCGATAGTCGTACAGTGCTTCTCGCAGCTGCTCGACTCCGCGGCGATAATCATCTTCGCCTGCGTGCTTGCGATATTCTTAGTTGACCTCGTCTTTGCCGTATACAGGGCACTCGATGTCAGAAAGGTCATGGATAAGATAAAGGGCTTCTCCGACACGCTGAGCAATTTTGCCGGCACGATAAAGAACGGCGTTTCAGACAAAGTTCCGTCGCTTGACGAGACAAAGGCAAAGCTTGAGAGCTTCAGAAGGGACGCAACGGCACAGCTCAGGGATGCATTTCACCTCACTCCCTCGTCTGACAAAACCGATGACGAGAGCACAGAGAAAGAGAGCGGCAGAAGCAAGCTGAAGGTAAAACTCAACCGCCACTTCACAAGCTCTTCAAACCTCCTGCCCTATGCTAAAAAGCAGATCAAAAAGCTTGAGGAAATGTATGAAGAAGTCAAAAAAGCATTTTACGATGACGACGATGACGATCTGTACTAATTAATAAACCAACCCGCCTGCGCAAAACAGGCGGGATTTTTATCTCCGTCGAAAACTAAAATAAAAGCATAAAAAATCACCGCAGAAACAAATCTGCGGTGATTTTTTTAAGCTATTTGATTATTTGTCCCAATTGAATCTGACGACTGCGCCGTCGACCCAATAGTTCTGACCGAGAACATAGCCGTTATCCTCAAGTCCTCCGGCGAAAGCCTTTGCCATCTCTTCGCTCTTGCAGGTGATGGATGCTCTCATCTCGAAATCGGAAGCCGAAGTAGCGGTCAGCGGAGCAAAGCCCGTAAGCCACCAATGGCTCTCGTCCTCGCGGTGGAAGAAGAGTTCACCCTTCTTATAGAGGTCGAAAGACATCTTCAGGCAATCCTCATCAGATGCGCAGGCATAGAACTCAACGGGATTCTTGGGAGACTTGGTGTAAACGCCAATCTCCGCGCCGCTGGTGATTCCGTACTGACCCTTCCAGACCTGAATCATCCAATTCTTGCCCTCGTAATCGAACTTGTAGCGCTGGGTGTTGTAGAACATCATGGTCGCCGGAGCGCACTTGTCGTATATCTCGCAGAAACCGAAATATCTCTGCCAGGGATACTTGGGGTTATAGAATATACCCTGCTTCGAATCGAAATCGAAGCCGATATAGAGAAGTCCGTGTCCGTCAACGCCGTAAAGGAGTCCGGTGTTCGGGTCATAAGCAATACCCGCGCCGATATCCTTTATCTCATCCGCCTCTGCGGGCAGCTCTTCCTTCGGGATGAAGACTACTTCGCCGTCGCTGACGGTGATATTCTCATCCTTGATTTTCTTCTCGGCGATCTCGGTGAGTGTTTTTGTATCCTCCTCCGAGAGAACCTTGACATTATTCGCGGTGTCCGCGACATCGGTGGGAGCTATCGACTCCGTCACCGGCTTCATCGAGGTCATTCCCGATGCGTCAGACCCATCTGCACTCTGGGTGACTTTGACAACAGTCGTTTTGTTCTCAGGCTTTGCGTCCATGACCTGGCGGGTCACGCCTGCCTCAACACTGTCCGCAGCGTCGGAAGTACCGAGCTTGACAGCGGTAAAAGCGAACGCCTGAACCGCGAGAACAAGGGCGAGCACAGCCGCAAGAACAGCAATACTCTTCTTTCCTGATCTCATAAAAACTTGCCTCCGTTTCTTTTTTCGTGCTGGCACAGGTGTTATTATTACACATTCAGAAACAAAAGTCAACGATTTGTTTAGAATTTGTTTAAAAATATTTTTGCATATATAATTTTATGCAAACAATATACACCTGTGCATGACTACAAAAAATAGTATTATACAAACGGAGGCAATTTTATTCCGAAAATTTACATTTTTTAACGATCACATACTTCTCAGTGCGTCGATGGGCTGCATCTTTGCGGCTCTGCGCGCGGGATATATTCCGAAGAACACGCCTATTGCGGTAGAGAAACCGACCGCGATAACTATAGTTGAGAATTTCATCTCAATCGGTATATTCATATAGCTCGCCACAGCGAACGCACCGACAGATCCCAATATAAGCCCTATCAATCCACCGAGCAGGCACAATATGACCGACTCTGTCAGGAACTGGAACAGTATTGTGGAGGTCTTTGCGCCGAGCGCTTTTCTGATACCGATTTCGCGCGTTCGTTCCGTTACGGTGACGAGCATTATATTCATAACGCCGATACCGCCGACGAGCAGCGATATCGCGCTGACCGCCGCGATGAAGGTCGTGAACACATTGATAACAGTATCAAGAAGGTCGATATAAGTCGCCATATTTATAAGCGAATAGGCGTTCTTGCCGAAATTGCCGTGGCGGGTATAGAGCAGATTCATCGCGGCGCTGCCCGCGGCATCAAGCTCGGAATCGGATTTCGCCATGATATAGCACATCTCGTACCTGCCCGCCGAGTTACCGTTGAGGGCATCTGCGAGGGTTGCCGGGATTATTATGCTGCAGCCGGTCTGCGAATCGCTCATATACGACGACATCGTCTCAGACATATTCGAGCTTGAGCTCGAGAGCATAGAGGCGTCTATTATGCCGATAACTTTTATCTGCACCGTCTGGTCGCTGACCGTAAAGCTCAGCTTCTCCCCCACCGGGTCGGAATAACCGAACAGGAGCTTTGCGCTGATAGAATCGAGCACGGCGACACGCGCGCCGGACTCATATTCCTCCTCCGTGAAGAAGCGTCCGCTGAGCATTCCGGCGGACATCATATTGCCGAGATCGGAGTTGCCGGCTATCGCGAGACCGAGGCTCTCGTTATGCTTAGTAGTGACATTACCGACGGACATCGTGACCTGTGAGACATATGCGACGCTGTCAAGATTCTTGATAGCTTTTATATCCTCTGCGGTTATATAATCGGAGGCGTTGGTCTCCTTGCTGTTGATTGAGATATTGATAACGTTCGAGCCCATATCTTTTATCATGCCAACGATATAATCGCGGCCGCCGTTGCCGAGCGTTATGATAGCGATAACCGCCGCGACGCCGATGATTATACCTAGCATAGTCAGGAGCGAGCGCATGAGATTCGTCTTTATCGAAAATATCGCTATTCTGATGTTTTCTTTTATATTCATCCCTGACCTCCGGCAATTATTTCGACGTTACTACTTTTACCTTATCGCCGTCGGCAAGAGTTGTTCCTGTCGGCACGGAGGTTATGACTATATCGCCCTCGTTGCATCCGGAAACTATTTCATATCTGGTGTCATCGGAGATGCCGAGCTCGACCTTTGAGAAGGTTATTCTCTTCGTCTTCGGATTGTAGATATACACATATGTTCCGGTGCTGTCGTTCTTGACAGCCTCGCTGGGCACGACAAGGACATTGTTTTTTGAATCGACGTCAATTGATATATCGACATCGAGACCGATTATAACGCTCGAAGTGGGATTATCTATAGTCACCTTTGCATCGACGCCGTTTGCGGAGCCCGAGCCGATGAGAGAAGAGATATTGACTCCGCTCGACTGCGTGGCGACGGGGCTTATATAAGTAACTACGCCGTCAACAACGGTGTCGTCCGCAGCAGTGACGCGGCACGGCATATCGAGGCTGACTTTGAAGATATCCGCCTTTCCGAGGACGAAATCGACCACGAACGGATAATACTCAACGGTTATGCCGCTTTGTGTCTGACCGAGAAGAGCGTTGACGATATCGGCGACATTTGTGTTGCCGCTCGCGAGGTCGATTATCGAAGAGATATCAATATTCGCGCTCGCCGCCGAACGGCAGGTCTCGCCGGGAGTTATGTTGACCTCGCTGACGATGCCGTCATATTCGGCTATCCAGCCCTTTTTGAGCGAAGATATCGAAGCTGTGAGCGAATCAAGCTCTTTCTTAGAAGCTTCCATAATAGTCTTATATGTGCTCTGGGTTATCGTGCCGGACTGAGCTTCAAGAGTGACTTTTTTGAGCTCGAGCTGCATTTTCTCCATCTGAAGCTCGGAGACGCCCGAGCCGAAGATATTGGAATTACCGCTGTTGAGCAGTTCGTCAAGCTTCTTGAGCGCGGCGTTTATATCGTCCATACCGAGAGCCTTGGAAACAAGCTCCCAGAACTTATTTGACGCATCGCTGTCAGTCTTGTTCTGGTCATTTTTATTCTGATTGTTGTTCTTGTTCTGCTCCTGTTCCTGCTTTTCGAGCTCTTTGTTTATCTCGGCAAGGCGAGCGTTTATTTCTTTGAGCTGGGCAGACGAACTCACGGCGGTATTCTTCGCGTTGTTATAGTTTTCAACGGCGGTCAGATACGCCTGCTGCTTCTCCGCAAGGACGGAGTTGAGCGACGATGTGTCGAATGTCGCAAGCACATCGCCTTTTTTGACATACTCGCCGACCTTGACATTGACAGTCAGGACTTTTGTGCCGTCTACCGGGACAAAGTTCCCCTTCTGCGATGACGAGACCTTGCCGGACATATCAAGTGTCTGGGTTATCGAACCCTTTGTCACCTTTGCGGTCGAGACCTGCGGCAGCGGATCGGGTTTGAAGAACATATACAGCACGCCCGCGATAATCGCGGCGCACAGGATCACAAGGATCGACACGAGCACTTTCTTTTTTGTTGACCACTTCTTTGTTTCCATGCGTATCCTCCGTCTCAAAGTTTTGAAAAAGCGCAAAGCGCATACAAATATAATAGAGAAATTGTACAGGCAAAATATAGACCTGTTGCTATATAAATTGTAAATATTTTTTGAATTTTAATCAGTATAAACTTTTTTTGATATTTTTTCAAGAACCAGGGCGGCGTTTCAGTCTGATAAAAGCAAGTTTTACATATAGATATATAACGCCCGGAATGCGTATACCGTTTCTTGGTGAAAATCACAGTGACATCGGAGGAACGAAAATGAAAAGGAGCGCAGCAATTCTGCTCGCCGTTCTCGCTCTACTGCTCGGTGCGTGCTCGGTGCAGAGATATTCCGACGCGGCGATGTTCTGCAGGCGGTTCAACAGAGAATATAAAGAATCACTGCTCGATATTGAAACGGCGGCGGTCACAGAGACGGACGGATGCACCGTGTTCAATCTGACGCCTAACGAAAACATTCTGATATCTCTGTATACGGACAGCGACGGGGTGCGAATAAAACGAATAAGCATAACGGCACACGGGAATGTCGAGGAGATGCAAAACGGACTTTTCGCGCGTTTTCTGGCATTCTGCAAATGCGCAGTCCCCGCCTATTCAAACAGCGAGGACACATACGAAAATATTTCTGCGAAGCTCAACATACCGAACGAAAATGAATATGCAACCGCTATAACGCAATATACGCAGGGTGAAGCGGTGAGATACGCTTACTCCGCCGATGTCTCAGGTGCATTTTTTTGCATGGAAAACAAAAGTCTGTGCCGCACGGACGAAGAGCACCTGACTCTCCGCGACGACGGCACAGACCTAAAAAGCTGAAAGCAGCTTTTATTCTTTTATGATTTTATAGGCGACGTCGGGCGTATCGCTGATTATTGCATCGGCTCCGATATCGTTGAGACGCTCTATCTCATCGGGGTCATTTATCGTCCAATACTGCACGGCTATGTTATAGCGGTGCGCATAATCGACCATCTTCTTGGTTCCGAGGCGGACGACACGGTACTGATTGGCGGGAATCTGGAGCGCATCGTATTTGAACGAATCCTCGCCGAGGTCGAGATTGAGAAGCGCCGCACCGTAGAATTTAAGCACTTCAGCTATACCTGCCGAGCGGAGCATATCGGGATGCTTTTCATCAACATATTCGGTGACTTCGCCCTTGAATGTACCGAAGATAACGCGGTCGAGAAGTCCGCGCTCTTTGAGCACATCGTAGAGAATGTCGACGCCGCGCATACCGTTCTCGCCGCCGTCTTTTATCTCAATAATATAGCTGTATTTGCCGTGGGATTCGAGCTTGTCGAGCACATCCTCGAGCAGCACCGCGCGCAGATCATCGGGGATTTTATCGCCGCGCAGGCCTCTGTAGGGATAGCTGCCGTCCTCCGCCTGGAAGTTTTCGCCGAAATTGAGCTCACGCAGCTCGGCATATGTATGGTCGATGGGCTTGACATCTTCGTAGCCGAAATATTCGACGGCGTTGGTGGTTCTGTCAAGCGTATCGTCGTGCAGGAGGATAAGCTTGTTATCCTTTGTGATATGCAGATCAAATTCAAAGATATCGGTGTTGAAATCCTTGCTGTTCATGCACGACTCGAACGCGAGCATCGTGTTTTCGGGCATGATTCCGCCGCCCGAGCGATGTGCGGAAACGAGCGCGGCATCAGCAGTGATATAAGGATTGATCTCGCCGATGTAGGTCGTTGCCGCAGGCGTCCACGCCATGAGCGCGGCATATACGCCGACAAAGACGACTACAACAGCCAAAATGATACCAATAACTTTGAGCGCGGTTTTCTTTCCACTCTTCTTTTTCTTCGACATTTCAGTTCTCCTTTTTGGCAAAAGCAATGCCTGCTGTGATTGTGTATAAAAACATACCACAACAGGCAGAAAAATGCAATGAATTTTACATAATTTGTCTATTTGTTTTCTTCTTTCATGCTTTTGTACTTCTCGCGGGTAGCAAGTCCGCCGCGGATATGGCGCTGAGCCTTGTTTATATCGAGTATCTCGCGCACCTCGCTGTAAAGCTGGGGATTAAGACTGCGGAGCCTGCGCGCGACATCCATATGTACGGTCGACTTTGAAACTCCGAACTGTTTTGCCGCCGCCCTGACAGTTGTCTTGTTCTCAACTATATACTCAGCAAGCTCAACGGCTCTCTCCTCTACTATTCCTTTCAAAACGAACCCTCCCGTTTTTCAATGTCGCTAATAGATATGCAAAACGGGAGGGCTTTATTCACTTATTGCAGAGCTTGTTTTAAAGAATAAGTACAAAAGTGCCGGCGGTTATCAGCGCGCCGCCGAGAACGGTAGTCCAGGTCACCTTTTCGTGCAGAATAACGAACGCAAGCACGATGCTTATAACGACACTGAACTTGTCTATCGGCACGACCTTTGACGCCTCGCCGATCTGGAGAGCGTGGTAATAGAACAGCCACGACAGACCGGTTGCAACGCCGGAGAGGATAAGAAAAATCCAGCTGCGTGTGCCGATGCTGCTGATACCGTGATGTGCGCCTGTGGCGAAGACTATACCCCAAGCGAGAACGAGCACGACGGCGGTTCTTATTGCCGTGGCAAGATTGGAATTAACTCCTTCTATGCCTATTTTGGCGAGAATCGATGTCAGCGCGGCGAATACTGCCGAAAGCAGCGCGAAAGTTACCCACATAAATGCTCCTCCTTTTTTTCCGGACTTTTTTTCCAAGGCATATCACCTCTTAGCAGCCGTAGAAGGGCGGTCGCTGTATTTTATTTTATATCCTCGTGTCGAGAAGATCCGTGTATTTTTCCTTGAACTCCATGAAAGTGCCGTCCTCAAGGCTCTGGCGTATCTTCTCCATGAGGGTATTGTAGAACCAGAGATTGTGCATGACGCACAGGCGCATGGCGAGCATTTCGCCGGACTTGAACAGATGTCTGATATAAGCTCTCGAATGTCTGCGGCAGGTCGGGCAGGAGCACTCGGGATCGATCGGGCGCAGGTCGCGCTCATACTTTGCGTTGTTGAGATTGATTATACCGCCCATGGTGAAAAGATGTCCGTGGCGGGCATTGCGGCTTGGCATAACGCAATCGAAAAGGTCGACGCCGCGTGAAACGCCCTCGAGGATATTTCCCGGAGTGCCGACACCCATAAGATAGCGCGGTTTATCGGCAGGCATATAAGGCTCGACCGCCGAAATTATGCGGTACATATCCTCTTTCGGTTCGCCGACAGCAAGTCCGCCGATAGCGTAGCCGTCGAGGCCGAGCGCGGCTATGCGCTTCATATGCTCTATGCGCAGGTCATCAAAGGTGCAGCCCTGATTTATGCCGAAGAGAAGCTGATCTTTATTTATCGTATCGGGCAGAGAATTGAGGCGATCCATCTCTGCCTTGCAGCGCTCAAGCCAACGCGCCGTGCGTGCGCAGGACTGCTCGGAATACTCATATTTTGCGGGATTCTCGACGCACTCGTCAAATGCCATAGCGATAGTCGAGCCGAGGTTCGACTGGATTCTCATGCTCTCCTCGGGCCCCATAAAGATCTTGCGTCCGTCGATATGCGAGGAGAAATAGACACCCTCCTCTTTTATCTTGCGAAGCTTTGCGAGCGAAAAGACCTGGAATCCGCCGCTGTCCGTGAGTATGGGCCCGTCCCATCCCGTAAACTTGTGCAGTCCGCCGAACTCCTTTACAAGCTCGTCGCCCGGGCGCAGATGCAGATGATATGTATTGCACAGCTGAACCTGGCAGTGGATATCCTTGAGGTCATATGCCGAGACGGCGCCTTTAATCGCGCCGCAGGTTGCGACATTCATAAAAGCCGGAGTCTGCACAGTTCCGTGGACGGTCTCGAACACGCCGCGGCGGGCTGTTCCCTCTTTTTTTATAACGGTAAACTTCATTTTTATTCCTTTCGGTTGAGTTATTCGATGAGCATCGCGTCGCCGAAGCTGAAAAACCTATATTTTTCTCGAACTGCAATTTTATATGCATTCATAGTGTTCTCATATCCGCAGAAAGCGGAGACGAGCATTATAAGCGTGCTCTCGGGAAGATGGAAATTGGTTATGAGCGCGTCGATGCACTTATACTGATATCCGGGATAGATGAATATATCCGTCCAGTCATCGTCGGCACGTATCTCGCCGCATTTAGTCGCGACGCTTTCGAGCGTGCGGCAGCAGGTAGTTCCCACGGCAAAAACACGTCCGCCGTTTTTCTTCGTATCGTTTATAAGCTTCGCCGTAGCCTCGGGCAGCATATAGTGCTCGGAGTGCATATGGTGATCCTCGACATTTTCCGCCTTAACGGGTCTGAATGTTCCGAGACCTACATGAAGGGTGACGAATCCGACGCCCACACCCTTTTCGCGCAGGGAGTCAAGGAGTTCGGGAGTAAAATGCAGCCCTGCGGTCGGTGCGGCGGCGCTGCCGCGCTCGCGGGCATAGACAGTCTGATATCTGTCGTTATTTTCGAGCTTCTCTGTTATATAATGCGGCAGAGGCATCTCGCCTATCTTATCGAGCAGCTCAAAGAATACGCCGTCATATGTGAACTTAGCAAGGCGGTTGCCGTCCGGCAGAACGTCAACAATCTCGGCGAAGAGCATATCATGGAAGGTGAACCTATGACCCTTGCGTGCCTTTTTACCGGGACCTGTGATAACCTCCCAGATGTCGTCGCCCTTGTTGTTAAGAAGAAGGAACTCGACCACAGAGCCTGTGTCTACCCTTGTGCCGTAAAGGCGTGCGGGAAGAACCTTTGTGTCGTTTAGAATAAGGCAGTCGCCGGGCTCGATATACTGCGCGATATTATGAAAAATATCGTGCTTGACGGCGCCCGTTTTTTTGTCGAGCACCATGAGTCTCGAACTGTCGCGCGGCTCGGCGGGATGCTGTGCAATGAGTTCCTGCGGCAGGTCGTAAAAGAAATCGCTTTTTTTCATTATTTTTCCCCAGCTTTCGTGTCCTGAGACTAAAAAAGTATTTGACTTGCAATATCCGTTGGTGGTATTATTTTAATGTTATATCCTGACGGAGCTTCTTTTCAAGGTCACACACTATTATATTGCAAAATCTCTGTCAATACAACAATTTTTTCACTCAAAAACGTTTTTCGGAGGAACTTTATCATGAAGCATTTCAAAGTAGGTATCATAGGCGCAACAGGTATGGTCGGTCAGAGGTTCGCCACCCTGCTTGAGGATCACCCCTGGTTCGAGGTCTGCGCACTCGCCGCGAGCTCGCGCTCCGCGGGCAAGACATACGAAGAGGCTCTCGGAACCAAATGGTGCATGAAAAAGCCCATTCCCGAAAATTTCAGGAACATGATAATCATGGACGCGGAGAAAGATGTTGAAAAAATCGCATCGATGGTCGATTTCGTCTTCTGCGCGGTCAACATGAACAAGGATGAAATAAAGGCGCTCGAGCTCAAATATGCAAAAGCCGAATGCCCCGTTGTTTCAAACAACAGCGCAAACCGCTTCACTCCCGATGTTCCGATGATAATCCCCGAGCTCAACCCCGATCACGCCGACATAATCAAGGCACAGAGAGAGAGACTCGGCACAAAGCGCGGATTCATCTCCGTCAAATCGAACTGCTCGCTTCAGAGCTACGTTCCGGCGCTGTTCCCGCTTTCGGAGTTCGGAGTCAAGGATGTTCTCGTCTGCACATATCAGGCGATCTCCGGCGCGGGCAAGACATTTGAGACATGGCCCGAGATGATAGATAACGTCATCCCCTACATCGGCGGCGAGGAAGAGAAGTCTGAGAGAGAGCCGCTCAAGATATGGGGCAAGATAGAGGGCGGCGAGATAGTCCCCGCGAAGAGCCCGAACTTCACCGCGCAGTGCCTGCGCGTTCCCGTATCGGACGGTCACATGGCGGCGGTATTCGTGAGATTCGAAAACAAGCCCACAAAAGAACAGATACTTAAAATCTGGAAGGATTTCAAGGGATATCCTCAGCAGGTCGGGCTGCCCAGCGCGCCCAAACAGTTCCTCAACTACTTTGAAGAGGACAATATGCCTCAGACTCGCCTCAACAGAGAGCTTGAGGGCGGCATGGCGATTTCGGTCGGCCGTCTGCGCGAAGATACCCAGTATGATTACAAATTTGTCTGCCTTTCACACAATACGCTCAGAGGCGCCGCCGGCGGAGCCGTGCTCATGGCGGAGCTGCTTTGCGAAAAGGGATATATGGACAGATAACATAAAAGCCGCCCGGCTGTCTGTCCGGGCGGTTTCCGTTTTTTAGGAGGCCGGCTTTATGAAGAAAGCTGTTTTCACAGGAGCGGCGGTTGCACTCGTCACGCCGTTTCATAAAGACGGAAGTATAAACTACGGAAAGTTAGAAGAGCTTATAGATTATCAAATTGAAAACTCCACGGATGCCATAGTTGTATGTGCAACCACCGGAGAAAGCCCGACATTGAGTTACGAAGAGCACGAGCAAATCGTGCGCCGCTGTGTTGAATATGCCGCCGGGAGAGTTCCCGTCATTGCGGGAACGGGCAGCAACGACACAAAAAATGCTTTGAAGCTTTCAAACGACGCGGAAAAAGCCGGAGCCGACGGTCTGCTTATGGTCACGCCGTACTACAACAAGACATCGCAGGCGGGGCTGATAGAGCATTTCAATTTCATTGCGGACAGGGTCAGCACACCGATAATCCTCTACAATGTACCAAGCCGCACGGGGCTGAACATAAAACCCGAGACCTATTATGAACTTTCGAAGCATAAGAATATAGTGGCGGCAAAGGAAGCAAACGGCGACATTTCCGCACTCGCGCAGACCGTAAAGCTCTGCGGCGACGAACTGACGATATACAGCGGAAACGACGATCAAATAACGGCGTTCATGTCGCTCGGCGCAAAGGGAGTTATATCTGTGCTCTCAAATATCGCGCCGAGGGCGGTACACGACATGGTCAAAATGTATCTCGACGGCAACACCGCCGCGAGCACCGAGCTTCAATTAAAATATCTCGACCTTTGCAGCAGCCTGTTTTCAGATGTGAATCCCATACCCGTAAAAGAAGCGATGAACATGATGGGCATGGAGGTCGGCTCATGCAGACTGCCGCTGACGCAGATACAGCCGCAGGCAAAAGAGAAGCTCAAAAAGAGCCTCTCCGCTCTCGGAATGATATAAGCTCGAAAGGAACGGCACATGGGTGCCGTGAGGCGAAATAATGCTGAATATTATGCTCAGCGGATGCTGCGGAAGCATGGGCAGAGCCGTCACCGCTTTTGCCGACAACCGCGACGATATTAAAATAACAGCGGGAATAGACCGCGAGGGGCGCGAATGCAAATTTCCGACATTTGTCTCGCCTTTCAGCTTCAACGGAAAGGTCGATGCTATAATCGACTTTTCGTCCCCTGCCGCCCTGCCGGGTCTGCTCGAATATGCGGTCAGCGCAAAAACTCCGGCAGTCATTGCGACAACGGGTTTGAGCGAGGCGCACATCGCGCTTATCTATAAAGCGGCAAAAGCGATACCGATATTTTTCAGCGCAAACATGTCGCTCGGAATAAATCTGCTCTGCGAGCTCGCGAAAACTGCGGCGAGAGTGCTGGGCGGCACATATGACATAGAGATAGTTGAGACTCACCACGCGCAGAAAGCGGACGCGCCGAGCGGAACGGCTCTGATGCTCGCGGACGCGATATCGTCGGAGCTTGAGCGCAAGCCGTACTACGAATATGACCGCCATTTGCGGCGCACAAAACGACCGCACGACGAAATAGGCATACACTCGATACGCGGCGGAACGGCAGTCGGCGAGCACGAGATTATATTTGCAGGCTACAACGAGACGATAAAGCTCAGCCACTGCGCGCAGAGTAAAGAGTTATTCGCAGCGGGAGCCGTGAACGCCGCGAAATTCATACAAAACAGAGAACCGGGGCTCTACGGCATGAGCGACATGATAGACAGAAAGGATGCGAAGAAGTGAAGATAATCGAATCGATAAGAGTGAGCGAAGACGCGACTCTTTTTTCGCTCAGTGACTCCCCCGCCGACATAAGCTTCATTGCGGGCATCTTCGAAAAAATTGCCGAAGCGGGAATAGACGTTGACATGATCTCGCAATTTCTGCCGAACAGTTCTCATGCGGGGCTTTCGTTCACGGTCAGCGACGACGATTTCGGCGGCGTGCTCGAGATAGCGACTCAGCTCAGAGCCGAAAACAAAAAGATAAAAATAAGCGTCAGCTCCGGTAACTGCAAGATATCCGTAAGCGGAGCTGAAATGGAAAGTCTTCCGGGCGTTGCGGCGCGGGTATTCAAAGCCGCCGCGGATGCGGGGTGCGACATAAGAATGATAAACACCTCGGAGACCGAGATATCTCTGCTCGTTGTCAAAGCCGATGTTGACGCGACGGTCGCGGCGATAAAGAAAGAGTTTGAATAAAAATAACAAGCACAGAAAAAAGCTGCATCTTGCGATGCAGCTTTTTAAAATTCAAATCACACGCTCAGGAGTCCTGCGTCGAGAACGAACTGAGAGCCGGTCACATAGCGCGCCTTGTCGCTCGCGATATAGAGAACCATATTCGCGACATCCTCGGGCTCGATCCACGGCACGGGCAGAAGGTTGCCTGCGGAACGCTCGGCAATTTCAAGCGGAGTCGAATGCTCGAGAGCCGCAAGACCGTCGTTCATGGGAGTGTTAACTCCCGTCGGGTGGATGCTGACAACGCGGATATTATAGGGTGCAAGCTCGATAGCCCACGCCTTTGTCAGACCTGTGAGTCCCCATTTCGAAGCGGTATAGTGCGAAAGCCTGTTACCGCCGCGCAGACCCATGACGGACGAGTTATTGATGATAACGCCGCTCTTTGCCTCCATCATGTGGGGAACGACTCTGCGGGTAACTATAAACGGACCTTTGAGGTTGATATCTATCATAGCATCCCACTCTTCGTCGGTCATCTTGTCGACCGTAGCATAGGCGCAGATACCTGCGTTATTGAAAAGTATATCTATCTTGCCGAACTCGGCGATAGCTCTGTCAACGGCATCGGTGACGGCTTTGTCGTCTCTGACATCGCCGGCAGCGATAAGGCATCTCCTACCGAGAGCTTCCACTTCCTCTTTCAGACTCTTGAGCTCGTCGCTCGTGCCGAACGAGTATGCGGGATATTCAATCTTCTTCGCCACATCAAATGCGACGATATCGGCACCCTCTTTGGCGAGAGCGAGAGCGGTGGCTCTGCCCTGACCGTGTGCGGCGCCGGTTATAAACGCAACTTTGTTTTCAAAATCAGGCATTACGGGTATCTCCATCTTTGCGATATTTGTAGAGCACTTCGTCGAGCGGAACTTTTGCAACGGTATTGAACAGATTTGTTGCGTACATTATACCCGCAAAAGCGATAAGAAGAACTATCTCCTCGGTTGAAAAACGCTCGGAAAGCTTATTGTATATCTCGTCGGGTATGTTGTGCGGATCTTTGCAGATAGCGCCGCCGAAATCGACGAGCAGCTTTTCGGTATCCGACAGATGCGGATTGTCCGGATCGTCGCCGGAGTCAATAAGTATTTTTCTGAAAAAGATTGAACATATCAGGCACTCGTTGCCCTCGGATATAGCGTGAGAGAACAGCGATATTGCGCGGTCGCCGATAACCGGCACGAGCTGATCATAGAGCGTGTACCACTCCATATACGCTTTGAATGCAGGGACATTGTGAAGCAGAGTACGCTTCATATTGGTGATGCGTCCGTGCTTTGCTATCTGATCTTCGTACTCCCTCTTGACCTCTTCCGATGAACTTTCGTACTCTGTCATAGGTAAAAAGCTCATGAAATTTTCCTCCTTTAAACCATTAAAGCATTTATTCAAGCAAAAATCGGCACAATGATGTGCCGTCTTTTTGCTATGCTGTTTTTTCCGTCTGCACAGATGCAGACTTTTTCTTTGAGCGTCGGAGATTTTTCTCCGCCTTTCCCGTGAGCCTTATCTCCTCGGGGTCGTCCTTTATCTTATCCATAATGACAAACAGCAGCGTCATCATCAGAAGATACGGAATGGGGCTGAACAAGCCCGGATTGACAAGGGACATCAGCTGCATGCCGATATATGCGATAAAAATAAACTTGTTTGTCAGAGTATTGCGGCGCGCAAAGTAGACGATACGCGCGACGAATATATATCCGTAAGCCGCGATGCCGACTATGCCAAAGCTGCCGATAACCTGGAACGGCGAAGAGTGATACCAGCACAGAGCACCCTTTGCGGAATGATGGACATCCCTGTTGCCGAAATATCCGAGTCCCCTGCCGAAGACAGGATTGGAAAGGAAATCCTCAACAGCGCGACGCATGAGCCTGACTCTTATCTCGTTATCGTCTATCTGGAGAAGTCTCAGGAGCATATCGCGGAAGAAATAGATAAGATCCCAGAAGAACACGAAGAACATCACAATACCAACAGAGATTATAATGATATTATGTACCCTGTGGCGTTTGTCGAGGCAGAGAAGTGCTATCATGCACATCATGACTTCCGCAGTGCCGACTATTGCACCGCCGCGCGAGCCGGTTATCATCATACAGCCGTAGAACAACATACCGACCCAGAACCAGCCGTGATTGCCCTTTATCGAACGCAGGAAAGCAAACGGCAGGGCGAAAATAAGAAAAGTTGAGGCATTGTTGCGCCACTGGAAAGCGAGAAGTCCGTGGGTCGAGAGCACCTTATCGAGATGCTCGCCGTAATATTCGATGATCATGAAGCAGCAGAACAGCCCCATGATTATCATTATTTTTGATATCTTATCCGGCAGAGAATAGTTTTCCCTCAGGCGAATGTGCGAGTTCATGAGATTATAGAACAGCAGCATACCGAAGCCGAGACCGAGGGTAAAAAATATCGGCATCAGACTAAAATATTCTTTCGCGGTTATCTTACCGAGACCGCCGAGGGTAACTGCGACGGAGACTGCAAGCATCGGCCAGAACAGCTCGCCGTGAGGCAGTTTGCGCTGATAATAATTGAAATGGAAGATTATAGCCGCTGCCGCAGGGACGATGAGCCAGACCATTTTGATGAACTCATCGTAAGAATTGTTGCACTTTATAAGGCAAAGGCAGAGCAAAAGAAACGGTTCAAGCGCAACTATAACATCCTCGCAGAAAACAAGTATGGTGCAGATAATCACCGCAAAGATAAGAAGCCCTATAGCCTCAACACGCAAGACGGTGATAAAACAGGCTATAAGGAAGCAAACCCACATGAACCAATCAGTGGAAAGGTAATGTTCAATATTTTTTCTGACGCTTTCAAATTTCGCGTTTTTTGTCAAGTTCATGCTCCTCATTGACTCTCCGATTGTCTGAAATATTTTCACAATACATCAAACGAATCGGCTGTCAAAAATACTGCCGAAAGCCGCAGATACAGTTCCCATATTTAGCAGTTTATTTTATCACAAATTCATCGAAAAATCAAGAAATAACAATTAATCGAACTTTATTATTTCTTCCGCAAGGGCACTTACAGCGTCAAATAAGTCGCGGCGGCAGGAAATCTGCAATTCGTCCGGGCTGTGAGTTCCGTCGGACGACACAAAGAGCTTTTCTATTCCGAGCGCGGCAGGGTCGGCATCGTTTGACGCGCACCCGCAGACGGCGTAAACTTTTGCTCCCGCTTTAATAGCTCTTCTGCACACTCCGCTCATCACTTTTCCGTTGGCACTTTGGGAGTCGAATCTCCCCTCGCCCGTTATAACTACATCGGCGTCTGCGGCAAGTTTATCAAAGCCGGATTCGTCCAGAACTATATCTATGCCGCTTCTGAGCTCGGCATTCAGGAAAGCTGCCGTGCCTGCGCCGAGACCGCCCGCTGCACCCGCGCCGGAAAGATTTTCAGAATCGAAGTTGAGATCTCTTTTGAGGACATCAGCCATATGGCGGAGCCCTCGGTCAAGCAGTTCGACCTGTTCCGTATTCGCGCCCTTTTGCGGCGCAAAGACATAAGCCGCACCGTCAACGCCAAAAAGCGGATTAGTGACATCGCATGCGGCGACTACGGGAACACAAAACGGCTTTTCCGGCGGAATAATATGTTCGACATCTATCAGCGTTCCGCCGACAGGAACAAATGAATTATTATTTTTATCGAGAAAACGAAAGTCGAGCTCCGACGCCATACCCGCGCCGCAGTCGTTAGTCGCGCTGCCGCCGAGACCTAAAATAATGCGCTTTGCGCCGAAATTTACAGCATCGCGTATGAGCATGCCGACGCCTGCAGTGGTCGTAACGGTCGGGTCGGCTCTGTCGCCCGCGAGCGGAAGTCCGGCACACGAGGCGGTTTCAATAACAGCCGCGCCGCTTCTTAGCATATAATACTCCGCGCGCAAGGATGAGCCGAACGGGTCTTTGGCATCGGCAGATATCCATTCGCCCTCGTTAGAATTCGCAAAACTTGAGCAAAGCCCCTCGCCGCCATCGGCAGCGGGGAGCTTTATCACATTGCAATCGGTTATTCTGTTTCTGAGCGCCGATTCGATTATATCGCAAACCTCGGAGGAAGTCAGCGTACCTTTGAAAGAATCGGGTGACAGCAGAATATTCATATTATCAGTCTTTTGTAAGCATTCTGATATATCTCTTGAAGAACGACACGCCCTCATCAAGAGCAGTGACCGGGCAGCGCTCGTTGGTAGCGTGGGTGCAGAGAAGAAGCTTCGTGCTCACATGGAAGGGAGCGAAACGATAGATATTCTCGCAGACGGGTTCATAGAAGCACGCATCGGTGCCGCCCATAACAAGATAAGGCGCGACAATGACATCGGGATCGGATCTGACGCATATCTCTTCGATGACTTTAAATGATCTCGAATCGGTCGGAGAGAACTTGGACGCTTCTTTGCTCTTGAGGCACTTTATCTCAACGTCCTTGTTCTTGATGACCTTGTGCAAATGCTTCTCAACATCCTCGGTGGTTGTGCCGGGCATCATTCTGAAGTTTGCGGTAACCGACGCTTCCTGCGGAAGGACATTGGCGGCGGGGCTGCCCTCAGCCATAGTAACGCCGGTAGTTGTTCTGATAAGAGAAGCCGACGGCGGAATCTGCTCCATGATGAACTTCGCGAGAGGTTTGAGCAGCCAGAGGTTGCAGGCAACGACTCTGACGGGATATGTAGTTCTTCTGCCGAGGTTGGAGAAGAGCTTGAGAACGAACGGCTCAAGCTTCGACTTGAACTGATGGTTTTCAACATCTCTGACGACATTTGCAATTTTGCCGATAGCGCTGTGCTTCGGGGGCTGAGAAGAATGGCCGCCCTTGGATCTGACGCTCATCGAGAAGTCGGCATAGCCCTTTTCGGCAATACCGATACCTGCAAGGTTGCCCTTGAGGACATGCTTGACATTTATGGGCAGTATGGCGCCGCCCTCGTCAATAACGCTGTCGAGGTGAATACCGCGGGACTTGAGGGTTTCCATGATAGCCTTTGCGCCGGCATCCTTTGAAGCGACGACTTCCTCATCGTGACCGAAGCAGAGATAAACATCTCTCTCAGGCTCATAACCCTCTTCAAGAAGCGTCTCAACAGCTTCCATGACGCAGATAAGGTGGTTTTTCATATCAAGGGCGCCTCTGCCCCAGATGAACTCGCCATCGTTATAGCCGCTGAACGGCTCATGAGTCCAATCACCCTCGGTGCCGGGCTCAATCGGGACGACATCCTGATGCGAAAGCAGAGCTATAGGCTCGAGATCGGGATTCTTGCCCTTCCAGCGATAGAGCAGGCTCGCCTCGGCGATATCCTCGCGCTCGAGAGTCTTATGCAGCAGAGGATATGACTCCTCAAGGAATTTGTGGAATTTTTCAAACTGCGACCAGTCGACCTTATCCTTATCGGGATAAGATACGGTCGGAATCTGAATAGCACCGCTCAGGTGCTTTGCAACACGCTCAACATCAACATTCTCTTTCTCAAGAGGCTTTGTCTCCCTCTTCTTGGGGACAAAGAATATGGCTCTGATAAGAGTTATGACGATAAAAATACCGAGAGCTATCAGAATGCCGTAAAGTATTTTGAGTCCCATTGTTTTTCTCCTTTCACGCCATGCGGCGAAAAAAATTGATATACACTTTGACGCGGTAAAGCCCGAAGCCAAATATCTACATAATAATATCAGAAAATCGCTGTTCAGACAATAGCCGAAATGCAAAAATTTGCCCCAAAAACATAGAAATTTTATATGATTACATGTCAAAAAGGCTTATCTGCGTGGTTTTCGGGATATCCTCAAGCGCACCCGCCGCTTCGAGAGCCTCGATAACAGTCTTGGAAACACTCGCGCGTCTGCGCAAATCTTCGACGGATAGGTACTTGCCCTCGCCGTCATCGCGCGCCGCGGCAAGCTGCTCCGCGGCAACGCCGCCGCATCCGCCGAGAGCGGAGAACGGAAGCCTTATCTTGCCGTCCTCGATATGATAGACCTTGGCATCGGAATTATAGACATCGACCGGAAGGAATTTCACTCCGCGCGCCATCATCTCATTGACGACCTGGAGAGAAGTAAACATATTCTCCTCCTTGGCGGTGGCTTCCTTCATGTTCATCTTTGTCTTGAGATATTTCATCTTGTTCTTTACGGCTTCCTGACCCGCCATGATGGACACGGTATCAAGGTCTTCGCCGCGGACTGTCATA
This sequence comes from bacterium, assembly GCA_963592475.1. GTDB lineage: Bacteria > Bacillota > Clostridia > Oscillospirales > Acutalibacteraceae > CAG-177. The sequence goes on from CAVAWW010000002.1 coordinate 69,923, forward strand.
TATGTCGCGTAGTACTCGACAGGATAGTAGAGCTTATACCACGCAAGGCGCATGGCAGCGATAACATACGCTGCGGCGTGAGCCTTCGGGAACATATATTTTATTTTAAGACAGCTGTCGATATACCACTCGGGAACATTATTTGCGCGCATCGCAGCCTTGTGTTCATCGGTAAGGAGCTTTTTCGCTTTACCCTTACGGGTTATCTCCATTATCTTGAACGCCATGCTCGGCTCGACGCCCTTATGTATGAGATAGGTCATGATGCTGTCTCGTGTTCCGATAACATCGGAAATGGTGCAGGTGCCGTTATCGATAAGGTCTTTTGCGTTGCCGAGCCAGACATCGGTGCCGTGGGAAAGTCCGGATATCTGGAGCATATCGGAAAAGTTCTTAGGTCTTGAGTCAAGAAGCATCTGACGCACGAACGGCGTTCCGAGTTCGGGCAGAGATAATGTACCTGTATTGCAGTCGATATCCTCTTCCGTTACGCCCATGGGCTCGGGAGACAGAAGCATCTCATAGAGCTTCGGGTCGCAGACATCGGCATCCATGACGGAAGTTCCGGTCAGATTTTCAAGATGCTTATAGAACGTCGGCACATCGTGGCCGAGAATATCAAGCTTGAGTATCGTATCATGGAGCGCATGGAAGTCGAAATGCGTTGTTCGCGTGCCCTTGTCAGGATCGTCCGCAGGGTGCTGGATAGGCGTGAAGTCCTCCGCCTCTTTATAGTCCGGCACAACGACCATTCCGCCGGGGTGCTGACCGGTTGTGCGCTTTATTCCGACGCAGCCCTGGACGAGTCTGTCTTCCTCCGCACGCTGAACGGTCATGCCTTTTTCATCGAGCCACTTCTTGACGAAACCGTAGGCGGTCTTATCGGCGAGAGTACCGATTGTACCTGCCTTGAAAACGTTCTTCGCGCCGAAAAGTGTCTCGGTATACTTATGCGCCTGCGACTGGAAATCGCCGGAGAAGTTGAGGTCGATATCGGGCTGTTTATCGCCGTGGAAACCGAGGAATGTTTCAAACGGGATATCGTGGCCGTCGCGGATGAGCGGTTCGCCGCATATCTCGCAGTTTTTCGGCGGCAGGTCGAAGCCCGAGCCGATTGAGCCGTCCATAAAAAAGGTACTCTTCTTGCAGTGCTTGCACAGATAGTGCGGCATAAGCGGGTTGACCTCGGATATCTCCGCCGCAAAAGCGACGAACGACGAACCGACCGAGCCTCGCGAACCGACATAATAGCCGTGATCCATGGAGAATTTAACGAGTCGCTGGGCGATGATATAAAGCACGGCGTAACCGTGTTCGATAATTGAGCTGAGCTCTTTTTCAAGGCGCTTTTCGACATATTCCGGCAGAGGATCACCGTAGATATCTTTCACATGCTTATAGCATATCTCGCGCAGTTCTTCATCAGAACCCGGGATTCGCGGAGGATATGTACCGTCCGGTATGGGCTGGATAACCTCGCACATATCGGCTATCTTATTGGTGTTTTCAATGACAACCTCGCGTGCGGTCTCCTCGCCGAGATAGGCGAACTCATCGAGCATCTCCTGCGTTGTTCTGAAATAGAGCGGAGCCTGCTGCGCGGCGTCGGTAAAGCCCTGACCGGTCATAATAATCTCTCTGAAAACGCTGTCGCTCTTGTCCATAAAATGAACGTCACAGGTGGCAACAGTGAGCTTGCCGAGCTTGTCGGCGGTAGCGATTATCTTTTTATTTATATCCTCGAGTCCCTGAACGTCCTTGACTCTGCCCTCTCTGATAAGGAAGGCATTGTTGCCGTTGGGCTGTATCTCAAGGTAATCGTAGAACGAGGCAATTTCAAGCACTTCATCGTCGGATTTTCCGTCGAGTATGGCTCGGTAAACTTCGCCCTGTTCGCACGCACTGCCGACGATTATACCCTCGCGGAACTCTTCTATAACCGAGCGCGGGACGCCGGGCTTACGGCTGAAATATTCGAGGTTAGATTTTGTGATTATTTTATAGAGATTTTTAAGTCCGACATAGTTCTTTGCAAGGAAGATTATGTGGTTATATTTCTTTTTCTTCTCGGCAGGATCGACGACGCGGTCGTCAAAATAATAGCCCTCCATGCCGTAGAGTATCTTTATCTTGCCCTTTGCCGCGGCGCAGGCTTCGGGGAACGCCTGAACAACGCCGTGGTCGGTTATGGCTATTGCCTTATGTCCCCACGCTATAGCGCGCTCAACGAGCTTTGTGGCACTCGAAACGGCATCCATAGCGGACATCGTGGTATGCAGATGGAGCTCGACGCGCTTCTCGGGCGCATCGTCCTTCTTCTCGATAAGGTCAATTGTCGTTATGGCTCGCGCGTTTATGCAGTCGCACTTCATATAGGAGTCGTAGTTGACAACACCCCTGACCATAACAGCGACACCGTCTTTGATATTCTTGAGCAGACTTTCGCAGTTCTCTGCGAGCTCGAATATCTTGACGGAATATGAATTTGTCTTATCGGTAATGCAGAAATTGATTATCTTTCTCTTGCCGTCGCGTGTGTCGCGCGACTCGAAAGAAAAGACGGTGCCCCAGACAACGACCGAGCCCGAGTCGGAAGCTATCTCGCTCAGGGGCATGGGCTTCGTTTTTATTATAGGTCCGTAGATTGGGACGGAATATTTCGTCGAAAACGGGTATTCGTCATATGTTCTCGTGAGATTGCTGAGGTCTTTTTCCTGCGAAACTTTGTCGGCGAATGCGTTGCGTATGCCGCTGTCAAGTTCTTCCTGATACTGCATGACTTCGCCGTCATCAACGGGTGCGCCACTGTCGGTGAATTCAACGCCGACATCTTCGCCGAAGCGTTCGAATATCATCTGCGCAAAGCGCTTGGGTGCGCCGAGATTGTTTATGACATCCGCGCCGCTCTTGAGCTGGACGGACACCATATCGCCGAACACAAAGCATTTTGCATCGTTTAAAAATCCGTTCGCGGCGGGAAACTCCTTGCGCAGGGAAACGAGTAATTTGGCAAGCCCAAGTTCGCTCATCGGCTCTTTCGGAGCATCTTCGCGTTTTTCTTCTTTGACCGAGCAGTTTATCACTGCGGCATTGAGAGTGAACGCTTTTATGAGCGAAGTTTCGACGGCTCTCAAAATAAGCTTGCCCGGCGCAGCAGCCGCCGAGCAAAGCAGTTCAAGCTCCCTGCGTTCGACATTCAGCCTGATATCGTCAAGCTGAATGTTTTCAAGCTCAGAGAGCAATTCGGAATCATCAATATATTCTTTTACAAAATCAACTAACTTCTTGCCGGACATCATTGTCTCCATTAAAGTTTATCTATCTCTTCCATAAGGCTGTCAAGCACCTCTGACTCAGGTACTTTTTTGATTATCTGACCCTTTTTGAATATCAGCGCGCAGCCGTCGCCGCCGGCGATACCGATATCGGCTTCTCTCGCTTCGCCGGGTCCGTTGACGGCACAGCCCATGACCGCGACCTTTATCGGCTTGCTGCACGACGCGAGCCGCTCTTCGACTGCGTTTGCGAGGGATATCAAATCTATCTTTGTTCTGCCGCAGGTCGGGCACGAAACTATCTGGACGCAGTCTTTTTTTGCGCCCGTCGCGCGCAGGATATCATAGCCCGCCGCAACTTCTTTGACCGGATCGTCGGTCATCGAGACACGGATAGTATCGCCGATTCCGTGCAGAAGCAGAGAACCGATACCGACGCTCGACTTGACAAGGCTCATTTTCCATGTGCCCGCCTCGGTTATACCGACATGGAGCGGATAATCGCAAATCTGCGAGATAAGCTCATATGCTTCGACAGTCATCGGGACATCGGAGGACTTGAGCGATATAACAATATTATTAAAATCGCACTCCTCGAGCAGGCGCACATGACCCATTGCGCTGTCCACAAGAGCCTGTGCGGTGGGAGCGCCGTATTTCGCGAGAATATCCTTCTCGATAGAGCCGCTGTTGACGCCGACCCTTATCGGGATACCGTTATTGGCGCAGGCATCGGCAACAGCCTTGACTCTGTCTTTCGAGCCGATGTTGCCGGGATTGATGCGTATTTTATCAACGCCCGCAGAGATGCTTTCGAGCGCAAGTCTGTAATCAAAATGTATATCCGCGACTATCGGCACTTTTACTGCCTCTTTGAGAGCCGGGATGAGCTTCACCGCATCCATATCGGGTATTGCGGCGCGGATTATCTGGCATCCGGCTTTTTCGAGAGCCTTCGCCTGCTTCACGCTGCCCTCAATATCATGCGCGGGGATATTGAGCATCGACTGAACGGCTATCGGAGAATTGCCGCCGATAGTCAAATTGCCTATTCTGACTTCTTTGCTTTTTCTGCGTTCAAATGCCATAATTCTAACCTCTTATCAAACTGACAATATCTTTGAATGAAATCACAGCCATAAATGCGAGCAGAAGTATCATGCCGACCGCGTGAACCCACTTTTCGAATTTCTGCGGGATAGGTCTGCGGATGATAAGCTCGATGAACATAAAGAACAGTCTGCCGCCGTCAAGCGCCGGGATGGGCAGAAGATTGAACAGACCGATATTAATAGCTATCAGCGCCATAATAGTCAGAAGCGGAGTCCAATCCATTGAAGTAGACGAAGCCGACGCCGCATCCGCGACATAGTTTATAACACCTATCGGCCCCGAGACTTCGCTGAGTCCGTATCTGCCCGTTATCAGATCGAACAGGCTTATCCAGACCATGCGGCCTATTGAAACACTTTCAAGAAAAGCGTTCTTTGTGACGCTCAGAAATGTCGGTTTAACGCCGACGATAATGAAATCATAGTGGATGCTTATAAGATTCTCCTGACCCTCTATCGGGCTGGTCTGAAACCTGACATCCTTGAGTTCAACATTTTTGCCGTCTCTTTTGACGACAAAGTCCATGACGCCGTCATCGTCGCGCATCATGAGAAATGTTATATCATACTGGGAATAGACGCGTTTGCCGTTTATTTTGACAATCTTATCCCCTGCCTCGAGTCCGCTCGCGGCACTTGTTGCGTTGTCATAAAACGAGCGAATCTGAGTGGTGCCGATAAGATCGGACTGGCAGAGCATAATGGCGACGATAATGACGCCCATGATAAGATTGACGGTAGCTCCGGCGGCAACGATTATCATGCGCTGCCACAGGGGCTTGTTGTTGAACGCGTGCTGATCCTCGCTGTCCTCGTCCTCGCCTTCCATGCTGACATATCCGCCGATTGGCAGAATGCGCACGGCATAGTCAGTCTCACCCTTCTTCTTTTTGAAGATGGCGGGACCCATGCCGATAGAGAACTCGTTGACCTTGACCTTGAAAAGCTTTGCAAAAAGGAAATGGCCGAGTTCATGGAACATTATGACGATGCCGAAGAAAAGTATAGCCACAAGAAACGGCCAGACTTTGCTCCAAACTGCCGAAAACGACAGCGCGGTATTCAAAAACATAAAAAATATCCTTTCAGCCCGTGAAATCAGCAGCCGAACATCTCATGCACCTTTTCCCTTGCGCGGGAATCGGCGAGAAGAATATTCTCAAGGCTGTCACACGGTGAAAATTCGGTTGAATCGAGCACTCCCGCCACTGCATCGGCGATATCAAGGAACTTTATCTTTCCGTCCCTGAACAGCTTATTCGCCGCTTCATTAGCGCCGTTTGCCGATGCGGGATAGATGCCGCCCTTTGTTATCGCCTGCCTGCAAAGATTGATGCAGGAGAATGTATCATAATCGGGCTGCTCGAAAGTGAGCGTTTTCCAATCCTCGAGGCGGAGCTGCTTTGCGGGGCTCTCGTAACGCTCGGGGTAAGTCAGCGCATACTGTATCGGCACGCGCATATCCGGCACGCCGAGCTGAGCTATAACTGAGTTGTCGACATATTCAACGAGCGAATGAACCACGCTCTGGCGGTGAACAAGAATGTCTATTTTATCGGCGGGCATATCAAAGAGCCACGCCGCTTCGATAAGCTCCAGTCCCTTGTTCATCATTGTAGCAGAATCGATGGTAATTTTTGCGCCCATGCTCCAGTTCGGATGCTTGAGCGCCTGCTCAACGGTTACATCTTTCAGGTCATCACGTGTTCTGCCGAAGAACGGACCGCCGGAAGCGGTCAGAATAAGGCGTTTGACGCTCTGCTTTCCGGGGCTTCCCTGAAGCGACTGGAATATTGCGGAATGTTCGCTGTCGACCGGGAGAATCGCCACACCTTTTTCTTTGGCGCGTGTCGTTACAAGCTCGCCGCCGGCAACAAGGGTCTCCTTGTTGGCGAGGGCGATATCATTGCCCGCCTCGATAGCGGCAAGGGTCGGCTTGAGACCGGCTATGCCGACAATACTGTTGAGCACCTTATCGGCATCAAGCTGAGCTGCGGCACATATGCCTTCTTCGCCGCCGAGCACTTTTGTATCGGTATCGGCGACTTTTATTCTGAGCTCCGCCGCTCTGCTTTCATCGGCAACAGCCGCTATTTCGGGCTTAAACTCCCTTATCTGCTTTTCGAGCAGGTCGATATTTGAATTCGAGGTCAGCGCTTTGACCGTAAAATTCCGAAGTCTTGCGACATCGAGTGCCTGGGTGCCTATAGAACCGGTAGAGCCGAGAATGACCATGCTTTTCATAGGATCACGCTCCCACGCTGAGAATCAGCGAAACAATGGCGTAGAGCATCGGCATAACGAAGCTGTAGCTGTCGAATCTGTCCATGATGCCGCCATGGCCGGGGAAGATGGTTCCGAAATCCTTTTCGCCGAAGTTCCTCTTGATAACGGACGCCGAAAGGTCGCCGCCGATGCTGATAGCGGAGAGGAACATCGAGGTTGCGGGAATCATCCACCACTTTATTGTGTCGTTCTTGAAGAAGAAATAATCAAAAATGAAGAAGAAAGCGAGGTTAAAGAGCATAGTTATAACTATTCCGCCGATTGCACCCTCAACACTCTTTTTCGGGCTGATATTCGGAGCGAGCTTATGCTTGCCGAACTTTCTGCCGACAAAATACGCAAATGCGTCATTGAGCCACGCGGACAGAAGCGCCATGAAGATAATGAAGAATATATGCGACTGCTGGAACAAATCGGGGCGGCTCAGGCAGAGATTTCTGAGCAGGGTTATGGTCGACATAACATACGGCACGATAACTCCGCAGAACATCGACATAACGACATCTTCAAACTTTGTTTTCTTATAGTTGCCGAGCATGATGAACATCATGATTATGACATAGACAATTGCAATGACATATGTCGGGAACGGCAGCTTCGAAAAGAGCTTATATTCATAGGCAAAGGGCATAAATGCGGCGAGAACTATGTTGATTATCATGAGAAGCTTGTTCTCGATCTTTGCAACATGCTGTATCTCATAGGACGCGAGCAGCGATACGGCTGCTATAACTATGCCCAGAACAGGGGTGAACATAAAGGCAAGGACTGCAAGTCCGAAAAGAGCGGCTAAAAGTCCGGTAATAACGCGCTGTTTCATCTTTCTTTCATCTCACAATCAAAGTATTTTTCAGACTCCTCCGAAGCGTCTGCTGCGGTGTGCGTACTCCTCAAGAGCGGCATCAAAGTCCTGCTCGGTATAATCGGGCCAGAGGATATCGGAATAAATAAACTCCGAATATGCCGCCTGCCAGATGAGGAAGTTGGAAAGTCTGAATTCTCCGCTTGGGCGGATTATAAGATCGGGGTCGGGCTGACCCGCCGTATAGAGATTGTCGGATATATCCTGCTCGGTCAGGCTCTCGGGTGTGCGCTCCCCTCTTGCGCACTGCTCGGCAAGACGCTTGCAGGCGGACAGTATCTCATTTCTGCCGCCGTAGTTTATCGCGATGTTTACGGTCGTTCTGACCTTGTCTGCGGAACCACGCTCAAGCTCATCAACAAGCTCGAGAATATCGTCCGCAAGACCCTCGCGTTCTCCTATATATCTTATTCTGAGACCTTTCTGTGCATTCTCCTGCTCGCGCTCCTCAGCCTCGCGCAGGTACTCGCGAAAAAGATCCATTATGCCGCTGACTTCCTCGGGCGGTCTGCGCCAGTTTTCCGTGGAAAAAGCGTAGAACGTCACATAGCGTATGCCTCTGTCTGCGGCGTATTCGCATATTCTCTTGAACACCTTCGCGCCCTGCTTGTGACCTTCGCCGCGCGGGAGTCCGCGCTGCTTCGCCCAGCGGCCGTTGCCGTCCATGATTATGGCAACATGCTTTGGAAGATGTTCGTTTTCAGGTGACTTTGTCATAGCAAAAATCCCTTTCTATTTTAGGCAAAAAGGCATGACCGCCCGAAGCGCCCAGCCTTTTTGCTTCAAGGATCCGAAACAAATCAGATCGCCATTATTTCCTTTTCTTTCTCTGCGGCTACCGAATCGGTTTCTTTAACGAACTTATCGGTTATATCCTGCATTTCTTTCTCGCCGTACTTGAGATCGTCCTCGGTTATCTCACCGTTCTTCTGCATCTTCTTGAGCTTATCCATGCAGTCTCTGCGGATGGAGCGAATAGCGACCTTGCAATCCTCGGCAAGCTTCTTGACATCCTTGACTATCTCGCGGCGCTTATCCTCGGTCAGAGGCGGGAAGGTCAGTCTGATAACCTTGCCGTCATTCTGCGGGTTGATGCCGAGATCGGAGGTCTGGATAGCCTTCTCGATGGGGTGAAGGGTCGAAACGTCCCAGGGCTGGATGCAGAGGATTCTCGCCTCGACCACGGAGATAGCCGCAAGCTGATTTATCGGAGTGGCGGTGCCGTAATAATCAACGGTTATCTTATCGAGAACCGCCGCAGTAGCTCTGTTTGCTCTTATTGCAGCATACTCGCCCTTGAGGGAGCTGATGCTCTTACCCATTTTATCGCGTGCTGTTTGAAATACTGTTTCCATAATTTCAATCCTTTCTTGAAGAGAAGATCATATTTTCATCGGTCTTTCGCCGATCATTTTACAACTGTTCCTACATTCTCGCCCTTTATCGCCTTGACGATATTCTGCGGGTCGTCGAGGTTGAAAACGAGGATCGGGATAGAATTGTCTCTGCAGAGAGATGCCGCGGTGCCGTCCATGACCTTGAGGTCGTGGCTGAGAATCTCGTCGAACGAGAGGGTATCGTACTTCTTCGCATCCTCGAACTTGTGGGGATCCTTATCATAGACACCGTCAACATTCGTTGCCTTGAACATGATATCAGCATCTATCTCGAGCGCGCGCAGAGCGGCGGCAGTATCGGTGGTGAAGAACGGATTGCCGGTGCCGCAGCCGAAGATAACGACTCTGCCCTTTTCAAGGTGGCGAACCGCCTTGTTGCGGATATAAGGCTCGGCTATCTGCTGCATGGCGATAGCGGTCTGGACTCTGACGGGCACCTTGAGATGCTCAAGGGCATCGGCGAGAGCGAGGGAGTTCATGACGGTGGCGAGCATACCCATATGGTCGGCTCTGGTTCTGTCCATATCGCCGCTCGAACGTCCGCGCCAGAAGTTGCCGCCGCCGACAACAAGGCCGACCTGAACGCCCATATCGACGCATTCCTTGACCGCAGAGCAGATGTTGAGAACGGTATCGTAATCAATACCCATACCCTTTCCGCCGGCGAGCACCTCGCCGCTTATTTTCAGAAGTATACGTTTATACGTAAGCTCCATGTTACTGCCTCCATTCAAAAAAACATAATTTTCCGCTACTATTTTACTTTATTTTACGCAAGCTGTAAAGACAAAAAGACAAATTCACAGCAATTTAACAAAAAAAGAACACGGGAGACAAGATTCGCTTTTGTCTCCCGTGTTTAAGTCTGCGTTACTGCCTGTCGAGCGCCGCCTGAGCCTCGGATGTGAGCTTCGAAGTCTGGCGCTGAGCCATGACAAGATTATAATAAATGCCGCGCTTTTTGAGAAGCTCCGTATGCGTGCCGACCTCGGCAATTCTGCCGTTTTCGAGCACAACGAGCCTGTCCGCATGGCGCAGGGTCGAAAGCCTGTGGGCAATGGCTATTGTTGTTCTGTTCTGAACCAATCTGCCGAGTGCCTCCTGAATATGGCTCTCTGTCTCGGGGTCGAGCGCGCTTGTTGCCTCATCGAGAATGAGTATCTTCGGGTCGCGCAGTATCGCTCGGGCTATTGCCACGCGCTGTCGCTCGCCGCCCGAAAGATTATAGCCGTTTTCGCCGACGACCGTATTATACCCGTCTTTGAGCTCCATTATGAAGCCGTGGGCGTTTGCCGCCTTTGCGGCGGAGAATACCTCTTCCGGGGATGCGTCCGGCTTTGCATAAGCGATATTGTCATAGACGGTGCCGGAGAAAAGATATGTCTCCTGGAACACGACGCCCATATTCTCGCGCAGATAATACTGGTCATAGTCGCGGATATCCCTGCCGTCTATTCTGAGCGTTCCGCTGTCGACATCATAGAGGCGCATGACAAGGTTTATCATAGTGGACTTGCCCGCTCCCGAATGGCCGACAAGACCTATCATCTCGCCCGGTTTTATCTTCAGATTTATATCCTTGAGCACCGGCTCGTAGCTTTTATAGCCGAAGCCGACGGAATCGAACTCAACTTCACCCTTTATCGGATATTTGCCGGCGTTTCTTGAATCGCCGACCTGCGGCTTTTCATCGAGAACCTCATAAATTTTTATAAGGCTCGTTGTGACCTCCGCTATCCAACGCGGCATATTGGCAAGCCAGTCGAGCGGCTTATAGATATACGAGAGCAGAAGCACAAAGCTCCACAGCTCGCCTGCGGTCATCGTGCCGTTTATAACCATTCTTCCGCCGAAATAGAGCACGAGGAAGTTGCCGGAGTTCATAAAGAAGCCTATTACGGGGAAGATAATCGCCCACATTCGCTCGTTGCTCACGGAGATATCGGCAAGAGCCTTGCTCGCGGAAGAAAACTTTGCAACCTCGCGCTTTTCGCTGCCGAAGGTTTTAACGACACGGATGCCTTTGATTATATCGTGAAGAATCGAGTTCGCGCGGCTGTCATACCGCCACTGCTTATCGTAGCGCAAATGGATATAGCGTTTGAAGCCGTTGAGTGCGATAATGCAAAGCGGCGCAGGCAGGACTGCAAGAAGAGTCAGCAGCGGGCTCATGCGCAGCATGAATATGCCGACGACGATAAAAAGTATAATCTGTTCGAGCGCATAGCGGCCTTTATCGACAAAGAAGTTCTGCACCGTGTTTGTGTCGCGGGTGACGCGTTTTATAAGATCGCCCGCAGTTTTTCGCGACATGGACGAGACGGACATACGCTGGACTTTGTCATAGACAACGGAGCGCAGATATTTTGAGAATCCGAGTCCTACGCTGTTCGCGGTGCGCCCCGAGAATATCTGGAAGATGTTTTCGAGCAGATAAGTCAGCGCCATGGCGACGCCGATAATAATAACATTCTGCTTTGCGGAGAGCCCGCCCGACGAAACCGCCAACGAGAAACTGTCGACAAGCTTGCCCTGGAGCACGGGCTGCGCCGCAGACATAAGATTTGCAAAAGTGACGAGCACGCTCGACACAATAAGAGTCGGCATAAACTGCCGAAGCATTTTAAATGTTCTGCGCCATATGTAGCTCTTATCAACGCAGAACATACAGACATCGGTACCCTTTGGATAGCGTCTGCCGCAGACCGGGCATCGGTCGGCATTGTCGGCGCTGAGCTGCGGTTCTTCGCCTGTTTTTATATAGTGGTTGACTGCCTTGCAGAATTCGCCTATATCCTCCGCGGCACTCATGGAGAAGCGGCAGACGGTGATATTCTCGGCGCTGTCGTAATCCGAGCCGAGCTCATCCGCAAACGGCGATATCTCGATGCTTCCGCAACCGACATCGGTATACTGCACAAGCTCGCCGACATTTTTAAGCGAATGCGAAAACACCTCTTTGCCGTCTTCGAGCGCATGGACTGCGCCGTTGTCATACCGCAGGACACCGCGGCACGGCTTTGAATTCAAATCAAGGTCATACTTTACCTCGGTCATATTTTAAACCATACGGCGCACAGCCGCTCCTTTCTTTAAAATTCATGCAAAAAATCAATAGAGAAACGGCTCGATCTTCCTGCGCGTTCTCGGTTTAAGGGCGTTGATATCCGGAATTATAAAACGGTTGCCGTCGGCATCGGTGAGCATGACCGCGCCGGAATCGAGCATCTTGATATTGCGGCTGATATCCTTGACGCCGAAGGTCTTTTTGAAGCCGTCTATCGATACATCGAAATAGAACGAGCCCATCTTCTCATCTATCGAATATATCTCGGATATCTGCGGGCAATAATAGCGCGCGGCGAGATCCTTTTCGATTATCTCTCTGCTCTCGGGCGGGAAATCGGCGGCGTTTCTTATTATGCCGATCTCATTCTTATCCATATCGCTGACGCTGATATATTCAAACGGTCTGTGCAGAGGCAGAGTGCGCAGAAGGCGCACGCGGCGATAGTCTTTGTCCTCGGTTCTGAGGGCGATAAAGCCGTTCGGATTTATATAGAATCTGCACTTTTCGGGGTCGAGGAAGTTTATTGACATAGTATTGAGTTCTCCCATTTTAACCCTCCTCAATCGATTATTCCGACAGCCTTGAGGGCTTCGGCCTGTATTTTATAGAGCTTATAGAACTCGCCGCGCTTTTTGAGAAGCTCGGCATAGCTGCCGTATTCGACCACTTCGCCCTCGCTTATTACGGCGAGCATATCGGCATCGCGGAGAGTCGAGAGACGGTGGGCTATGGCGACAGTTGTTCTGCCCTGCATAAGCTTTGTGAGAGAATACTGGATATTGCGCTCTGTTTCAGTATCCATTGCCGCGGTAGCTTCATCGAGAATAAGGATACGCGGATTCTGGATTATCGTTCTGGCTATCGATATTCTCTGGCGCTCGCCGCCGGAAAGGTCGTGGCCGCCCGCTCCGACGCGCGTCTCATAGGCATCGGGCAGTTTCATAATAAAATCATGCGCGCTCGCCGCCTTTGCCGCAGCGATTATCTCATCCATTGTGGCATCCGGCTTTGCGTAGCGGATATTATCGGCTATTGTGCCAATAAAGAGATAGATATCCTGCGAAACCAGACCGACATTCTTTCTGATAGTATCGAGCGGCAGATCGCGCACATCGACTCCGTCGATTTTGACACACCCGGCTTTCGGGTCATAGAGCCGCGCTATAAGATTGGCTATTGTTGTTTTGCCCGCTCCGGTTTTGCCGACTATTCCGAGCATCTGACCTGCGTTTACTTTGAGGTCGAGATTCTTTATAACAGGCTGTGCGGGTTCATATTCGAACTCGAGTTTTGATATTTCTATATCTCCGCGCACCTCGCCTATTTCTATCGGGTGCTCTTTTTCGACTATCTCCGGCTTTGCGTCAACTATCTCAAACACGCGCTGAGCCGAGTCGACACAGCGCGCCCACCAGTTGGACACCCACGAGAGAAAATCCAAAGGTCCGACGAGCATTGTAAGATAGACGGTGAAATTGAGAAGCGTGCCGACGGTCATCTCGCCGTTTGCAACCATGAGTCCGCCGAAAGTCAGCATAACTACGGCGAGCATGGAGAGCAATATGGTGAGTACCGGAAAGAGAGTCGCTTCGGAATTGTTGAGCTTCAAATCAGCTTCATAGAGATCGCTGCTGACCGTATCGAAGCGGTCGAGTTCTTCATCTTCTTTTGAGAAAGCCTTTATTATACGCTGGCCGTTGATATTGTCGCTGACCATGGAAGTGAGTCTCGCGTTGCGCGCCCAGCTTCTGTGGTGCAAAGTTCTGAAAAATCTGCCGCCGAAGACGAGCAGCACAAGAAATATCGGAGCTGCGGCGCAGCAGAGAAGCGCCAGTTTCCACGACATGACAAACATTATTATCAAAACGCCTATAACTGTTATAACATTCGTTATTACATACGGCAGACCGTCGACAAAGAACCAATAGATATTATTGGAGTCCCTTGTCACGCGCTCCATGAGCGAACCTGTCTGTTTGGACGAATAGAAGCCGACAGACAGGCGCTGCATGGCAGCGAAAATCTTGACTTTTATGTCATATATGACTCGCGGCATTATACTGCCCATAAGGAACTGGAACGACACGGTCATAATTAATCCCAGAAGCTTCATGCCGACAACTGCGCCGATAAGATATCCGAGCGTAACGAGCAGCTGCTGCGCGGGCGTTGATCCGACTTTGCTCAGCACATCGTCAAAGAGTGTCTTTGTGCTTATCTGCGGCATCGCCATGTTCATGGCGGTGCTTATAAGTATTGCGGTGACGATAAGCGCCATCTGGAGCTTATAGCCGCCGAAAAAGGAGAACAGGCGTTTGACGGTCGAGCCGTTTTTATCGCATTTCGGGCATGAGCTGCGCCCGGGCGGATACGGTCTTTTGCACTTCGGGCATACTCTGCCGCTCGGCTTTTCACTGCTCTGCGGCATCGGCTCGCCTGTCTTGAGGCTGTTGAACGCCTTGCATAATTCATCATAGCCGCCGAGAAAATTGAGGCTGAATTTTATCAGACCGATATCGTCGCCGTCCCTTTCGGCTATAAGGCGGCCTGTCGAGACATACTGCTCGCATTTGAGCGAATCAAAATCCGAGAGCGGATAAGAGCGTATCTCTCTGAGCTCATACTCTGACTTGATTTTTTTGTTTCCGCGCTTTTTGGTGACTTTCTCATCGCCGAGGATGAAATATATTCCCTTGTCGTCAAGGACTGTCCACGCAGTGAGATAACAGCCGTCGAAATCCATATCGCTTTCAACAACTCTTATAAAGCCGTCGGTCTCAAGACCGTTTTTTCTGACCGCCGCATCAATATCGTCGGGCAGTCGGTCGGGGGTCTTTCGCTTCGGCGGTTCGGGTCTGCCGAGCATACGGCGCAATATTCTTTTTATTTTTTTCTTGAAGTTGTTCATAGTCACTCCGAAAAAATAATCAAAAAAGCGGACAGCCGGCGGCCGTCCGCAAATCACCTTATAAAAGAATACACGGGGCGCAGCAAATATGATAATTTATTTTACGCTCTGTCATAAGACGCGCTCCCCTTTCTTTAAATATAGCTTTTAAATGATAGCATGATAAAAAGCGGATGTCAACCGAAATATCAGTCGATATAATCGAGTATCATAGGTTGCTCCGCAGGCTTCTTATCGCCGATTGAAACAGCGGAAAGATAGCGCGCCTCGGCACCGTCGAGGCGGCTCTCGTCGTCCGCAAAAAGCGTTGCGAGCAGTTCGCCGCGCTTCACAAAATCGCCCGCCTTTGCGGCTATCATAATACCTGCCGCATGGTTAATATTATCCTCTTTTTTCTCTCTGCCCGCTCCGAGCAGAACAGCGGTCAAGCCTATCTTCTCGGAATCCATGTGGGTTATATATCCCGATGCGGGCGCGTACACCTCGCGGCTGAAAGAAGCTTTTCTGAATTTCGATGTATCTTCAATATATGAGGCATCGCCGCCCTGCAATCTTACCATCATTTCAAAACGCTTGAGCGCTTCACCGCTTTCGACGGCTTCATCAACGAGCCTGCCGCACTCATCTTTGTCGCCTATTCCGGCGAGCATCAGCATCCTGCACGAAAGCTCGCGGCAGACAGTCCAGAGATCGCCCGATGTTTTGCCCTTGAGTATCTCAACGGACTCAATGACCTCAAGTGAGTTGCCGACCGCGCTCCCGAGCGGGGAATCCATATTTGTTATCAGAGCGGCAGTCCTGACGCCCGCTCCCCTGCCGATATCGACCATTGTACGCGCAAGCAGGCGGGAATCGTCGAGCGTTTTCATAAACGAACCGCTCCCCGTTTTTACGTCGAGGAGAATGCAGTCCGAGCCGTCGGCGAGCTTCTTGCTCATGATGCTCGAGGCTATGAGCGGTATGCTGTCAACGGTTGCGGTGACATCGCGCAGAGCATAAAGCTTTTTGTCGGCGGGACACATATTCCCGCTCTGTCCCGTGACGCTCAGACCGCAGGTTTCAACGGTCTCACGCATCTCCTGCGGGGATATCGAAGTACGGAATCCCGGTATAGACTCAAGTTTATCAACCGTTCCGCCAGTGTGACCGAGTCCTCTGCCGGACATTTTCGCAACTTTCACGCCGCACGCCGCGACTATCGGAGCGACTATAAGCGTGGTTTTATCGCCCACGCCGCCTGTCGAATGTTTATCGACCTTGACACCGCTTATCCCGCTGAGATCGGCTTTGTCGCCCGAATCGCGCATTGCAAGAGTCAGCGCGACCGTCTCGGCATTTGTCATCCCGCGAAAAAACACCGCCATGGCAAACGCCGAAAGCTGATAATCCGGCACTTCGCCCGAGACGCAGCCGTTGATTATATAAGATATCTCTTCGGCGGTCAGCTCGCCGCCGTCACGCTTTTTGCGGATAAGTTCGGGCATATACATAAAAACACCTCAGTTCGTGAAGATAAGTACATGGTTGAGTGAGAATATAGACGACAATTCCTGATCATCGCCGAGGACTATGTTCTTGGCATCGTCGTCAGTGACAAGCGACGATATCATTGTCGGATCGGCTTTGACGCGCTCGATTATAGCGTCGTAATCCGACTGAGTGAACAGAGAGAACAGCGAGCGCTGAAGATCGAGCCGCACGCCGTCGTCGGCTATGCCGTAAGTTACCGAGCATCCGCCTTTGAAGCTGCCGTCTTTTACTTCGGCGAGAGCCCTATAGACACTCGTTGAAACCGACTTTTCCGCGCTGGTCAGGACGGAATCGGAGGCATAGGACTTATCCGTATCGGCACCGATAACCCAGCTTCCGACATTGCGTTCCGCAACGCTCGCGACGGTTGCAAATGTCTTTGTACCGCAGGCGAATATGACCTGCGTACCTGTTGAGAACCACGACTTTGCACGTGCTTCGACATCATCCTCATTCTCGTCGGTCTTGAGGAAATTCACTTTTATCTCGACCGACATAACCTCGAGCATCAAATCTTCGGCGGCGCGCTCGGCACCCTGAATGAAGCCGAAGCAGTAATTGACATAATCATCAGATGGGCTGCTGCCTTGAAATCCGAGGCGCTGAAAACCGTTCGACACCGAGGCATAACCCGCAAGATATCCCGCATCGAGAGTTGAATAGCCGACGGCAAGTACATTTGAGGGCAGATTTTTCTCCTCGCAGTCGATGATGATAAACTTTACATCGTCCCAACGCTCCGCCGCCTTTTTAACAGCATCGCAGAATTCGTCGCCGTGGCAGACTATTGCTCTCGCGCCGTGGTTTATTGCTTTCTTAATCGCTTTGAAGAAATATTTTGTGCCGCGCTGAGACGGTCTGTAATATTTGCAGTTAACGCCGTAATCGGCGGCGTAGCTCTTGACGCCGTCCCACACGGCGGAATTATATGATCTGTCATAGATATCGCCGACATCGGTGATGAACACCGTGTCATACTTTTCGCGCTTTGAGCAGGCGCAGAGGCTCAAAAGCATCGCCGCCGCACAAAGGACAGATATTATACGCCGAAAGTTTTTCAAGGCTGTTTCTCCTGTTTCAGATTTGCCGGACCGAACGAGCCCGGCAGAAGCTCTTTGAGCCTGAACGAATGAAGTCCATGCTCTGTGTTGCAGATTATTTCAAAATTTTCACAGTCGCAGAACTCCGCCATCACCTGGCGGCAGACTCCGCAAGGCGTACATACATCGATGCCATCTTTTCCGCCCGCGACGGCAATTGCGCAAAAATCACGATTACCGTCCGATACGGCTTTGAAAAAGGCGGTGCGCTCGGCGCAGACGGTCGGAGTATATGCGGCATTTTCGATGTTGCACCCGGTATATATCAATCCGTCGGAGCAGAGAAGCGCCGCACCGACGCTGTAGCCGGAATAGGGCGAATATGATTTGAGACGGGCTTCGGCGGCTTTTTTGAAGAGTTCGCTGCGCTCGTTATCGGTCATATATCCGACACCTCCCGCAGAAAGCTCTCGCCGCTTTGAAGCGCGGGCAAACCGAAACAATCGAGCACAGACGCCGAGATATCGGCAAAAGTCGGGCGCGTTCCGATATTCACCCCGGCCTTTATCTCATCGCCGCAGACAATTATCGGGATATATTCGCGCGAATGGTCGGTGCTCGGGGTTGACGGATCGCAGCCGTGATCGGCGGTTATTATGAGCACATCGTCAGAGCGCATATTTTCGAGAAATCTGCCGAGATATCCGTCGAACTCGGTCAGGGCTTTTGCGTAGCCGTCAACATCGTTTCTGTGTCCGTAGAGCATATCAAAGTCGACGAGATTGACAAAGCAAAGACCGCTGAAATCCTCTTTTTGAAGTTCGAGTGTTTTCTCCATGCCGTCGGCGTTATTTTTGTTGATACCTCTGTGATCCGTAACGCCGCGGGAGGCGAAAATATCATTTATCTTGCCGACGGATATGACATCGAAGTCCGAGGCTTTCAGACGGTCGAGCATTGTCTCCCCTGTCGGTTCAAGAGAAAAATCATGCCTGCCGGAGGTTCTGTAAAAGTTCGGATATTCGCCTTTGAACGGACGGGCTATAACTCTGCCGACGGCAAGTTCGCCTTTGAGCATACCGCGGGCAGTACGGCAGATATCATAGAGCTCTTCGAGAGGAACTATATCCTCGTGGGCGGCTATCTGAAAGACGCTGTCCGCGGAGGTATAGACGATGAGATCTCCGGTCTCCATATGCTGTCTGCCGTAGTCAAGAATGACCTGCGTGCCCGAATAGGGCTTGTTGCAGAGCACGCCGCGTCCGGTAAGGCGCGAAAACTCATCGACAGCATACTGCGGGAAGCCGTCCGGGAAAGTCGGCATAGGCTTTTCGGACACGACTCCGGCTATCTCCCAATGACCTGTAGTTGTATCCTTTCCGGCAGAACGCTCGGCAGCTCTGCCGAATGCACCGCGTGGGGACTCAACTGCGCCTTTTGGCGAGACTCCGTCGATATTGAAAAGACCGAGGGAGCGCATATTCGGCACATCAAGATATTCAGAGCGGCTGACCGCGCCGAAAGTGTCGCTGCCGCAGTCGCCGTATTTCGCGGCATCGGGCAGTTCGCCGACGCCGAAAGAATCGAGAACTATAAGAAAAACTCGCTTTGTTTTCAAGAATATCACTCCGTTTAAAGAGTATTGAGGGCTATTTCTATCATTTCATTGAAGCTCTGCTCACGCTCTGCGGGCGAGCACTCGCCGCTCGTCGGATCCATGGGCAGGTCGGATATAGTGCAGATGCACAGTGCGTTCTTGCCGGAGCGCGCGGCGTTCATATAGAGCGCGGCGGCCTCCATTTCAACTGCCAGAACGCCCATTTTGCGCCACAGCTCAAAGCTCGGGATATCCTCATAAAAAGTATCGGACGAAATAATATTGCCGACCACAGGCTCTTTGCCCAGCTTTCTCGCGGCGGACACCGCTTTTTCGAGCAGAAAGAACGACGCTATCGGCGCAAACGCACCGGGCAGACCGAACTGATGGGCGAAATTCGAATTGGTGCACGCGCCCGCTCCTATAACAACATCGCGCAGTTTAAGTCCGGGGGCTATGCCGCCGGCGGAGCCGACGCGGATTATATTATCGACATCGTAAAAATTGAAAAGCTCATAGGAATATATGCCTATCGAGGGCATGCCCATGCCGGACGCCATAACGGAGACAGGCTTTCCGTGATAAGTTCCGGTATAGCCCTGAACGCCCCTGACATTGTTGACAAGGCGGGCATCGTCGATAAAATTCTCAGCGATATACTTCGCCCTGAGCGGATCGCCGGGCATGAGGACTGTTTTGGCGAAATCGCCTTTGTTTGCGGTGTTATGTGCAGTTGACATATCGATTCTCCTTTCAATATCCGGATGCGTCGAGACCTTTGGCGAGCTTGACTATTCTGCTCGTGCCGAGCCTGTCACAGCCGAGGGCTATGAACTTCTCCGCATCCTCAAGACTGCTGATGCCGCCCGCGGCTTTCATTTTCACATTACTTCCTATATGCTCCGAAAAGAGCTTTATATCATCGAATGTTGCGCCGCCGAGGGAAAATCCGGTCGAGGTCTTTATATAATCCGCGCCCGAGCGGGTAACTATCTCGCACATCGTTATTTTTTCGTTTTCGGTCAGCAGGCAGGTTTCGATAATGACTTTCAATATCTTGCCCTCGCACGCGGCGCGAACCGCTTTTATCTCATTCTCGACATAGACGGTGTTGCCGGATTTGAGTTCGCCGACATTTATGACCATATCTATCTCGTCCGCGCCGTTTGCAACGGCATCTTCCGTCTCGAAGACCTTGACGGCGGTGGTGTTATAGCCGTTCGGGAAGCCGATGACGGTGCATATCTTCACCCTGTCCCCGACATATTCTTTAGCTCTTTTGACAAACGCGGGCGGAATACACGCGCTCGCCGTGCCGAATTTTTCGGCATCGATAAGTATCTGTTCGATATCACTCCACCCGGCAGTGACTCCGAGCAGGGTGTGGTCGACCTTTTTGAGAATTTCTCTGATGTCCATTTTCTGTTCCTCCGTTGTGTTTTCTGCGGTAAAAAACAAAGCCTGCGCTTTGTCAAAAATCCGTACAAATCATATGATGTACAGAGGGATGCCTCATAAAAAGCAAGATAAAGGAGTAATGTTCCGATATGAATTACAACAACCGAAGCGCCGGGAGCTGCTCCTGCTCCGTGCGCGAGGCGATGACTCCGTTCCCCGAGGACTACAGCGTCGCCATGGCATATGTTCCGATACAGACGGATATAAGCGTATACGACGAGATGAAAGCCCTTGAAGTCGGCACGCTCTTCCCCGTCCTTAACAAGCCGTTCAATCCTGCGAGGTGTTCAAGATGACAAAGCGCGAAACGATGCTCAGGCGGCTGAGCGCCGCGCAGTTCACGCAGTGGGAACTGCATCTCTATCTTGACACCCACCCGTCCGATCTCCAGGCTCTCGCGCTGTTTCGCAAATGCGACGCGCGGTACAGGGCGCTCAGAAGCGAGTATGAGGCTCAGTTCGGCGCGCTCACGGCGCTCGACGCGACCGGTGCGGAGTGGCTCAAAGACCCGTGGCCGTGGGATGCAGAGGAGTGTGGCTGCTGATGTTTGTATATGAAAAGAAGCTTCAATATCCGGTAAAGATAGCAAATCCGAACCCGAAATACGCAAAGATAATACTCGACCAATACGGCGGACCCGACGGGGAGCTCGGCGCATCGCTCCGCTATCTCAGCCAGCGGTTCACAATGCCGTATGCGCAGCTCAAGGGACTGCTCACCGATATCGGCACGGAGGAGCTCGGACACCTCGAAATGATAGGCGCGATAGTCCACCAGCTCACAAGAAATCTCACGCCCGAGGAGATAAAGAAAGGCGGATTCGACGCATATTTCGTCACCCACACCGCCGGAGTATATCCCGCAGGGGCAAACGGAATGCCCTACAGCGCGGGTTCGATGCAGTGCAAGGGCGACACGATAGCCGATCTGATGGAAGACATGGCTGCCGAGCAGAAAGCAAGAGTCACATACGACAATATTCTGCGCCTTGTTGACGACCCGGATGTCCGCGACCCGATAAAGTTCCTGCGCGAGCGCGAGGTAGTTCACTTCCAGCGGTTCGGAGAGGGGCTGCGCACGGTCACCGACCGGCTCAACTCGAAGAACTACTATTCTTTCAACCCGTCGTTTGACAAATGCTAAAAATATAAACTCAAGGGAGCCTCAACGTTCAACGCGCCGAGGCTCCCAAAAAACTGCTTATTTTACGAAGCTGACGGCGACATTTTCAAAAGTCTCCCCGCCCGCAAGGAAAGCGGAAAAGTCGTTCTTCACCTCAAGCGTTCCGCCGCTCTTCATGGAATTGACGAGCTTGACATACTCGCTCTCGGTGAACTTCTCGAACTTAGAGGTTGCAAAAGGCAGACCGACGGCATTGTCGTCAACGCCGAGGTTTGAAGAGAGTCCGCCGACGAGCACCCACTTGCCCGCATAGAACGAGGTGAGTATCTTCTGCACGCCCGAGCTAAGCCCCTTCATTGCCGAGGTTATAACGGTATCGGATACGGATGACTGATCGACATCTACGCCGATAGACTTGCCGTTATTCGCCAAAGCCGCTTCAAAGACGGAATCGCACATTTCACCGCCGCAGGAGAAGATGCACTCCGTGCCGGACTTGTACCATTCGTTGACCATATTCTGAAGCTCGGAAGAAGCCGAGAAATTATCGCCGTAGCGGTAGCTGTACTTCATCTCGACGACAACGCCGGTAACTTTTGCTGCGTCGTTCGCACCCTGGACGAAGCCGTAGCCGAATCTGTTGACGGACGGGTTATTGCCCGCTCCGCCGCCGACAAAGCCGAGCTTTGTATTGCCCTCGGTAACTGCGGCGTAGCCCGCGAGATAGCCGCACTGTTCCTCTTTAAAGGCAACTGCCGCGACATTCGAGAGAGCCTGTCCGTCGCCGTTGTTGAGGACATAGCCGTCGACGAAGATAAACTTTGTATCGGGATTTTCCGCTGCGGCTCGTTTGAGAGCGTTCTCCTGCTCATAGCCGGTGGCGACGATTATATTCGCGCCGCCTTTTATTGCTTCGATAAACGCATTGTATCTGTCGTCATCCGAAGCTTTGTTGCCGTTTCTGGGCTGATAATATTTATACGACTTGCCGTTTTTATAGGCAAAGAGCTTGACTCCGTCCCAGGTTCCCTGGTTGAAGGATTTATCTTTGAGCCTGCCGACATTCGTGACCATTGCTATTTCATATTTTCCGTCTTTCGAGGTCATGGTATCGGCAATTTCGTCTGCCGAAATTATCTGGTTGTCTCCCGCCTCAGTCGAGAGACGCTTTTTACTGCATGCGGTAAGGGCGGCGCAGCCGAAAAGCATAAGCACCGCAAGAAGTGCCGCAAGGGACTTCTTCATTGTAAAACCTCCTATATAGGACTCACGCGTCCGTTTCGATTGTTTATTATATCATTTAAGCGCCTTTAAATCAACAAAGTTTTGTGAAAAATTTATATGATATATATAGTTATAACCACAGGAGAAAAATATATTACATTTTGTAAATCCGGATTTTAAAGGCACGAAAGATTGATTTTAGGGCTCGCAGATGATATAATCAAGAAAAATATCAAGCGAGGTTTTCATCAGATGCACCCTATAGCCGCTTTTTGCAGACGCAATTTGAACGCACTCGGGCTCGAGCTCTACAGCATCGCATATCCCCTGCTCCCGAAGGACAGGCGCGACTGGCTGTTTGAGAAAAACGTTAATATAGTTCCCGCCGAGACGGGCGTGAAGATAATAGACAAAGACGAAGAGAGCGTTACAATAGGCAAATTCAACAAGGACGGCACATATTCGGACAGGCCGTTCCGCATACTCACGACAACTGACATTCATCTCGGCGACACGCCCTCTCTGCGCCGCAAGGCTATGCAGATGCTCGCAAATCATATTGCGCAGGCAAAGCCCGATCTTGTGATATTCACGGGAGATATAATCCTCTCGAAGTTCCAGCAGCTCGACGCGGTTCAGTTCGCGCGCTTCATGGAAAAGACGGGAGTGTACTGGGCGATTGTATTCGGCAATCACGAGGTTCGCGAAGAAAAGGGCTTCTACAAATGGCTTATGCTCGACTCAATGCGCCGATATCCGCACTGCCTCGCGCTCCACGGCGACGACAGTCTCTACGGCTACGGCAACTACAGAATAGACATCAAAAACGGCGAAAACTCTCTGCTCCAGAGCCTGTATCTCTTCGACTCCGGGCGCGACATACGCGAGAGATATTACAAAGACTACGGAGTGCCCGAGGGCATGAAAGGTTACGACTTCTTGAAGCCGGAGCAGATAGAATGGTACAAAAACTGCGTGCGCAGGACGGAAGAGAAATACGGAAAAGTAAAATCAATGATGTATTTTCACATTCCCCTGCCGGAGTTCGAGCATGTTATGAAGCTCGATGAAAACGGGCAGTATGTTCCGACGGGCGAAGCGAAGATTTTCTACGGCGGGATGTATGAATCCGTCGGCTGTTCGCCGTTCAACAGCGGAATGTTTGACGCCATATGCGAGCTTGGCAGCACTCAGGCAGTATACTGCGGGCACGACCATGTCAACGACTTCTGCGCGAACTACAACGGAGTCTGCTTCATATACAGCCAATGCGGCGGATACGAGACATACACCATGGGCACGAACTTCGGCTGGCCGGAGGAAAAATGGATGCAGGGCGTGACGATAACCGAGATTCAGCCCGACGGCAGCATAACGGTCGGCAGGCGCTTCAACCGCGATTATCTCAAGCGCCCCGAGCAGTTCAACGCCGAAAAGCAGGCATACGAAGAAAGCAAGAGGAAATAATATGGCATCAAGCAAAGATTATCTCGAATATGTGCTCGAACAGCTGAGCGAAGCCGGCGATGTGACGAGCCGGGCGATGATGAGCGAATACATACTCTATTTTCGCGGAAAAGTAATCGGCGGGATATACGACAACCGATTTCTCGTAAAGCCGGTTCAGGCGGCGCGAAATATGATGCCGGACGCACCGGAGGAACTGCCGTATGACGGCGCGAAGCCGATGCTGATGGTTGAAAACATCGAGGACAGAGAGTTTTTGAAAGAACTCTTTGAGGCGATGTATGACGAGCTGCCCGCACCGAAGCCGAAAAAGAAGAAATAAAGAAACGCTCCCGACCTGCAAAAGCGGATCGGGAGTTAGTTTTATTTTGAATATGTCGCGACGAGTTTTCCGTCTTCGTCAAAGAAACTTGCGGAAGTAACATCTTTTACCGTCCGGTTATCGTAATCAGATAAACCATAAAAACCAATGAGCCACACTTTGTTATTGTTATTCGTCAATGGCTTTTTCCGCATAAAAGTTTCCTCACCGTCTGTCAAAATAAGGCTATATTCGCACCCGGCTATTTTCGCATCGGCGATCGAGCCAAAGAAAAGCAGCGCAGCTCCTGTACTGCCATCCTTGTCTCCGCTCCCAGGGAAGAACTTTAATGATCCAACCTTTTCGCCTCCATCAGTCGCTCCGCCCTGAGAACTGCTCAGCAAGAATTTATACCTATCTAAATATGTACGTTCAAACACAAATAGTTCCTGTGATTTTCCCGGCTCAACATCCGATGCGATATAATAGACATATTTCTTCCCATCCATATCGTCGCCTATAGCAAAGAATTCGTTTGCTCCGCTCTTGGTATTCTTTCTGCAATAGTCAATACAGCCTGCTGCAGAGAGCGTTGAGGAAAAAAAGCATATTGCAACTATAGTAAATGCAAGTATCACAGCAGTCAATATCGTCAAACATATCTTTGCCGATTTTCTCAACCAAATCACTCCTACCAATTAAAAGATACAAAATTGTATACATTCCATTGCTTTTCAGCTATACTAGGTGTCAACGAGAGAGTGATACTCGCCGATGGCTTTCCACCAGAAGCGCCCGCGGTACCAGATGCAGTAACTGATAGTGACATTTTTTTCCAAGTGTGAACATAATAACTATTGATTTTTTTGGTTTGGCTGGTTGATTGTGCCTTAAAGGACTGAGAACATACAAAAGATTTAAGTTGGGCTTTTCCAACTGGATCATCCTTAACAGAGTATCTCGTCCAAGAATCTCCACCGTCTTCAAGGAAAAATGTGTCGCCCTCTTTTCCAGCGGTGCTTCCATTTACTGGATAATTATAAGAAGTGCTTAAATGGCTGTCGATTGTGACCGTTGGGCATGCTTGAAGTATATAATCTTCTCCAGCGGCCGGCTTCTTTTCACCGCTTAAAATAGATGTAGAAGTTTCCCAGTCGCCGTATGTTTTCGCAAAGTAGCTGTAGTTTCCACCAACACCTAATCTATAAATTTTTGTTTTCAATGTAAATCTATACCTCTTTGACGGTGAAGACATATTAGACTCACTTAACGTATTAATTAACGAGTTGGAACTATCATTCTTATCTTTTAAAACGCGCTCGTAATGATCATCAACAAGCTCCAACGGAGCATCTGTATAACTTATAGCACAAAGATAATTGTTAGAATTAACATCATCAAATAAATCATCAATTTCTTGTGGGTGGGTTTCGATGTATTTATCATATTTTGCTTTTTCTTTTTTAGCTGCATATTTTTTTAACAAAGAGAGTGTTGGATTAACCTCAACTACTACTCTGCTATTATTAACTACATAAACCAATAATTTATCAAAATTAATTTGATCACGGGTTTCTTCATATATCATTTCTTCTGATGATGAGTCTGCAAATACATTTATTGATACTACACTTATCACTAATGATACCGCCAATATAAAGCTCAAAACTCTTCTTAAAAGTACACTTTTCTCATTGCTTCGATGTTTTTTCATAACGCATTTTCCTTTCTTGTAAAAAGTCAGCTAACAAAGCTTAAAGTGAAATTGATAAAAGTTAAGTGGAAGTCATAATTATTACCCCCTTGCGTTTTAACAATTTATGATTTTATGAGCACATTAATCTTGACTATATATTATCACGTAATTGTGGATTCTTCAATTACTTTTTTTGAATTTTTAGTTTTTTGTTACATTTTACAAAAAAGATATTGTTCTTTTGGATAATTTGACGGTAAGAACTTAATATATAAAAAATCCCTGTCCGAACGAGCGGACAGGGACAATATTTGCTGTTCTTTTCAGGCTTTTGATTCGACGGCGATATACTTGTCGATAAAACTCTTGACTTTTGCCTCGTATGCGGCGGAGTCGGTCGGGTAGCTCTCGGCATGACCGGCACCCTCGACAAGAAGCAGGTCTTTGTCGGTGCTGCAAGCGTCATAGAGCTCATGCACCATATAAGTGGGGACGAAATCGTCCTTTGTGCCGTGGATAAAGAGCATCGGCACCTGCGCATGGCTGACGCTCTCGACCGCGTCGACCTTTTTGAAATCGTATTTTGCGATATGTTTGTTGAAGAAATTCGCGCCGTCGAGCAGCGGAGAAGTCGGAACATGGGCGTTTTTGAGCTGATAATCGAACTCTGCCCACGGACTGGTATAGCCGCAGTCGGCAACGGTGAATTTGACATTCTTCGGCAGGTCGGGGTTGCCGCTCATCATCATAACGGTGGCGCAGCCCATTGAAACGCCGTGCAGAATTATCTGAATATCGCTTCCGAAAGTGTCGGTTATAAATTTGAGCCACTGCATGGCATCGCGCGACTCATGCGAGCCGAAGCCGATATATTTGCCCTCGCTCTCGCCGTGCGCCTGATGGTCGACGATAAAGACATTGAAGCCAAGGTCATGATAGAACTTCGCCATGAGTCTGAACTCGCGCTTACCCCAGCAGCGATAGCCGTGGCTGCCGAATACATAGACATCTGAGGGCTTGTCGGCTTTGAGAAGATAGCCCTTGAGCTTGTTTCCGTCAACGTTGGTTATGGAGTAATTCTCGAAGGTCTGATTATTCAGCCACTCCTCACGCGGGTCGAGGAGGAACTTCTCGGGGTTGGTTTCCATCATTTTCTTTTTGGCGTTGGCGTCTATCTTTCCGGGTATCTTCGAGTTGCGCGCTATTACTTCATAGAATACAAGATAGCTCACCACGCCGAAGAGTATGCCGCAGAGCAGAAGAACCGCCGCGACGACTATTATGGTTATTTCAACAGCATTCATGATTATCACCTTTCTTGAATTTGCGTGCAACGGCACGGCTTTAATCCAACAATATTATAACGATATGTATGAAATAAGTAAAGAAAAACTTTTATGCCAAATAAGCATTGAACGAGCCGCTTTTTTGTGATAAACTTTGCTTGTGTTAAAGACAAAAGGAGGAAAAACATGAGCAGATACGAAAGCGCAAGAGAGATATATGCGTCTCTCGGCGTGGACACAGAAAAAGCTATAGAAACGCTTCGCAGCACAGCTGTTTCGGTTCACTGCTGGCAGGGCGACGATGTTACGGGCTTCGACTCGAAGCAGGCTCTCTCCGGCGGAATACAGACCACCGGCAACTATCCCGGCAAGGCGCGCACGCCCGAAGAGCTGATGCAGGACTTCGACTTTGCGGCGAGCCTCATGCCCGGCAAAAAGAAGCTCAATCTTCACGCAAGCTATGCCATATTCGAAAACGGCGAGTTCGCCGACCGCGACAAGATCGAGCCGCGCCATTTTGAAAAATGGGTCAAGTTCGCAAAGGAACGCGGCATGGGAATCGATTTCAATCCCACATTCTTCTCGCACCCGATGGTGAAGGATAATCTCACCCTCTCGTCGCCCGACGAAGAGGTGCGCCGCTTTTGGATAGAGCACGGCAAGAGATGCATTGAGATATCCGAATATTTTGCAAACGAGACTGGCGTACCCTGTCTGATGAACATCTGGATCCCCGACGGATATAAGAATATCCCCGCGGACAGGCTCTCGCCGCGCAAGAGATTCAAGGATTCGCTCGACGAGATACTTTCGGTGCCCTATGACAAGTCAAAAGTTTTCGTCTGCCTTGAATCAAAGGTTTTCGGAATCGGGCTTGAGTCATACACCGTAGGCTCCGCCGAGTTCTGCATGAACTATGTCGCCTCAAAGGGCATCACCCCCCTCATGGACAACGGTCACTATCACCCGACAGAAGTTGTGTCGGACAAGATATCCTCGATGCTCCTGTTCAACGACCGCATCGCGCTGCACATCACGCGCGGAGTCAGATGGGACAGCGACCATGTCGTTATTCTCGACGACGAGACGAAAGAAATTGCCAAAGAGATAGTCCGAAACGACGCACTCGACAGAGTGTTTATAGCGACCGACTATTTTGACGCTTCGATAAACAGAATATCCGCATGGGTCACGGGAATCAGGAGCGTTCACAAGGCGTTGCTTCTTGCCCTGCTCGAGCCGAACGAGAAGATGAAAAAGCTTCAGGATGAAAGCCGCTTCACGGAGCTCATGGTGCTGCAGGAGGACATGAAAACGGCACCGTTCGGCGACATCTGGGACGAATATCTCAGGCGTGAGAATATCCCAGGCGACTATATATCGCCCATACTTGACTACGAAAAGAATACACTGGAGGCAAGAAAATGAAAGACATTCTGACTGCGCCCTTTGTGCAGGAAATGATGCAGACCACGGCGAATATGTACCGTCTCGGCTGGGACGAAAGAAACGGCGGCAACATAAGCTATATGCTCGACGAAAAGGAAGTCGGCGAATATCTCGACCTCACCAAAGTTATCAGAACTATCCCGACCGGCTTTGACGCGAAGCCGCTTATCGGCAAGATATTCATTGTCACGGGAACGGGCAAATATTTCAAGAATGTTCAGTTCGACCCCGAAAACAATCTCGGCATCATAAGAATCGCCGAGGACGGCACGACCGCGGAGCTTCTCTGGGGCTACTCCGACGGCGGCAGATTCACGAGCGAGCTGCCCGCTCACCTGATGAGCCACATGGCAAGGCTCAGCGTTGACCCGGAGAACAGAATCGTCATGCACTGCCACCCGACGAATACGCTCGCGATGAACTATATACACGAGCTTGACGAGAAGAAGATAACCCACACACTTTGGGAGATGTGCACCGAGTGCATCGTCGTTTTTCCGGACGGAGTCGGCGTTCTGCCTTGGATGCTCTGCGGCACGAACAGCATCGGCGAAGCGACCGCGGAAAAGATGAAGGAGTTCCGCCTCGTTATTTGGGGAATGCACGGAATCTACGGCGCGGGCAAGACAATGGACGAGACTTTCGGTCTGATAGAGACAGTCGAAAAGGCGGCGCAGATATATATGCTCACGGCGCACATGCCGAGGATAAATACTATAAAAGACAGCGAGATGCAGGAGCTCGCCGAGTTTTTCGGAGTCAAATACAGAAAAGATTTCCTGAATCTGTAAAATACAAGCGCAAGCCGCATTCTACAGTGCGGCTTGCTTCTATAAACGGAGTGAATATCCTGCTGATTCTTTGCGAGTCCGCGCTCTACATTGCTATGGCAATATCGATTAGCAGGAAGATAAAACGCAAAAGCTGAATAAACAAAACAAGCGACCGTCAGGATTTATCCCGGCGGTCGTTTTGTTATTTAATCATCAGGTCGGCTATTGTTATGCCGTCGAAGAAATCATTGATAAGTTTATCGAGCTTCGTCCACATCGCGCGGGTGCGGCACGAGCCGGCATTCTCGCAGGGGTCGCAGCCGCCCTCAACGCACGAGACGGGAGCGAGCGAGCCCTCGGTGAGCTTCAGAATCTCGCTGACCCTGTACTCCTCCGGCTTTCTTTTGAGTCGGTAGCCGCCGCCCTTTCCGTGCGCGCCCTCGACAAGTCCCGCTTTCGAGAGCGTTGTCATAATACTTTCGAGATATTTGAGCGAGAGCTCTTCGCGCTCGGCAATCTCCTTAAGCGGGATAAAAGCGCCGTTCTTTTCATTTTCGGCAAGATCCGCCATGACGCGCAGGGCGTATCTGCCGCGGCTTGATACCATCATAGTTTTACACCATGCGGCAGCCGCAGCTCTCGCAGTCCTCGCACTCGGGGAACTTGCTGTGGTCATACTCGATGCCGTTCTTGTCGTAATAATCCTTGACGGCGGACTTTATAGCCTCTTCGGCGAGCACAGAGCAGTGCAGCTTGTGCGCCGGAAGTCCGTCAAGCTCATCGACAACCTGCTTGTTTGTGACGGCAAGCGCCTCGTCAATAGTCTTGCCCTTTATAAGCTCGGTAGCCATGGAGGACGAAGCTATTGCGCTCGCGCAGCCGAAAGTCTCGAACTTGACATCGTCGATTTTTCCGTCTTTTATCTTGAGATACATCTTCATTATATCACCGCACTTCGCGTTGCCGACCTCGCCGACACCATCCGCATCGGCGATCTCGCCGACATTGCGCGGATTCATGAAATGATCCATAACCTTATCGCTGTATAATGCCATTTTGAATTACTCCTCTCAGAAAGTGAATTTTCTCTCGCCGCTCAGAAGCTCTTTCCACACGGGCGAAAGATCTCTGAGATATTTGACGACCTTGGTGGTCTCTTCGATTATATAATCGACCTCTTCCTGTGTGTTCTCCTCGCTGAGCGTCAGGCGCAGAGAGCCGTGGGCGACCTCATGCGGGCGGCCGATAGCGAGAAGCACATGGCTCGGATCGAGCGAACCCGAGGTGCAGGCGGAGCCGGAGGAAGCGCATATGCCCTTTGCATCGAGCAGAAGCAGGAGCGACTCGCCCTCGATACCCTCGAAGCAGAAGCTGACATTGCCGGGCAGACGTTTTGTGCGGTCGCCGTTCAATGCGCTGTGCGGTATCTTTTCAAGTCCCTCTATAAGTCTGTCGCGCAGAGCGGACACTTTCTCGGCGTTAGCATCGATATTAGCGTTCGCCTCTTTGAGAGCCGCGACCATGCCAACGATACCGGGGATATTCTCGGTGCCCGCACGCTTGCCGCGCTCCTGCGCACCGCCCTCGATGATATTCGTCAGTCTGACACCCTTGCGGGCATAGAGAAGTCCGACGCCCTTGGGTCCGTGGAACTTATGAGCCGAGAGGGAGAGCATATCGATATTCTCTTCCTTGACGTTTATATGGACATGACCGACAGCCTGAACGGCATCGGTATGGAAGATAACGCCCTTTTCTTTACATACAGCACCTATCTCGGCGATGGGCTGGATGCTGCCGATCTCATTGTTGGCGTACATAACGGACACAAGGCAAGTGTCCTCGCGGATAGCGTCGGCGACCTGCTGAGCCGAGACCATACCGTTTTCATGCACATCGAGGAGCGTCACTTCAAAGCCCTCTTTTTCAAGCTTCTTGAGCGTATGCAGAATCGCGTGATGCTCAAATGCGGTGGAGATTATATGCTTCTTACCCTTTCTTGCGCCGATAGCCGCCGCGGAAACGAGTGCCTGATTATCAGCCTCGCTGCCGCCGGAGGTGAAGGTTATTTCATTGGGCTCGCAGCCGAGAACCTCAGCCGCCTCTTCGCGCGCCTTTCTCAGCGCGTCCGCCGCAGCCTGCCCAACGGAATGGAGGCTCGACGGGTTGCCGTAGATCTTGTCCATATACGGCAGCATCGCTTCTATTGCTGTGCGGCTCGTCTTTGTCGTGGCCGCGTTATCAACATAGATAGTGGTCATTTATATCAGAACTCCTCTCAATAATCAAGTATGTTCACAGGAAAACAAATCATTCGACCCGTTCCCCCGATTCCGCAACGATTATATACCTATTTACATACTATGTCAATAGGTTGAATAAAAAAAGATACAGAGCAGCGGACAACTCCCCTGCTCTGTGAATTTAAATTTTTATTCTGCTTTCTTTGCGCCGTTTTCGAGAGCCGCATCAGCCCACGCCGCGATATAATCCTCGACCTCGTCGCGGTTTGTCTCGTTGAGAATCTCGTGTCTGCCGCCGTCAAAGAGCTTGAGGGTGACATCGTGACCTGTAGCCTTGAGATCCTCGGCAACCTGAGTCACTCCCTTTGAATAATCGCCGACGGGATCCATTGAACCCGAGACGACGAGAACCGGGATATCGGTAGAGAGCTGCTCATACCAGTCCTTGCCGGAGACGGAATTGAGAACCGAGAACAGATCTTTATAGCCTGCCGCGCTGAAGAGGAAGCCGCAGTATTTATCGTCGATATATTTCTGAACCTCGTTCTCGTCTCTGGTGAGCCAATCGAACTCGGTCTTGACATTGTCGAACTTCTTGTTGTAGTTGCCGAAAGCGAGATTGTTGATAAACTCGCTCTTATGACGGCTGCCGCGGCTCTTGCCGACGAAGCTTGCAAGCTTTATGGCGATAGGTGCGGCGGGATTCTTTCCGCTTGTGCCGCAGAAGATAGCCGCCTGAACATCGTTATATTTAGCGGTATAGTTTCTTGCGATGAACGAGCCCATGCTGTGACCGAAGAATACGACGGGCTTGCCGGGATACTCCTCGCGGGCGATATCGGTAAGCGAGCGGCAGTCGATGACAAAATCTCTCCAGCCGTCCTTCTCGCCGAAATAGCCGAGGTCATCGTCGGACGCGACGGACTTGCCGTGGCCGATATGATCCTGCGCAAAAACAGCATAGCCGTGCTCGCAGAGCTTCTTTGCAAAGCGGGCGTAACGCTCGCCGTGCTCCGCCATGCCGTGGGTTATCTGGAATATTGCCTTGACGCTGTCCTTATCTGCGGGCGCCCAGCTGCG
>CAVAWW010000003.1:0-96941 GCA_963592475.1 bacterium
TTAAAGCCGAGGTCAAACACGCGAACGAGCAGATAAGCGAGCGGGACTCTTATAACTATCGAGCTGAAAACCGCATTGAGCAGGGCGATATTTGTATACCCCGCGCCTATCGCGAGACCGTTCATGCAGAACACGGGAGTGACTATCAAATAGTCGACTGCGGCGAGTCTCAGGAAAGTTATACCCGTTTCGATAACATCTGTTTCGCTCGTGAACAGTGACAGCAGCTCGCGCGGGAATATCTCAACTATAACGAACACGAGCACCGAAATGCCCATTGCTATCGCGAGTCCTGTCGTCATTGTCTTCTTGGCGCGCTTGAATTCGCCTGCACCGATATTCTGACCCGCCATTGAAGATATGGCGCTGCTCATCGCGAGTCCGGGCAGAATGGCAAACGAATTTATCTTACCGACGATTCCCTGACAGGCAGACGCAGCAGCCGCATTCGGCAGAGAATTGACGAGCGCCGTCAGCGTCAAAAACGAAAACGAGACTATAACCTGCTGGACAGACGACGGCAAACCTATCTTTATTATGCTCAAGGCTTTCTGCCTGTCTATTCTGAAATCTTTTATTTTATAGCCTGAAAAGAATCCGCTGCTGAAGAGATAGATGAGCGAGAGAATAACGCTTATTCCCTGCGAGCTGATAGTGGCAACCGCCGCTCCGGCGGCGCCCATTTTCAGCGGACCGACAAGAACTATATCCCCGACAACATTTACCGCGGCGGCTATTGCCACAAAGTAGAGCGGACGTTTTGAGTCGCCCATGCCGCGCAGTATCGCGCTTATGGCGTTATAGAGGAACATGAACACCGTGCCGAGCATGCAGATTGTCAGATATCTGACCGCTTCTTCAAATGCGTTATCCGGCGTTTTCAGCAGGCGCAGTATCGGCTTTGTTAGCAGAACCATAACGACGGTGAGCACTGCGCTGAGAATAATATAGAGCGTGGTCATCGTGCCTATCGTGCTCTTTTGATCGTCGTATTTTTTAGCTCCGCCGTATTGGGCTATAAGCACCGTTCCGCCGATGGCGAGACCGAGAGCTGCGCCGGTGACGAGAATATTTATCTGACCGCCTATCGAAACTCCGGTTATTCCCGATTTTCCGCAAAACTGGCCGACAATCACCATATCGGCGACCGAATAGAGTGCCTGCAAGAGGTTTGAAAGCAGGAAAGGCACGGAAAATTTGAGCAGCTGTTTTGTGACGCTCCCCTGCGTGAGATCTTTTCTGAATTTTTCCGACAAAACTTTTTACTCCTTAGGTTTCTGAACGTTATCTTTTTTCATAGTCAGCGATATGCGGTTCTTTTTGACATCGACCGCCAGCACCCACACCGTGACGATATCGCCGACTTTCAGCACCTCAGACGGGTGCTTGATATATTTGTTGGTTATCTGCGAAATATGAACAAGTCCATCCTGATGCACTCCGATATCGACGAACGCGCCGAAATCAATAACATTGCGAACCGTTCCCTTCAGCTCCATGCCGGGCTGGAGGTCGTTGATATCCATAACATCGGTGCGCAGAAGCGGAGGCGGAAGCTCGTCACGCGGATCGCGTCCGGGTTTCTGGAGCTCTTTGATTATATCCTGAAGAGTGGGCAGACCTATCTCTAATTTTTCCGCAACCTTTTTCTCGCCGCCGAGCAGCTCGACGGTCGCTTTAAGAGCACCGGTATTTCCATTTGCGGCATCTTTTACCGTAAGTCCGCAGAGCTCAAGCAGTGCTTTTGCGGCATCGTAGCTCTCAGGGTGAACGCCCGTGTTATCAAGAACATTCTTGCTCTCCGGGACTCTGATGAATCCGGCGCACTGCTCATAGGCTTTTGCGCCGAGCTTCGGCACTTTCTTGAGCTGAGCGCGGGAAGTGAACACGCCGTTTTCTTCTCTGTAAGCGACGATGTTTTTTGCAACGCCCGAGTTGATTCCGGCTATATGCGAGAGCAGCGACGGAGAAGCGGTGTTGACATCCGCGCCGACGGAGTTGACGCAGTATTCGACCGCACCGTCAAGCGTTTCGCTGAGCTCTTTTTTAGGCATATCGTGCTGATACTGACCGACGCCGAGTGCTTTCGGGTCAATCTTGACAAGCTCGGCGAGCGGATCCTGAAGTCTGCGGGCTATCGAAACCGCGCTTCTGAGCGAAACATCGAACTGCGGGAACTCTTCCGCCGCAAGCTTTGAAGCGGAATAAACCGAAGCGCCCGCCTCGCTGACCATCATATATGACACCTTGCGGTCGAGCTCTTTTATAAGATCGGCGGCAAATATCTCCGTTTCTTTTGAAGCCGTGCCGTTGCCTATGGCTATTACTTCAACGCCGTATTTTTCTATGAGGCGTTTCACCGTCTGCTTTGCTTTAAGCTTCTGCTCTTCGGAATGGGTGACATATATAACACCGGTATCGAGAACTTTTCCGGTTTCGTCAACAACGGCGACTTTGCATCCCGTTCTGTAACCGGGGTCGAGTCCGAGGGCGCGCTTGCCCTTGACGGGCGGCTGGAGAAGAAGCTCACGCAGGTTCACATAGAACACCTTGAGCGCCGATTCAACCGCGCTGTCGGTTATCATATTGCGTATTTCGCGCTCGACCGACGGGAATATAAGTCTGTCGTATGCGTCGGCGGCAGCGTCACGCACGATATCGGTGCAGGCTGAGCCGTTGTCACTCAGGACATTTGCATTGATTATATTCAGAGCCTTTATGCGGTCAACATCTATGCCGACTTTGAGGAAGCCTTCGTTCTCGCCTCTGTTGACGGCAAGCACGCGGTGACCGGCAATTCTATTGACCGGCTCGTCATATTCATAATACATCGTATAGACGCTCTCTTTTTCGCTGTCTGCGGCGCGCGACTGGAGCACACCGGCAACGGTGAACAGCAAGCGCAGACGGCGGCGGATATCCGCGTCGTCCGATATGTTTTCAGCAATAATATCCATCGCTCCGTTTATCGCGTCTTCGACGGTTTCAACGCCCTTTTCGGCATCTATATAGTCCGCCGCAAGCTCTGCCGGCGAGGCGGAATCGGCAGCCTGAGCAAAAATCGCGTCGGCGAGCGGCTCAAGCCCCTTTTCTTTGGCTATCGAAGCGCGTGTTCTGCGTTTGGGTCTGAACGGACGGTAAATATCCTCGATTTCTGCGAGAGTAGATGCCTTTTCAAGAGCGGCTTCTATTTCGGGAGTCATCTTCTCCTGCGCGGTTATTGATGCGCTGATCTCTTCTCTGCGTTTGTCGAGATTGCGCAGATATTCGAGCTTTTCGGAAAGCTCACGCAATACCTGATCGTCAAGTGTGCCGTGCGCTTCTTTTCTGTATCGGGCAATAAAAGGTATCGTGTTGCCCTCGTCGATAAGTTTCACTGTGTTTTCGACCTGCCAGCGCTGGAGACCGAACATTTTTGTCAAGCTGTTTATAATGTCCATATGGGCATATTACTCCTGTTCCATAGTTTTTATCTGTCTGATATCTTTTCCGCAGAAATAGAGTGAGATATAATTGCCTATTATTCTTGAGGTTATCCTCTGCGTATATTTCTGCTCGAGTCCGTCGGGCGTGAGATTCGTGCTGATTATGACAGGCAAGCGGCTCATAATGCGGGTGTTGATAATATTATAGAGCTCCGCAACGGTGAACTGGGTTGAAAATTCCGCGCCGAGGTCATCAATAACGAGAAGATCGCATTCGAGTATAGCCTGCTCGCTGCCCTCGTATTCGTTATCCCGTCCGCTTGAAAAATGTTCCTTTTCAAGACGCGACATAAGATTCTGCGCCGAGCCGTATATAACTCCGTAACCCTTTCTGATAGCCTCGGATGCTATCGCGAGCGAGAGATGGGTCTTTCCGAGTCCGGTTGCGCCGTAGAGCAGAAGGCTCGGCGAATCCGTTCCGAAATCGGCGGCGTAATCCTTGCAGAAGTCGAGTATTTCTTTCATTCTGCTCCGCGGGTTGACTCCCGTAACTGCGTCCGCGGCATCTGGATAATAATTGACATTGAAGCTCTCGAAAGTCGAGCGTGCGCTCGGCGAAAGCTCATTGAGCTCCGCGAGAGCGGTGTCGCGCAGAAGTTCTTTGTAGCAGTCGCACATCACGCCGCTGACAAACCCCGTATCGCGGCATTTCTTGCAGGTATAGTCCGCGTCAAGATAATCCTCGGGATAGCCGTTTTCTTTGAGAATATCCTTGCGGCGCTGCTGAGCGGCAAGATTTTTCTTCGAGAGCTCTTCGATAAAGCGCTGAGCATTCTCGCCCATGCCGATGGCGCGGATTACTTCCGCACCTGCCGAGGATATTTCGCGGTCTATTGATATAAGCTCGGGTATCTTTGCATACGCCTCTTCGCGGTGCATGCTCTGAGTGTGCTCGGCTTTGCTGCGGCGGCGTTCAAGCGCCGATGCGGCTTTCACATATACCTTGCGGCTGTAGCTCATTTGTCTTTCCCCTCTCAATTTTTGCTTTTCTTCTTATAAACTATCGGTTTCTGCATTGCATTGCGGTTGAATTCGTTGAGGTCGTATGAAGAATCGTGTCCCGCATTGGCTTTACTTTTGTTCTGCGGCGAATTCGGTGAAGATGCGGGTTTGTTTGCCTTTTCGACATCCGACGGCGTTCTTATTCCGTTCGTGTGCCACGATTCAAGCACCTTGTTCATATACGGGAAGCTCATTTTCTGGCAGTGTTCCGCCATTTGCTCATACGCCAAAAAAATCATCTCGGGAGAAAAGCCCCATTCGCGATTCCAAGTAATAATATATTTAGTTTGCGCCTGAGTCGGACGCGAGTTTGAAAGCCCTGCCATCGCGGCAAACGATGCCCAGACGCGGTTGACCGAATTGAGCCTGCTTATCTGCTCGTCTGCTTTTTCGATAGTATCTATTTCGCGCTCGCCCCAGTCTTTTCCAATAGAGGCTATATAATGAAAGCTTGATTTGCCGATCAAAACGGCGTATTCAATTATCATGAGTATGACTTCGACCGGTATTCCGTATGTATCGTGCATCATCAGAAGAGTACACTGGCCGTCATAGCCTATGGTTCTTCCGAGCTTGTTCTGCGTTTCGAGAAGCAGGAATTTTATATCCGCCGATTCCTCTGCACGCTGAGCTATCTCGGCGGCGGTCGGTCTTGACGGGACGATATCCGGCAGCTCTTTTTTGGGCGTCGCAGGCTCCTCTTTTTTCTCCGGTTTGGTGGGCGCAAAAGCAGATACCGCATTGGTATTTCCGTCCGATACAAGTATCCCGGTCTCGACCCAATATTGAAGATAATCCTGCGCATCGGGGACTGAAAAATTCAAGTCCCTGCACATTTTTTCCATATCAAAGCCCTCGCCCGCATGGCGGAGAGTCCAGAGCAGAACCTTCAGCTGCTGACCGCCGGCAAGCTTGATATGCTGATCGACTATCTGCGACGGCACCATAAACACCGCCGAAAGAGAGTCCGGGTTTACCTTATAATTCATCAATATATCTCCGTTCCATCGAGAGCTTCACTCTTCACATAATAAATCAGCTTATATTATACACACTTCCGGAGTAAAATGAAATATGTTATTTCAAAATAAGTCATTTTTTTGCGCAATGCGTACTTTATGTCTCATTTATTTAATCGACACATATAATTTTTGGCTGAAAAATATTGATTTTCACTTATAAAAAGTTTATAATATGTAAGATGATTTTGTACATATTGTGCAAAGTAAAACTTTTAGCTTTCTGAGAGGAGACAAAGCATGAGTGCTTTAGGAACAGTCGGCAAAATGCTGCAAAATTCGCTGTCACGCGGCGGCGCAAAGAGGGCAAAGAAGAATCCCGCGCCCGAGCTTGAAAAAGGCACGTTTGATTATATCAGCGAGCCCAAGAGCGATTATTTCAGCGTAGGTTTTGCCAAGACGGATGTTATGCCCGACGATATGGACAAGACGACCTACTATGTCGCAGGCTATAAGATCAACAACCCCGCAAAGGGCGCGCTCGATCCGATGACCGCGAGCGCCATATGGATAGACGACCAGTCCGGCAGAGGCGGCGTCGTTTTCGTGTCTATCGACGATATCGGACTGACTAACTACGATGTCGGCATAATCAGAGATCTGCTTGCCGATTTCAAAAAGGAGACCGGCTGCCGCTCGATTAATATCATGAGCATACATAACCACGCGAGCATCGACACTGTCGGCTTCTGGGGTCCCCTGCCGAGAAGCGGACGCAACAAGAAATATATGGAAATGCTCCGTCAGAAGGTCAAGCAGGTCGTTATCGACGCCTACAACGACCGCAGAGAGGGAGACCTCTATTACGGCAAGAAGGAGGCCGAAGAGATTCAGCGTGACTCCCGTCTGCCCGAGGTCTATTCAAAGGATGTAACAAGATTCCGCTTTGTTCCCAAGGACGGAAGCCGTGAAGTTTGGATGATAAACTTCGCTTCTCATACCGAGTCGCTTCTCGGCAAGAACTCCTATGTCAGCGCAGACTTTGCGGGATATCTCAGAAACGAGATCCTTGAAAAGACCGGCGCAGAGACGATATATTTCGTCGGCGCTATCGGCGGACTCATCAGACTCAAGGAGCTTGACGAGGACAATATTAAATCAACCATGATGGGCGGTCAGTCGATAGCACGCACAGCAATGGCTATTGAGGACGAGAGAAAGCTCCGTCCCATACTCAATTATATGCGCCAGGAATACTATGCGCAGTGCGATAACTATGTTCTCGCTCTCGTTCAGAGAGTCGGCATTCTCAAGTCCCACGCCGCATATACCGGCAAGGGTTCGCTCAACATGTCGATACACACCGAGATGAACTATTTCGAGCTTGACGGTCTCAAGCTTCTGTTCCTCCCCTGCGAGCTGTTCCCGGAGCTTGCTTACGGCGGATATCTTGACGCAGAGGGTTCAGCTGAGGGCAAATCGCCCGACATCAACCCGACTCCCCTGCTGCAGATCGCAAACGATGACAATATGCTTATCTTCTGCCTCTCCAACGACTTCACAGGTTATGTCGTCCCGCCGAACGATTTCTATCTCAATCCCAACGAGCCCTATATCAACGGCGCACGCGACAGACTCGACAGAAGACATTATGAAGAGACAAACTCCCTCGGTCCCGAGACTGCACCTATAGTTGCAAGCGTATTCACCGGCATAATGGACACTGTCAACAAAACGAAAGCAGAAGCCGAAAAGGCTGTAAAATAAACTAAGGAGTGTTAAACGATGAAATGTAAAAAGCTGATCAGCGGCATCGTGGCAATCATGCTCGTCGCCGTACTCGCTTTCGGTTCCACCGCTGCCGCAATCGGCGCACAGGCCGACAACGGCGCAGACCTCGCGCTAGCTTCGCAGAATGTTTCCGAGCTGACGGCAACAACGGACAGCTCCGCATCGTCCCGCGCAGACTCGCTTGATGACATCAACGAAGCTATCAGTGTTATCAAAGTTATCCTCGGCGCGTTCTCGTCTTCGGATAAGCTCACCTGGGACAGCTTCAAGACAGGCGTCAGCAGACTTTTCTATATGTCCGTTGACAAACTTATCGACAGTCTTGTGGTCGGTCTGAGCAAAGTTTTCCCGCTGATGAGCAGACCCGACGAAGCGGACTACAAGTTCACAAACTCAAATGTCGGTAGCAAGTCTTTCAACGACAAAGCAGCTGACGGAGCCCGCTGGAATGTCGGTTATTCAAGCGCAACGCTTCTCACCGGCAACGAGCTTGACGGCAATCACTATGTCGGCGGAAGCCTCTCCTATCCCAACCCCAAGCATCCCACCGAAATACTCGACGACCTCAGAGTCAGAGTATTTGCAATGAGCGACGGCACGGATAACGGAATCGTTGTTTATGCGGTTCTCGACGCATACGGACTTGCGGCAAAAGATGTACGCGAGATCAGAAGCAGAATCGCAGGATTCATAAAGAACAAGAATATCGTCAGCGTAAACATCTCCACTCTTCATCAGCACAGCGCCATCGATACTCTCGGACTAAACGGCGATCTCAACAAGGTTCTCTTCGGAAACACCTTCAAGAACGCCATCGGTATGGATCCGAGCACCCTGCACAACGGTCAGAACAAGGAATATATGGAGCATCTCTATAAGACCACCGCAGACACCATTGTTGCGGCAGTCAACAACATGGAGCCCGGCGAAATGTATTTCTCTCAGACCGATGTTCATGAGTATATCCGCGACAAGCGCGATCCTCAGACCTTTGACCCCAATCTCAACCGCCTCTGCTTTGTTCCCGACAACAGAGAGTCAAAGCCCACATGGATAGTCAATGCCGCTATCCACTGCGTCGGACTCGGTGCAAGCACAACCAACATCTCCGGCGACTATCCCTATTTTATAGAGAAGCAGGTCAATGCGGCGGGCGCCAACTATGTTCAGATTCAGGGTGCAGAGCTTGCCATAACCTCGCAGACCGCCCCCGTGGCAGTTGAGGGCAATACAAGATATCAGAACGTCGAAGCATACGGCAACAAGCTCGGCGAGATACTCGTTGCGGCCGATAAGGGCTCAAGAGTCGAGCCTATACTCAACATCGCCCACAGAGATGTCTTTGTCACCGTTGATAACCACGCGCTCGAGTTCATCGCCTCCACCGGACTTCTCGCTAACGAAGCGGTCAAAGCTAAGGACGGTTCGATGAGAATCCCGACCGAAATCGGCTATATGGAGATCGGAACGAACCTTGCGTTCGCACTCATCCCCGGCGAGCTTGCTCCCGAAATCGCATTCGGCGGCGGCACCGAGGCAAAGGACTCCTGGACCGGCGAGGATTGGGAGTATCCCTCGATGCAGGATATCGTAGGCAGCAGAAAGCTTATGGTACTCGGCCTTACGAACGATCAGATCGGCTATATCATAGCCGACAACAACTATCACTCGATACTCACTGAGAACGAAGAGCTTCTCACCGTATCGAAGCACGAGGGTTCGAGAATACTTCTCGAGTTCAAGAGCCTCTATGAGAGCATCAGATAAATAAAAAGCAGCAGAGCAGGTCTTGATGATCTGCTCTGTTTTTCTGCTAAGAAACGGGCGTCATGCTTAAATTGCATAACGCCCGTTTTGCTGTATCTGTAGTTTTACAGGTCGAGCTTCATGTAGACGAGCTCCTGATATCCGCTTATACGCGAATTGAAGCCTTTCGGGTTTCTCCCGTATTCAACGAAGCCCACTTTTTTATAAAGCGAAATCGCGCTTGCGTTATCAGAGACAACGTCGAGCTCCAGCTGAGTATATCCGGCTTCTTTGGCACATTCTATGCATGCCTCGGTCAGCGCACGCCCTAAGCCGAGCCCCCAGAATTCCTTGGCGATGCCTATTCCAAATTCCGCTCTGTGTTTTGTTTTGTATTTGTTTCCGACAGCGTCGATTCCGGCGGTTCCGGCAATTTTACCGTCAACGACCGCAATGATTTCTATCTCGTTGCTGCTCTCGGTTTTTGCCTTGAGGAACGCGCCCTCCTGTTCAACGGTAAAACTGTTTTCATCGGGATAAGAGAGAAGATAATCCGTCTCGGCATGTGTCAGATTAAAGACATCGTGCACTTCCTGTGCGTCGTTTTCCGTTCCGTTTCTCAGGCAGCATTCCCTGCCGTCCTTGAGCGATATTATTTTATTATACTTCAAACTATCTACTCCGTTTTCAGGTGGTTTCTTCATCCTCAACCGGGTCTACCGAATAAAGATACGACTTGAGGAACTGTATATTTGCATCAAAATCGGTGACTATAACCGACTGTCCCCTCTTTGTCTGCGATTTCCAAGTATTTTCGTGCGGCACACGCTCGGATTTCACATCATAGCCGATATACTTGGGCGCGCCGAAGACAAGCTTCGTGAGCTCCATGGGCGACATATCGGTCTGAA
The DNA here is from genome assembly GCA_963592475.1 of bacterium. Taxonomy (GTDB): domain Bacteria; phylum Bacillota; class Clostridia; order Oscillospirales; family Acutalibacteraceae; genus CAG-177. The sequence continues at coordinate 9,895 of CAVAWW010000003.1, forward strand.
CCATCGGCAGCACTGTATCCGCAAGCTTCTTGAGCGTCAGCGGATTTGAAGTTTTTGCCTTCTTGATAAGAGCCGTTATAACTTTTCTCTGGCGATAAGTGCGCATGAAGTCGGAATCAAGCTTTCTTATGCGGCAATAGACAAGTGCCTGCGCGCCGTTCATGTGGACGCTCTCGCCGGACTGTATTTCTCTCGTCGCTCTCGCTGTGGCGCGCATGAACTGCGCCTCTTTTTCAGTCACTTCAACATCAATGCCGCCGACCGAGTCTATTATAGTCTCGAACATATCGAATCCGACGAGCATATAGTGGTCTATCTTGACATTGTAGTTATATTCGATAGTATCCATAACAAGCTGCGCTCCGCCATAAGAGCAGGCGGCGTTGAGCTTGTTATAAGACTTTGTTGACGGAATAACAGCCCATGTGTCGCGCAGGAAAGAAGTCAGCTTTATCTTCTTGTTGTTGCGGTCAATTGATACCATGAGCATTGTATCCGAACGCAGCGAAGTATCGGAGCTTGAACCGTCAACACCGATGAGCAGAATATTTGTCACCTTGCTGTCGTGCATCAGAGTTGACGAATCGACGTAGACATTGTCCTGATGTGTCTCGGGCTTATAGTCAATCTTGCTTGCCGTTGAATACACAACGCCAAATACGCACGAGCCGATAAGCACAAGTACGAGAAGAACTATAAATATATTTCTCGCGGCGCGGCTTTTCTTCTTCGGCTTTTTGGGCGAAGGAGTGCTATTCTGCTGCCCGCCGTTAGGATTCTGCCGGGGCTGATTATTGGGATTCGGTCTGCGCTGTTCGCGGTGCGGATCATGTTGCTGTCCCTGCTGCGGATGGCGTCTCTGCCCCTGCGGCGGCACCTGCTGAGTGTTTCTGTTCTGTGCGCCGAGGTCGTTTACGTTGACTCTGCGCGGCGTTATCGGGATATCCTGAGTATCCTGATTTCTTCTTCCGTTTCCGGATATGTAAATATCTCCCATTTTCCTTACCTTCCTGTCAAAGCGTGCTCAAGTCATAAGGTGTACGCTGATACACGAAATAATTGAGCCAGTTTGAAAAAATTATATTGGCGGCACTGCGCCATTTGACTTCCGGAGTCTTCGAAGGGTCGTTGTCCGGAAAGTAGTTTTCCGGAAGATCAATATCCAAGCCCTTTTCAACATCGCGGAAATATTCTTTTGCGAGCGTATCGCGGTCATATTCGGAGTGACCTGTCGAGAAGAAATTGCGGCATTCCATATCTGATATCAGATGCACACCCGATTTCTCGGAATAAGAAAGTATCTGAAGATCCTTTATCAGTGCGATGTCGCCGCGCCTGACTTCCGTATGCCTTGAATGAGGCACCCAGAATTTGTCGTCGAGTCCGCGCATGAGCGGATGAAAAGTGTCGAGCGAAACATGCTCAAAAACACCGAACATCTTTTTATCGAGCTGATACTTTTTCAGACCGTATTTATAATAGAGCGCCGCCTGAGCGCCCCAGCATATGAAGAACGAGGAATAGACATTAGTCTCGCTCCACTCAAATATGCGGCAGAGCTCGTCCCAGTAGTCGACCTGCTCAAACTCCATGTTTTCAACGGGAGCGCCGGTAACTACCATGCCATCAAAGCGTTCGTTCTTTATATCATCAAAAGTTTTGTAGAACTTGAGCATATGCTCTTTGGAAACGTTCTTTACTTCATGCGTGGCGGTCTGAAGCAGCTCTACCTCGACCTGAATCGGCGAGTTGCTCAGCAGACGCAATATTTGCGTCTCCGTCTCGATCTTTGTCGGCATAAGATTGAGAATAAGTATTTTCAGCGGGCGTATATCCTGCGATACAGCCCGTTCCTCGGTCATAACGAAAATATTTTCATTCTCCAGCAGCTTATGTGCCGGCAAATTGCTGTCTATTTTTATAGGCATGATTTTCTTCCCTTTACCTTACATATGTGTAATAAAACGCTTGTCTTATATAATACCCCATTTGAAAAAGAAAATCAATCTAAAGGGCATAAAAAGCGGATAGGCGACACAGGTTTATTTTGTCTTGCAATACATCCGGTTTTAATATATAATACTTTATGGTTTTAAATAAAAATTTCAGATTGTGAAATATAGATTTCAAAGGATGTTTCGATGGATTTTATAATAATGGATCTCGAATGGAACAATACATATGCCCGCAAAACCAAAGGTTTCATAAACGAGATAATAGAAATAGGCGCCGTAAAGCTCGACGAAAATCTCAATTTCAAAGACAAATTCTCCTGTCTCGTCAGACCGCAGATAGGCAAAAAGCTGCGCGGCAGCGTCAAAGAATTGACAAACATAACAAACGAAGAGGTCAGAAGCGGCGAGCCGTTCACCAAGGTTTTTTCAAGCTTTCGCCGTTGGATAGGCTCGGAGTGCGTGCTGCTCACATGGGGCGACGGAGATATCCGCGTGCTCATCGACAATTATAAATATCTGAACGGAATTGATACTATTCCGTTTCTGAGCTATTATGCCGATATGCAGGCGTATATTCAGTCTGTACTCGGAACGCCGAAATCACGTCAGATAGGTCTCTCGACCGCGGCGCAGGAGCTCGGAATCGACGAGAGCAGCTTCTCGCATCACAGAGCCTATGATGACAGCCTTCTCAGCGCGGAATGCCTGAAGAAAGTTTATTCAAAAGACGCATTTAAGCCGTATATCAGAGAATGCAACGACGAGTTCTATGCACGGCTTACATTCAAGGCGCACCCGATAAGCAATATTCACAGCCCGCTTATCGACAAAAGCGTTCTCGATTATAAATGCGAGATATGCTCCGGCAAATGCGAGCAGACAAAGCAGTGGTCATATTCAAACCAGTATTTCCGCAGCAAATATTACTGCCCGCACTGCGACAGAACGGTCAGAGTGGCGGTCAGATTCAAGCAGTACTATGACCGGATTGACATCAGAAAAACAGTTTCGCTTGTCGTGCCCGAGCCTGTTGACGCAGAAGGAACGGCTCAGGATAGCGAAAAATAAACTGCCGCGGCAATAATCAGAATATGCAGAATAACTTCCGCCGGAAGTCCGAGCATGAATTTTTTATGCTTGGTCTTGTGGCGGATTTTTTTCATTGTCAGATACATCGGTCCCGCCGCGCCGAGCAGACCGACGGTTATGAGTGTCGCCTCCGGGATACGGCGCTTCCCGCTTCCGGCAATGCGCTTGTCATAGACGGTCAGAATTATACCAACCAAAGATATGACTGCGAACCAGCACACAGCCGCCAGAATAACATACTTTTTCATTATGTCTTTCTCCTCACCGTGACCTGTGTTACACCCTTCGGAATAATAACAACTCCGCGCTCGCTGTCATATTCGCAGCTTGCCGATTCTATATTTCCGCGAAGCCCGATAAGATCGAGTATTACTTTGCAAGTGCCCGCGCCGTCTCCGGTCAGAGTGAGAGTAACCGTATCATTTGATGAAACGAGCGAGAAGCCGATTTTTCTTCCGCCGTTGAGCGAATAATCACGGATAACGGTTTTTTTGCCGCTTTCTATCCATTCTGTCGGCATTCCCCTGCCGATAAGCAGGGTCGAATCGGCTTTCTGAACAATAAGAGAATCCCAGAGAACTTTTGTCGCGGTGCTCTGCCCCCACATATGCGGGCACGAACCGCCACCCGAGCCGCTTCCGCCGCTCGCCCATATACCGCCGTCCGCTTCGGGATAGCCTACTCCCTCCCACCAGCTGAACGGACCGCTTTGGGCGTGGTCTATCATAAATTGATATGCTTTTATTCCGCTGTCGCGATATTTTTCGCCCCTGAGCGCGGTGCTCCCGTATCCGGCGTTATATGAACTGCAAAAGAAGCCGTGCGGGTATCCGCCGAAGTTGTACGGATTATCTGTTATATCTTTGCGGCACTCAAAAATATGCACATATGTGCCGTCGATTTTTTCTATCATGCCGCTTCCCTGTTCCGCGCCGAAAAGATAGCCGTCCCAGCCCCAGCGACCGAACAGGAACATTGAACCCCAGTTTGCATCGTGAGGATCGCTGCGCTGACCATATTCGTTCGGCTCATCCATCGATATCGGGATATAATCAAGATTATATTTGTTCGAAGTTTCACCAAGCTTCTTTTCAACGCACGAGAGGAGATCTGTATATTCTTTCTGCGCCCACTCGCTCTCGGACTTGTTTTCAATTTTGTCGCAGATATATTTATAAGCGCAGAGCCCGAACAGAGCCGACCAGTTGTCGATAGTCCAGTGTCCGTTGCTGTCGATAGCGTTTGTGCGCTTCATTATTCCGTCCGAGTCCCTGTCGGATGATATTTTGTGAGTGTTTGTCTTTATCTGCTCGAAACGTTCTTCAACAAGCTTCCTGTCGTCTGTTTTCTGGAGATAGAGCGCATACGGCCAGCTGAATTTCCATCCTGCGTCGGGATACTGGACAAACTTGAGAATCGTCTTTGAATATTCGTCAAAATATTTGAAGTCGCCTATTGTCAGTAACGACGCCATTATGCCGAGGACATCATGGTCGAACACTCTGTCATAGCCGTTCTCGCCGACATGGAGCCCGTAGCCGTCCTTGACTATCATCGTATACACATATCCCGCCTTGTAGGCGTCTATAAGCTTGCTGTCAGGCAGTTCGTCTATCTTTGCAAGCGGTTCCATTCGCTCCGTCCAGTAAGCTTTCATATGTTCATAGTGCTCATCGAACCCACCGGCAGAAGCTATTTCACTGTTCGCGGGATATGCATATTTTTCGCCGAAGCGGTCTGCGCCGACGGCGTAATCAAGGACAATTGTTTCACCGTTTTTTACGGAATGCGGCTGTTTGTTGAGCGGGATAAGCAGTTTTGACACGCGCGGTATGTTCAAAGTTTTTCCGCTGATATTTTTGAGGGTCATTCTTGAATAGGCAATTTCAAACTTGCCGTCGCCCCTATCGAGAATATCCGCAAAGTTTTCTATAGTGCATTCAAAGCCGCCCGCGCGATATTTGCTGACAAGGCACGGCAGCCAACCCTCTTTGTTGAACCACTCGACTTTTCCGTCTATATCGGCGAGGCCAAAAGTTATTAGCGTGTTTTTTCTGTCGCGCAGAAGATAAGAGCCGTCAATAAATGCAATCGGAGCATCCTTATCCCCCTCCCAACCGAACACAGAGACATAGCCCGGGTATTTGCGGCAGGCATATCTGCTCTTGCCAATAGCGCCCTTTCTGAAAGTCAGAAAATTCTTTGTATATATTTTAAAATATGCCGACGACACCATCGCCATAAGCGGCTTTTTCTTTTTCTTGCTCATTATAACCCCTCCGTATTTTCTTCATATGTATATATTAATTTTAAAGCCGGCAAAAGTCAATCGCGTATAGTCAATATAAACAAATAATTGATATTTCCGCTCGGTGATGCTATAATCAATATATAAAAGATGTCTTATTACCCGGAGCTGAAAAGATGAAAACGCTTATCGAACTTTTTGATGAATCACCGATACTCAATGTGCTCGCTTCCATTGCATTCAAGCCCGAAAAGCTTATATTTTTCGGCGCAGACCCGCTGCAGGTCGAAGAGAGCCGCGGCGACTACATGCGCTTTTTCAAGAGCCGCGGCGAAAGCCCGGAGATAGAATATATAAGTGCCGATATGGAAGACATCGATGAGGTCAACGACACGCTCGCAAAAATAATATCCGAAAATCCCGACTGCGTTGTCGATGTTACCGGCGGCAAGGATATCGCTTTGCTCGCGGCGGGGATGGCGGCTGTGAAGCTCGGAGTGCCGCTTATCGCATACAACAGAAGAACAAAGAAATACGCAAATATAAGCAAATATGAGCACGCTATGAGAGCCAATATCTTCGGTCTGCTTGACTGCGAAGACTTTTTTAATGTCAGCGGCGGCAAAGTTATCGAAAGCGAAGATTTCAGCGAACACAGAGACGATTTCGGCGCTTTCTGGTCAAAGGTGCTTGATATCTGGAACATCTATCTTGAAAACATCGGCTCCTGGGTGCCGCATGTTCAGTTTTTACAGAGAGTGAGTCCCGCCTGCGAACCGAACGGAAATATGCCGCTGAAAGTCCGCGCGCCCGAGCACATCAGTGTCAACGGCAAGCAGATTTTCAGAAACGACGATATACTTCGTGCGCTCGACCGCTGCGGCGGCATAACGGAATTAAAATATCACGAAAACGGCGAATGCACATTTTACTACTGCGACAAAAATTTTCGCCACTATCTGACCGATGTCGGCGCGTTTCTCGAGCTTTTTATTCACCTATGCGCCGTCACCACGGGCAAATTCAGCAGTGTACGTTCGCGCGTCAAATATAACTGGGAATACAGCCGGATAAGACATGACAGATCAACGATATACAGACCGGCAAGCAACGAGATAGACGTTATCGCCATAAACGGTATCGAGCCGCTGTTTATATCCTGCAAGACATGCGCACCGGATATGAAGCACATAGATGAGATATACCCGCAGGCTATGCGCATGAGCGGCGGAGAGGGTCACGCAGTTTTTGCCTGCACTCACGCGATAGATAAAGACATGCCGATATATAACAAGGCAAAAGCTCTCGGGGTTTATATCATCGACGGCGACGACATAAAGAACAGACTCGTCACAGAGCGTCTTATCGAAATTGCGGAGGACAGATATATCTGGAAAGACGAGCCGGAATATAACCGCCTCATAAAATAAAAAAGAGCCGCCCGAGGACAGCTCTTTCTATCAAATTATTCTGCAAGAAGCTTTTCTGCCGCCGCAAGCTGAACGCTTGTGCAGAGCAGATCAACGGCGAGCTCAAGCTCTTCAACCGGCGGGAAAGTAGGCGCAATACGGATGTTCGAATCATCGGGGTCTTTGCCGTAAGGATAGGTAGCACCCGCGGGAGTGAGCACCACGCCCGCCTCTTTGCAAAGCTCGACCGTGCGCTCCGCGCAGCCGCTCAGAACATTCAGGCTGATGAAATATCCGCCGTTCGGGTTGGTCCATTCGGCTATACCCTTGCCGCCGAGCTCATCGCTGAACGCCTTGAGCACAACATCAAACTTGGGCGCAATTATGGCGGCGTGCTTCTTCATATGCGCTCTGACGCCATCCATATTTTTAAGGAACTTCGCATGGCGCAGCTGGTTTATTTTATCATAGCCGATGGTCTGCGTCTTCATGCGGTTCTTTATCATCGCAACATTTTTGTCAGAGGCAGCAAGTGCGGCAATGCCTGCGCCGCTGAATGTGACTTTCGAGGTTGAAACGACCTCTATAACCATATCCTCGGTCGAGTTCTTCTCACACTCGGGGAAAATATTGAGAAGCTTGTCGGGAGTCTCTCTGAGGTCATGGACGATATAAGCGTTATCCCAGATTATTCTGAAATCGTTCGCGGCGGGCTTGAGAGCCGCTATACGACGGACGGTCTCGTCGGAATATGTTGACCCATCGGGGTTAGCGTATTTCGGCACGCAGAACATACCCTTTACGCTGCTGTCTTTTATGAGCTCTTCGACAAGCTTCATATCGGGACCGCCCTTGACAAGCGGGACGTTTATCATCTCGATGCCGAAATATTCGCAGATGCCGAAGTGTCTGTCATATCCTGGAACGGGGCATAAAAACTTTATCTTCCCCTGCTGCATCCAGGGCTTGTCGCCTGCGCCGTGGGTCATGCACTGCGCGATAAAATCAAACATGACATTGAGGCTTGAGTTGCCCATAACTATAACATTCTTCTCCGCGACTTCGAGCATCTCGGAGAAAATCGCCTTGCACTCGGGGATACCGTCGAGAATTCCGTAGTTTCTGCACTCAAGTCCGGTTGACGATTTGACATCGTTTATCTTGAGCATATCCATAGAAAGGTCGAGCTGCTGGGTGCAGGGCTTGCCTCTGGACATATCAAGCTTGAGATTCTTCGCTTTGAAGCTGTTGTATTTTTCAAGGAGCTGAGAGTGGAGTCCTTCGAGCTCCTTTTTGGACATTGATTCAAAAGTCATGTTGATTCCTCCGTAAACAAAGATCTTGTATATTCTATTATATTCCGTCCGAATTTGCAAGTCAAAAAGCTACATCCTGCAAAAAATCTTTGTTTTGCCCATATACAAGCTGATTTTATGGGCGAAATTTGAGCATAACTTTTATAAGAAAGGTGATTATATGAAACAAAGGTCAACGCGCATACTCTCTGTTCTGTTGGTGATACTCCTTTTCTGCTCGGTTTTTCTCCCCTGCTCGTTTGCGGCAACGGCCGAGGAATGGGATGAAAACTGGGACAGGCTCAAAAATGACGCTTCGGCAGTTTCCATGTCTCCCGGGAGCGATCCGTCGAGTATGAATTTCACATGGCTCTCACCGACCAAGGACTGCGTAGTAATGTTTGAAATTGCAACGGACAGTTCGATGAAAAACGGAAAGTTCTTAAAAGTCGAGCGCACGCACACCGTTCTCTACGGATGGAAGAACGATGTGACCGCCGAAAATCTCAAGAGCAACACCACCTACTATTACAGAGTCGCCGAGAACGGCAAATGGTCAAAAACATACTCATTCAACACAGGCAGCGACAAGGAATACAATGTTCTCTTTGTCTCCGACACGCAGATAGGCCGTTCGGGCGACAGAAAGCTCGACGAAGTCCTCAAGCACGACTCTCTCGGCTGGAACAATACACTCGAAGCGGCGGTAAAGTATGAACCGGACATCTCGCTTATAATTTCCGCTGGAGATCAGGTCGAAACCGGCATAACACAAGCACAATACAACCTTTTCTATAACCCCGAGCTGATGCGCTCCATCCCGGTGGCTACAGCCATAGGCAACCACGATTTCTACTATCCGCTCTATTCAATAAGGAGCAACAATCCGAACAGATTCGACCGCGAGCTTCTTCAGTGTCCGGCGGGCAAGGGTTACTATTTCAAGCGCGGCGAAGCACTGTTCATCGTACTCAACTCAAATAATGTGTTGACCTATGACCATGAAGAACTGATAAAAGAAGCCATGAATTTTTATCCAGATGCCCTGTGGCGCGTGGTTGTTATGCACTACAGCATCTACAGCCGCAAGGAAGAGGATAATTTCTATCGTCCACTGTTTTCAAAGATGTTCGATAAATATGACATTGATCTTGTATTGAGCGGGCACGACCATATATACACCCGTTCCTCACTCATGCGCGGCAACGAAAAAGTCAAAAGCGGCGGAACACTCTATCTTGAAGCGAATACTGCTTCCGGTTGCAACTATGACGGTCAGCCCGCCAAAACTCCGTGGTACGCAGAAAAATGTATTCAGCTTCGCACTCCGACATATGTCTTGCTGAACTTCTCCGAGGGCAAGATTTCGATAAAAGCTCTGCGGAGTGACACGAATGAAATATTCGACTCCTGTGAACTGACAAAATCCGCGCCGTCAAAAACAGAATACAAAGACAGTCTGCTTCAGAAAATATATCTTTTCTTTGCAAATAGAATCTTCGAACTTCGCGATATTATCTTCTAAAAACAGTCAAAGCACCCCTCGGCATTAACGCTGAGGGGTGATTTTTCATATAATATAGCGCTTCTTCTCGGAGCAAATATACCCGCAGGAGGAAACAAAATGTTTAACAAAGCTTCCGACACGCTGTCGGATTATTACTATTTTCAAGCAGATATAAAGGGAAACAGCAGCGTTCCGGATATGTCCGGCACGGCGAGATTTTATCCCTGGCTCGACGGAACAATGGTCGAAATAGAACTCACCGGTATGCCGACAAGAAACGAGCCGTTCGCAGTTCATATCCACGAGGGCGCAGTATGCGAACCCGAGGCATTCACAAGCGCCGGAATGCATCTGAAAAGCACGGATGTCGAGCTTGAAGTATCGCCCGAGCGGCACGAGACAAATATAAAAAGCACGCAGAATCACCCCGGACATATGGGCGATCTGCCGAGCATTTTCTCGAACAACGGCTACGCATATATGGCGACCTACACCGACCGCTTTATCCCCCGACAAGTAGAAGGGAGAACCGTGATAGTTCACAGTTCCCCCGACACTTTCACTTCAACCGATACATTCGGCAGCCGCATCGCCTGCGGAGTTATACGCCGAATGGAAATAAGCAAATCACTTTAATTTTCTCAGATCGTTCGCTCTTATCTCAGTGCGTCTGATCTTGCCGTTGACGGTCTTGGGAAGAGAATCAACAAACTCGATGACCCTGGGATATTTGTAGGGCGCGGTCTCTTTCTTGACATATGTCTGAAGCTCTTTTTTCAGCTCCTCGGAGCCCTCAAATCCGGGCTTGAGAACTATGGTCGCCTTGACGACATTGCCTCTTATCGGATCGGGAAGACCGGTTACGGCGCACTCAAGGACCGACGAATGCTCGGTAAGAACGCTTTCAATCTCGAACGGTCCTATTCTGTAGCCGGAGGATTTTATAACATCGTCTGTTCTGCCGACATACCAGTAGTAGCCGTCCTCGTCTTTCCACGCGGTGTCGCCGGTATGATAGAGTCCGTCGTGCCACGCCTCGGCAGTCTTCTTCTCGTCGCGGTAATAGCCCTTGAACAGACCGAAGGGAACCTTGGGTTCGGTATGAACAACGATTTCGCCGGTGACTCCGGGAGGTACCGGTCTGCCGTCTTCGTCAACGATATCAACATCGTAGTGCGGAACGGGCTTGCCCATCGAGCCGGGCTTGGGCTCCATCCCGACGAGGTTTGCGATAAGCAGAGTTGTCTCAGTCTGACCGAAGCCTTCCATGAGCTTTATTCCCGTCTCCTCGTACCACTTGTTGAAAACATCGGGGTTGAGGGCTTCGCCTGCGATGGTGCAGTATTTCAGCGAGCTCAGATCATAGGAAGATACATCCTCCTGAAGCATAAATCTGAACATCGTGGGCGGGCAGCAGAGGCTGGTGATTTTGTACTTTTCAAGTATCGAAAGAATCTCGGATGCGTGGAACTTGTCATAGTCATAGACAAAAACGCAGCTCTCCATAAACATCTCGCCGTAAAGCTTGCCCCAAACCGCTTTGCCCCAGCCGGTATCGGCTATCGTCAGATGGATGCTGTCTGCGGTGACATCGTGCCAATACTTGGCGGTAGTCAGATGCGCGAGGGCATATGTATGCGCGTGCATAGCCATCTTGGGGTTGCCGGTGGTGCCGGACGAGAAATAGACTATCATGGGTTCATAATATTTCGTATCAACTCTTTCGAGATGCGAATCGGCTTTTTCCATGTCAGTCATGAAGTCGTCCCAACCGTCGCGCTTGCCGTTGACGATGATTCTCGTCTCTATCGAGGGACACTCCGGCAGAGCCTCATCGACCTGCTCGGCAATGTCGCCGTCGCCCGTGCAAATAACCGCCTTTATTGTGGCGGCGTTCGCTCTGTAGACTATATCATGCTTCTGCAGCATGAATGTTGCGGGGATAATAACCGCACCGAGCTTGTGCAGAGCGAGAATAGTGAACCAGAACTGATAGTGGCGCTTGAGGATAACCATGACCATGTCGCCCTTTTTGATTCCCTTTTCGCGCAGCATATTGGCAGTCTTGTCGCTGTAATATTTCAGGTCGCCATAAGTGAATATTCTCTCTTCACCCGCCGGGTTGCACCAGAGGAGCGCACGTTTGTCCGGTTCGGCAGCCGCGATGGCATCGACAACGTCATAAGCAAAATTGAAATTTTCAGGGCATTTGAGGGTATAATCAACTACATGTCCGTTTTCGTCATATACCTCATCCACAAAGTTTTTATTTAAATCAAGCATATGTTAAAAGTCCCTTCGTTGAGTTGTTGAATAATGATTTTATTTCTTCTCCGTTTTCTTGAGGATTATTGCAAGAAAAACGCAGTCCTCGCCGCCGGTCGCAATCATTCCGTGACCGTGAGCGGAATTATAAAGTACGGCATCACCGGCGTTGAGTATCTCAACATGATCCTCGAATGCTACCTTGAGACTGCCGCTGATAATATAATCAAATTCCTGTCCCTCGTGGGTTGAGAGGGTTATGGGCTTATCCTGATCCTCTTCCGAATACGGCGCGGTTACAAGGAAAGGCTCGCAATATTTGTCCTTAAAGCGATAGCCGAGATGAGAATAATTGAATCCCGTGCGGCGCTTCATCGGCAGTCCCTCGCCCTTGCGGACTATTGAATAGAACGAAAGTCTCGGGTTATCACCGGTCAGCAGTTCTATCATATCAACATCGAACTTCTCGGCGCATTTGTAAATAAATGTGAAAGAAAAATCGACTTCGCCATTTTCGGCGGCAATATATTCTTCCGGGGTGCAGTCAACGGTCTGAGCCATCTCTTCCACGCTGTAGCCCATGATCTCGCGCAGGTCGCGTATTCGCTGTGCGATCTCAGTGATGATAATTTCCATAATTAAACTCTCCTTCTCAATAAAAATATAATATAAAAACCGCCCCAAACAAAATGTCTGGGGCGGCTGTTAACCGCGGTACCACCCAAATTCAGTGCTTTTTTACAGCACCCTCAAGCTCCAATAAGCTCTTGACTTTAACGCAGCCTTACGGAAACGCCTACTCGCTCGAAGTTTTCGGGTCTCTGCTCAGGAGTGATTCGATTACCCGGTTCATACATCCGTTTTCACCAACCACGGACTCTCTGCGGTACTTATCCGGAATCTTTCTCCGTCATCGCCTTTATGGGCAAGATTCAGTTTTTACAAAGTATATAACCGAAAAGTCGGTTTGTCAATAGTTTTTCTGAATTTATTTTTCAAACATCGTTCCGCCGTGCGAATCAGTGCCGACGGTCAGCGGAAAATCTTTGAACTCCAGACGCTTGACGCTCTCACATCCGAGATCAAAGAACGCTATCTCCTCGCATTTTGTTATGCACTTTGAGGCAAGCGCACCCGCGCCGCCTATTGCACAGAGATATACGGCATTGTTGCGCTTTATCGCATCGATAACCGATTCGCTTCTGCCGCCTTTTCCTATCATGCAGCAAAGTCCCTCGTCAAGAAGCCTCGGCGCATAGACATCCATGCGGCTCGAAGTAGTCGGACCGCAGCTGCCGATAACATCGCCCGGCTTCGTCGGCGTAGGTCCGGCATAATAAATTGCCGCGTCTTTCAAATCAAATGGAAGTTCCTCGCCGCTGTCCAGCAATGAGCATATGCGCTTATGCGCCGCATCGCGCGATGTATAAACAGTTCCTGAAAGGAGGACTCTGTCCCCTGCGCGAAGTCTGCCGCAATATTCACGGAGTTCACTTGTGTCTATCTTATATTCAGCCATCAGTCTTCTCCGAGAAATTTCTTTGTCAGCTCTGATATCTCTTCAGCTTCATCGGGTTTAACGGGCTCGTCAGAAGTATTTTCTTCGCTATGTATATCTTCGGTAACATTTTCTAAGCTTTCATCGGGCGCAGTGAATTTCAGATCCAGTCCGCCGCTTGCATTGAGGACATTGACAAGATTATTTATCTCTTCATCGGATATTTCTATCTCCGGCTCTGTCGGATCTCCGAAATCTTCGTCGGTAAGCTTCGGCAGTTTGACTTCGCCGTTTTCGCCGAAAGTGAACTGATGCTCGTCTATTTCTTCGTCCTGAGCGTCAAGTTTATCGGCAACACTGTTGAGATTGCTTGAGAGAGAATTTATCTTCGAAACGAGAGACGCGACAACAACACCGAAGTTATCGGACATCTGCGAAATATCCTCGCCTATCTCGTCAACTCCGCTCGCCGCCTCTTCGATAGTCTGCCTGGTTTGATTCGAAATGCCCTTTGCGGACGCCTTGGCACTGCGGATTATCTTATCGGAATAGAGCAGTGCGTCAAGCACCAGGGCGCCTATCTGCCCCTCCACATCCTTTGCTCGCTCGCAGCCGACCTCAACGCTGTTGAGCTTTTCATTGAGGGCATTGACTTCGTCTTCGAGGGCGAATATCTTTTTTGCATATTCCTCACTCAGCGCAAAATATTCCTCGGCACGAGTCTGCTGCTCCGAAAGAAGAGTTTCAAGCTCTCTCGTTCGCTTTGAAGCCGCCGAAGCATTCTCTTCGGTCTCCTTGAGCTTTCTCTGTGTATCTGTAAGCTGAGTCTGCTGAGCACGAATATATTCAAGGACGTCTTCTTTGTTGAAGCCGCCGAAAGTCATCGTTTTGAAAAGCACATCTTTTGCCATGCTTTTATCCCTCGTTTCTTTTAATAAGCGATAATATTATACGCGTCGCCGTCGATTATAGCAAGCTTATTTTTAGAATAAATACATAAATCTCCGCCGCTTCGTATAAAAGATATACCCTTGTCGGAGTATTTCATGTTTTTGAGTTCTGCTTTTTCTGCTACAAGCGAGGTCTTTTTGCCGTCGTATAAGTAAAGATCGGCTATCTCCCCGTCTGAAGAAGATACAAAATCCTTGACTATAAGAACGCTTCCGTCGGGAAGTTCGGCAAAAGACGCGACATCGCCGTCAATCTTCTCTTTTTCCGTCGAATATTTATACAAATCGCAGAGCGAAGACCCGGTAACGCTGCGCCGGTACCACACATCCGTGCCGATGATATTGCAAGCCTTTATACCCGTATCAAGCATTTCAGCAGCAGATACAACGCCGTTTGTAACTGTGTGTCTGAACAGCGAGAATGTGTCGTTTGAATCATCAAACGATTTGACAAACAGCTTGTCCCCGGAGATTATAAACTTCGTTTTCTTGCCGTTATACGCATCGAGCTTCACAGGCTGTGTGGAATGCATATCAGCATATAAATATCCGGTTTTCTTAATGCAGGCTTTGACCGCCGATACAGCGGTTTCAACAACCGATTCAACCGACGATGAACCGAGCTGCGAATCGAGATCGGACATTCTGACGGTGCTGTCGGAAAGCTCGGTCATATAGAACACCGCGGCGGGTTCGCCGGAAACGGACACTGCAAATACCTCATCGGGAACAACATTTTCCGCGATTTTCTTTGAACCGTCGGCAGTTCTGGCATAGAGATTATAGCCCTGCGTGAAAGAATCGTCTTTTATCTGCTCGTCAAGAGCCTGGCGAATTTTGTCGCGCGAAACCTTGCGGTTATATTTGCTCATGTCGAGCTGATATTGAATACTGAAGCCGAAGATGAATGTGTAATCATTGCGGTTCGGCTCTTTTATAAGCTCGTCATCCTGCGCCATATCATCGTCAATAATATCGCGCCAGCCGGCAGGCGACTCTTTTTTGACAAAATAATAGAGATTGCCGCCGGGCGAATACGAATCATATAAAACGGAGCTGACCATAGTAGCTATCTGAACCGGATTTTTTCCGGGAGAGACTGAAAAGAGCTCCGCTTCTCCCTCGTTGTAAGACCCGGTCTCAAAGAGAATCTCGCAGCTCTCACCATTATCATAAAAATGAATATTTGCGGCGTTTTTCACAAGCTCGCGGCTGCCGTCGGAAGATGAATAAACATACAGCGACTGTGAATCGGAAAGCTGCTTAAGATAATAAATCGAATCTCCGCTTTCGGGCAAAAACAGCTCTTTTATTGCAAAATCAATGTCTGATTTTTTGTTCTTTTTAATGTCATATGCAGTTGTCATAACAGAGAGATTGTCCGGATTCTGCTTTGAATAATACAGAGTTCCGTTATTATATCTGAACTCTTTTTCAACGCCGTAGTCTAAAAGTTTTGCGCCTTTTTTGGCGTTTGACGAATTCTTGATACTGCACAGATAGAGGTCATATTTGCGGCTGACCTTCGCCGAGGCGGTGGTATAGATAAGATACTCGCCGTCCGAAGTAAGCAAGACCGACGAATCGTCCGATATCGTCAGCTTGTGCTTTTTGCCATAGGCGGAAAGATAAGTTCCGCCGTCGGTTGACTTATATACAATTGCCTGAGAGTCCGCATCGGGTATCTTATTTTTGCCCGACATCAGAAAAATCAACGCAGCCGTAGCTGCCGCCGCGAACACAACAATGATCGCGGCAGCGACTGCGACTGTACTCTTTTTGAATCTGCTTTTAGCCATTTGAAAACCTTTCGGTCTGTTGTCAGCGGGCGGCTTTGAGCTCAAGCGCCTGCTTTGCTTTTTTGACTATGTTCTCCGCATCAAGACCATAGATATGGAGAAGCTCGACCGCCGGACCGGAACGTCCGAAAACATCCTCTACGCCGACCTTCACGACCGGTACGGGTATAGTTTCGCAGACAACTTCGCTGACTGCTCCGCCGAGTCCGCCGATAACGGAATGCTCTTCTGCGGTAACAATAGCACCGGTGTCTCTTGCGGCGTCGATTATCGCCTGTCTGTCGATAGGCTTTATGGTGTGCATATTGATGACTCTTGCGGAAATGCCCTCTTTTTCGAGCATCTCTCTTGCCATAACAGCCTCGTTCACCATAAGGCCGGTTGCGATTATAGTCACATCTTTACCGTCTGCAAGCTGAACCGACTTGCCTATTTCAAACTTATAGTTATCAGGATCATTGAATCTCGGCACTGCAAGGCGGCCGAAACGAAGATATACGGGTCCTTCATACTCGGCGGCGGCAAATACAGCCGCTCTCGCCTCGACATCATCGGCGGGATTGATTATGACCATGCCGGGAATAGTGCGCATAAGAGCTATGTCCTCGCAACACTGATGGCTCGCGCCGTCTTCGCCGACTGATATGCCCGCATGGGTAGCGCCGATCTTGACGTTGAGATGCGGATAGCCGATTGTGTTTCTTATCTGCTCAAAAGCACGACCTGCAGCGAACATTGCAAACGAGCTTGCAAATACGGTGTAGCCGATGGTCGAAAGTCCGCCGGCAACACCTATCATGTTGCCCTCTGCGATACCGGAATCAAAGAATCTGTCCGGATACGCCTTTTTGAACATAGCTGTTTTTGTCGCCTCTGCAAGGTCTGCATCGAGAACGACGAGCTTATCATTTATGGCACCGAGCTCTACGAGCGCTTTGCCGTAACCGTCACGCGTTGCCGCTTTTATAATATCTGCCATAGCACGACATTCCTTTCACTGAAATTAGTTGGCTTCGAGGCTTGTGAGAGTCGCGTTGAGCTCCTCCATAGCCTCTTTGTACTGCTCTTCGTTTGGAGCTTTGCCGTGCCATGAGCACTGATTCTCCATGAAGGAAACGCCCTTGCCCTTGACACTCTTGGCGATTATTGCGGTGGGCTTGCCCTTGAATTCGATAGCCGCGTTGAACGCCGCATCCATCTCATCAAAGCTGTCCGCATATATCTCAAGAACATTCCAGCCGAAAGCCTTGAACTTCTCGGCTATCGGATAAGGCGAATTGACCTCTGCGATCGTTCCGTCTATCTGAAGGTTGTTGTTGTCAACAACAGCAACGAGATTGTCGAGTCCCTTGGCACAGGCATACATTGCGGCCTCCCAGACCTGACCCTCCTGAATTTCGCCGTCGCCGAGGATAGCATAAACTCTGAAGTTCTTGCCCGAAAGCTTTGCACCCAGTGCCATACCGACAGCCACGGATATTCCCTGACCGAGCGAACCGGTGCTTGCGTCAACGCCGGGAACGGTTCTCATGTTCGGGTGACCCTGGAGTCTCGAATCGCTCTTTCTGAGAGTCTTGAGTTCCTCAACAGGGAAATATCCTCTGTGAGCGAGCACGGAATAATAAGCAGGCGCGGCATGACCTTTTGACATAACGAGCCTGTCCCTGTCTTCCCACTGCGGATTCTTGGGGTCGATGTTGAGCCGATGGAAATAGAGGTAAGTGAGGATATCGGCTATTGAAAGCGAGCCGCCCGGATGACCGGACTTTGCGTTGTAAACGCCCTCAATCGCGCCCATTCTTACCTTACAAGCTTTGATCTTCAACTGTTTGCTGACAATTGTGTCCACAACAGCCACCTCCTGTAATATCGTATTTATTGGCAATTATTTTCAATATATTCAAGAAAATCGGCAACGGCACCGTGATTGCAGTGACATGCAACAAATGTTGCAGCATCTTTCATCGCCTGCGGAGCCTGCCCGCAGACTGCCGGAACACCGACGCTCTTTATCATATCATAGTCGTTGAAATAGTCTCCGATAGCACCCGTATGCTCATGCGGAATACCAAGCATATCTGCTATTTCAAGCACCGCGGTGCCCTTATTTGTGCCTTCAAGGAGCATTTCATAGCTCGCTACCGAGGACGACATATATGTAACGCCCGAATGGTCTATAGAATCGAGATACTTAACCATCCGCGAAACCATCGGCGGAAGACCCATAAATATGACCTTACCCCAATTGCTCTTCGGGACATCTTCGAATTTTCTGAAGCTCTGGTGCGGTATTCCGTCCGCCAGCGACATCGCGCCGCTGAAAACCCCTGGATTCAGAATAAATATCTCTCTATCTGTGCATATCTCAATCTGAATCAGCGGAAAGCGCTCATTCACTCGTCTTACTATATCTATGCCACGTTCGTCAATTGAATGAAACGAAAGCATTTTTTCGTGCTCGTAGTCATAGATTCCAGCGCCGTTTAAGATAACTGCAGGCGTGGATTTTATCGGCAAGCGCTCATAATGCTTTCTGAGCGAAGATATATTTCTTCCGGAAGCAAGGGTAAAATTGCCTCCGAGATCTTCAACAAAATGTGTAACGGCTTTGAGATTCCGTTCGGGCAGCATTCTGAGTTTTGTATTCAGAGTGCCGTCAACATCGGAAACTATCAGCCAATCGGAAAAATCTGTTTTCATATCTCTCACTTTCTGATTTTTCTTAAAAAGTTCTCGAAATATTCAGGCAACTCAGACGAAAGTTCGATTCTCTCCCCTGTCACAGGATGATCAAAGCCGAGAAGCCTTGCGTGCAGACATTGACCGCAGAGCTCCGTTATGACATTTTTCGGACCATAGACGGCATCTCCTGCCACCGGGTGACCTATATATGCCATGTGAACTCTTATCTGATGAGTTCTACCCGTTTCAAGGCGCAGCCTTACAAATGTAAACTTTTCAAATTCTTCTACTGTGTAATAATGTGTGACTGCAGGACGGGAATTTTTATCCGTCACTGCCATTTTCTTTCTGTCGTTAGGGTTTCTGCCTATCGGCGCGTCTATTATGCCTTCGGGCTCCCGCAGCTTTCCGTAGACAACCGCCGCATATTCGCGCGTCAGGCTGTGTTCCTTTATCTGATGGGCAAGTGATGCATGTGCCATGTCATTTTTGGCAACAAGTAGAAGACCGCTTGTATCCTTGTCTATCCTATGGACTATACCCGGACGCAGAACGCCGTTTATCCCCGAAAGACTGCTTCCGCAATGATACAAAAGCGCATTGACGAGCGTTCCGCTTCTGTTGCCGGGCGCGGGATGGACAACCATTCCCTTAGGCTTGTTGACAACGAGCATACAGTCGTCTTCATATCTTATATCGAGCGGAATATTTTCAGGTAAAGCCGTATCGTCCTGAGCAGGCTCGATATAAACGGACACTTCATCGTCCGCTTTCGGCTTGAAGCTCTTGCCGACAATTTTGCCGTTGACGGTTATACAGCCGTTTTCAGCCATATGCTGGATGCGCGAACGGGAAAGATCCGGAAAAGCATCGGCGACCGTGCGGTCTATGCGCTGATCGGCTGTTTCGGAATCAACTGAAAAGCTCAGCGAATAACCGCCCGGCAAAAGCTCAGACATTTTTTTCATCTCCGCCGTTTTCGGCTTTCTTGTCGTCATCTGACAGATATTTTTTGTTCTCTCTTATCAAATCATATACCGTCTTGATAATAAGCAGCGCAGCTCCGACGGTAACACAGCAATCGGCAAAGTTGAAAACCGCAAAATTAACAAATGTAGGCTCGATATAATCGACAACAAAACCTCTTGCTACGCGGTCAACGAAGTTGCCTGCTCCGCCGGCTATAACAACGGCAACGCACCAGTAAATAAAGCCGGGCTTTATTTTTTTAGTCATGAGCAGGAAAATGAACATGACTATAACAACAGCCGTAAAAATCGTCAGAAAAACCGTCTGATTCTGCATCGAGCTGAACGCCGCACCGGTGTTTTCGACATAGCGTATACGAATAAGACCGAATAGAATATCCATGCTGCCGCCCGCCGCAAAGCGATTGACAACAGCAATTTTTATGACCTGGTCAATCGCCACAAGCGCGGCAATCACCAGAAGAGTTATTGCTTGAATCATAAAAACCTCAAAATTTATTTTTTGAAAAAGCCTCTGAAACGCGAATGATGAGTATGGCTGTCATTATCATCCTCATCGTCCTCATCGTCATCATCGTCATTCAGAAAAGCGTCGACATTAGCGGGAGTCTCCATATCTTCATCCGTGTCGGTAGCCTCAATTTCATCGGGCGTGATATGGTGCTTAATCGCATGGACATTTATCACGAAGCCGTTCTCGGCGGTATCGTCATCCGAATCGTCGGAATCCGACGCGGGTTCCTCCGCCGCAGCCATAGGATCATATGTATCGTCGGTTCCGAAGGACTGCTTGAGTATATCATTGGCCACTATCTCATCCGGAGTCGCCGTCTCTTCGCTGAACTCGGGCTCGTTGGCAAATGCGGTAATCAGTTCATCGGTAGCGGAATCTTTTGCATCCGATTCAACAGCTTCTGCCGGAGATTCATCTTTTTCAGACTCTTCGGACTCAGCTTCTTCGGATTTTTCAGGTTCATCAATGACAATATCATTATCTGCATCTGCATCATCTTCAACGGGAGCTGAATTTCCGGAGACATACTCGTCGGTATTTATCGTCGGTATTACCGGCATCTCCTGCTTTTGAGGAAGCGAAGAGACAAGATTGATATGCTTTTGATAAGCGTCAAGAATAAAATTGCGGAACGCTGAAACTTCGCTCTCAAGCTTCTCGAGTGTAGCGGAATTCACGCGGATATCCGTATTTATTCTGTCGAGCTCAAGCTGTGCATTCTTCTTGGCACTTTCGATTATTTCGTTAGCCTTTGCCTCCGCATTGCTTATCATAGCAGAAGCGGTGCGCTCCGCAGAAGTTATACGCTCGGTGGCGTTGCGCTTGGATTCCTCTGTAAGCTGAGAAGCCTTTACAGACGCAGCGGTCTCCAAAACATCAGCTCTGTTCTGTGCCGATGCAATCAGCTCCTGCGCTTTCTTTTCCGCAGAGTCAAGCTGTTCCTGCGCGCTCTGCTGAGAATCACGCTGAATCTTGTCCGCCATGCGTTCTGCTGTAAGCAGGGCGCGTCTGATATTGTCCTCGTCCTTCTTATACTGCGAAACTCTCTCGGCAAGAAGGCTTATTTTATTCACAAGATCTCCGTTCTCTCTGAACACCTGCTCATAAGATACGGATACTTCTCTCAAGAACGCATCAACATCGCTGGCTTCATAAGTCCCGCGACCCGCTGAAATAAAACGATGCGATTTGATCTGTTCGGGTTTAAGCATTATCTACACCTCTTAAATGGGAAATAAATATCAATCAAAATAGCCTTCGCTCATGCTCTCGATATCCTCGAGCACATCACCTGAAAGCGGAACGCTGTCGGGGGTGATGATATAAGCCTTGCCGGCAACTTTCTTGATATCTCCGGAATTTGCATATGCAACGCCGGAAAGGAAATCGATAATGCGTCTTGAATCGTCTGCGGGGCAGGTCTCAAGATTAAGAATAACTATTCTCTTCTCGTTGAGCACATCCGCAACGCTCTGAACATCAAGATATCTGTCAAGCTTCTTGAGCACAACAGGAGTACGGCTCGAAGAACGCAGATCAACTATATTGGGCGTCGAAGAGATCGACGACGTTCTCGAAGAAGCGCTGAAATCGCTGAACGACTTCGCGGGCTCGGCGCTGTCGGACGAATAAGTGTCGTCTGCCGAATCATCGTAAACGTTTTCGATATCCTCGTCGATAGTGTCCTCGTCAGAATTGTCAATGAAGTTTTTTACCTTGTCAAAGATTCCCATGATATTTTCCTCCCGTATTTATAAAGAAATCAATATTGCCTGTCTCCGAATATCGCCGAGCCTATACGCACAAGCGTTGAGCCCGTCGCTATTGCCTCTTTGAAATCGCCGGACATACCCATAGAGAGAATGTCCATATCTATATTATCCATTTTTTTGGCGCCGATGTCAATAAACAGTTTGTGCATATTATCAAAAACGCACTGATTTTTCACAGAATCTTTAAAATTCGGCGCCACTGTCATCATACCTTTGACTTTGACAAACCGGAGCTCCGATATTTTCCCGAGCTGATCCGCAACTTCGTCTGCGGAATATCCGAATTTGTTTTCATCCTCACCGATGTTGACTTCGAGCAATATATCAGTCGTTATCCCCTGCTCTCCCGAGCGGCGGCTTATCTGCTGAGCGGTCTCGAACGAATCGACGCTCTGAATCATGTCGACCTGACCGACTATCTTTTTTATCTTATTGCTCTGAAGATGACCGATGAGATGGAGCTTGCAGTGCTCAAGATTAAGTTCAGGGCGCTTGAGCAGGACTTCCTGAACCTTGTTTTCGCCGATGAGATCGACTCCGCAGGCAATAGCGTGATTTATAAGCTCGACAGAAACAGTCTTCGTCACCGCCATGAGCTTCACTTCCTGCGGGTCTCTGCCGCTCTTCAAAGCAGTTTCGGCTATCTCGTCGCGAACCTTTTTCAGGTTGTCCTCAAGGAGCCTCAGACGCGCATCAGTAACTGATAAGTTTTCCATCTTTAAGATCCTTTCCTTCCAATATTACCGCATCGTAAATTTTCAGATACGGCACTTTATTTTCATCGTATGTATCCTCTTTTATCATCTTTGAGACTACATAGTCATCGCCTGTATATATTACATCGAGCTTCTTGAAGCGGACGATATTACCGGTAAGCACATACACGCCCTGAGCTCCGTTGACAACTCTGACTGCGGACTTATTTATTCTTATTCCGTCGGTCTCGTTTATCACTATTTCTACATCTTCCGTTCTCAGTCGCGCTATGTCCGAATCCATTATCTTCGATGAAAGAATCAGAACGGTCTCATCGGTGTTTATCGGTCCTCTGTAATATACCGTGGCATTTATGCCGTCGCGCGACATATTGTCGCATCTGAGCGTAACACTGTCTCCATCATTGAGCTTCGTGGCGTCGGACTTGTTGACTACGCCTACAAAGTACCATGTATATCCGCGGATAAGCTTGCCCTTTATATTAGCGGACACCGCGGCAGGAGAAGCGGACAGTGCCGCCTTTATTTTATCGCTGCTGAGATTTTTAACATCCGAAAAGCTCAGCGTATTCTCATATCCGTCGGCGGACGAGACATAATAGCCGGTATCGTCAGCCTTGAGATAATCGACAGTTCCGACTTTCGCCGAAAGAGAAGCTATTTCAGATTTGAGCGAGGCTATCTTCTCCGAAAAATCTATATTGCCGTTTATAAGTATCTGCTTTGCGGTCATCTTGTCGCTGAAGTTTTCCGCACTGCCTTCAAGTGCCGAGATTTTATCCGACCGCACATCGTCGAGCATTTCATAAAAATATGAATCTGCCTGAAGATTTATTTTTGAGATATCAAGCTCGGTAAGATTCTGTTGATTATTTAAGTTTTCGTACCGCTCAAGCTCGTTTTTGAGATTTTCGAGGTCGACATATGCCGAGGCAGAGTCGGCTTTGCCGAACTGCGCCGCAATAGCCTGTCCTCCTGCGACGCGTTCACCGTCCTGCAAAAGCGGAACATAGGTCAGCGAAGAAGAGCCGTTTATAAGCGATTCATCGCGCACGGCGAACATCTTTACTGTTATGCTGTTGCGGTATGTTGTGGCGGTCGCGGGTTGGGTTTTCACATTTGAAGAGTTGAAGTTGCCTATCTCATAGCATAACACTACCACAGCCAGAAGCGCAGCAACGGCAGCGACTATTTTTCTTACGCCTTTTTTGCTCACTTTAACTTTCTTCATTCTGCGATCCCCCTTTCTATTATCCCGACTGCCGTCTTTAGCAGTTCGTCGTATGACATTTCGTCTATATACAGATGTGTTATTCTCTCGTCGCGCCTGAACCATGTCAGCTGGCGTTTGGCATAACGGCGCGTGGAGCGCTTGAGATTATCTATTGCATCATCAAGCGATATTTCTCCGTTGAAATAGGGCTGCAATTCTTTATAGCCTATAGCTTGCCCTGATGTTTTACCAAGCTCGCCGGAGAGGAAACGTTTCGCCTCTTCGATAAGACCGTTTTCAACCATTATATCGACTCGGCGGTCGATCCTGTCATATAAAAACTGTCTGCCGCGCACATCGAGACATATCGCCGTGCAGTCATATTTTGGCTCAGCAAGTCTTGATCTGCGCTGCTGTTCGCTCATCGTGACTCCGGTCTTATAATAGACCTCGAGCGCTCTTATAATCCGTCCGCGATTGTTGAGGTGAAGCTGCGCGGCGGTTTCCGGGTCGATAGCCGAGAGTTCCCTGTGGAGCGTTTTAATGCCTTCACTCTCCGCGCGGCGCTCAAGCTCACTGCGTATTGAAGCATCGTCGTCCTCGTCGGCAAATGAAATGTTGTCAATAAGTGAAGAATAGTAGAGCCCTGTTCCGCCGACGAGCACGGGAAGCTTTCTCCTGCCGGATATATCGTCTATGCACTTACCCGCTTCCGCACAGTAAGCGGCAACGCTGTATTTTTCGCCGGGTTCTAGAAAATCGAGCATATGGTGAGGTATCCCGCACATCTCCTGAACCGTTGGCTTTGCGGTGGCGATATCCATATATTTATATATCTGCATCGAATCGCAGGAGACCGCCTCGCCGTTGAGCGCGTGGCAGATATCCACTGCGAGCTTTGTCTTGCCCGATGCTGTTGGACCGACGACAGCGGCTATTTTTATTTTCTTACGCTCGTCCAAAGTTCTTCTCCAATTCACGCCTGGTTATCTCAATCATAACGGGTCTGCCGTGCGGACAGTATCTTATCTCGGGGCTCGCGAACAGGCGCTTTATAAACAGCTCGCGTTCGTATTCGGTAGTGTACATTCCGCCTTTTATCGCCGCCTTGCACGCCATGAGGCTGAACAGCCACTCTTTCTTTTCGGATATGAGCTTCTGCCTGTTTTCAACAAGATATCCGGCAAGCTCTGCGACAACATCGGGAACTTCATCAGCGGATATCTCCATTGGGCATTCGCGGACTATAACAACGGAATATCCGAAGTCTTCAACCGCAAAGCCCGCCTGCATGAGCATATCGAGATTATCGAGCACCGCGGAATATTCCTCTTTGCTGAGCGTTACGGTTATCGGGGTCAAAAGCATCTGAGTGGAACGCTTGGTGTCGTTTTTGACAAGCTCGTTGAACAACATTCTCTCATGTGCAGCGTGCTTGTCAACAAGAAAGATGCTCTCCCCTTGTTGAACAATAATGTATGTTTTGAACGCCTCTCCGATAACGGTTACGGGCAGCTCCGCAGGCTTCTCGTCAACAGCCGCATCGAGAGCCCGAGCCGTTTCTTCCGGCTTTTCGTCGGGAAGCGTTGCGGCTTTTTCCGAAAGCTCCAGCCGTATATCCGCTTCAATGACGGCGGTCTCTTCTTTTTTTGCCCTTTGAGCGTCAAGAAAATGCTGAATGGTCGACGGCTCCGTATCCGCCGTTTCAGGCTTTTTATCGGGGCTTGCGACAGACACAATATCCTCGCGCGGTGCGGGTGCAGACTGCTGCGGATAGCTATATCTCGGCTTTTCCGTCTGCTGCGCCGAACGGTATTCGGAAGATGACATACGGTTCCAGAAATCAGGCTGCTTTTCCGGCAGTCTCATCTGCTCTGTCTTTGGGCGTGCAGGCTCGAAGAGTTCCGCCTGCGGTGTTCTCGGAATAGATACTTTCGGCGCTTCATCTCTGCGTTCGAGTGCATTTTTTGCGGCATAATATATCGCGCTGAAAACAGTGCGCTCGTTTGCAAAGCGGACTTCCGTCTTTGCGGGATGGACATTTACATCGACAAGTCCGGGCGCTGTTGTTATGTT
Organism: bacterium; assembly: GCA_963592475.1. Classification (GTDB taxonomy): domain Bacteria; phylum Bacillota; class Clostridia; order Oscillospirales; family Acutalibacteraceae; genus CAG-177. The sequence goes on from CAVAWW010000003.1 coordinate 35,872, forward strand.
GAGCACGCAGTACGGGAACTTGCCGACCATTATTGAATTTTTATATGCTTCGCTCAGCGCCGCCGAAGCCGTACCCGACTTCACGAGTCTGCCGTTGACGAAGAAGAACTGCATATTGCGGTTCGGGCGCGATTTTGTCGGCTTTGAGATAAGTCCGCTTATCTGCACCGATTCAAAGCTGTAATCCGCTTCAATAAGTCCATCGGCAAAGTCCTTGCCGAAAATCTCATAGGCTGCGGTTTTGAGGTCGCCGCTTCCGGAGGTAAACAGGGCGCTCTTGCCCTCTCTTATAAATCTTATCGAAACATCCGGGTTTGAGAGCGCAATTTTATCAACTATGCTTGCGACCGCGTTAGCCTCGGACACATCTTTTTTGAGGAACTTCATTCTCGCGGGAGTGTTGAAGAAAAGATCACGGACAACTATTGTCGTGCCGAGCGGGCATCCTGCATCATCGACAAGCGTCTCTTCGCCCGCACTGATGCAATAGCGCGTCCCGGTCTCTTCTTCGGGCGTTCTTGTGAGCACTTCGACATTTGAAACCGCGGCTATAGACGCGAGCGCTTCGCCTCTGAATCCGAGAGTACCTATGGCATAGAGATCGTCGCGCGTGCTTATCTTGCTTGTGGCGTGGCTGATAAACGCTGTATGTATATCATCACGGCTTATTCCGCATCCGTTATCGGTTACGCGGATATAAGTTATTCCGCCGTTTTTTATTTCAACCGTGACCGAAGAAGAGCCCGCATCTATTGCGTTCTCCATAAGCTCTTTTATAACGGACGCGGGTCTTTCGACAACTTCGCCCGCGGCAATAAGCTCCGCTATTTCTTTTGGCAGGACTTTTATCTTCGGCATGGTTTCCTCCTGTTATATTTCTTTTGCGCTCTTTGTCAGCTCATACAGCACGCCCATTGCCTCTATCGGCGTCAGCGTGTTGACATCGAGCACTTTGAGTTTTTCGACTATCTCATTTGAACTGTTTTGACCGAACGAAATCTGCCCGGCATCGGGTTCAACAGCTGTGCTCGGTTCACGGTCGCGAACGAGCACAAGTCCGCTCTCTTCGAGTTCTTTGAGAACTTTTTTCGCCCTCTCGACAACCGGCTTCGGAACTCCGGCGAGCTTCGCGACCTCGATTCCGTAGCTTCCGTCCGCTCCGCCGCGCACTATGCGGCGCAGGAAGGTTATATCATCGCCGCGTTTTTTGACGGCTATATTGTAGTTCTTGACACCGTCTATCTGACCCTCAAGCTCAGTCAACTCATGATAATGTGTTGCGAAAAGGGTCTTTGCACCGATGCGCTTTTTGTCCGCAGCATATTCGAGCACGGCTCGCGCAATACTCATGCCGTCGAAAGTGGAAGTGCCTCTTCCTATCTCGTCAAAAATTATAAGGCTTCTCGAAGTTGCGTTATTGAGTATCGATGCAACCTCGCTCATCTCGACCATAAACGTCGACTGTCCGGCTGAAAGGTCGTCGGATGCGCCGATTCTAGTAAACACGCTGTCAACTATTCCGAGCTCCGCGCTCACGGCGGGAACAAAGCTTCCTGCCTGCGCCATGACGCAGACGAGTGCGACCTGACGCATATATGTGGACTTACCTGCCATATTGGGACCGGTTATTATCGCACAGCGGTCGTCGGCACAGTCGAGAATAGTATCATTCGGGACAAACGGTTCGCCGTTGAGCATTTTTTCAACAACGGGATGGCGTCCTTCGTTTATCTTTATAACCGGCTCTGCGGACATCTGAGGGCAGACATAGTTATTTTCGAGCGCAGCCTGAGCAAATGAACAGAGAACATCGAGCTGCGCCACTGCTGCAGCGGTACGCTGAACTCTGGCAAGCTCTGCGCCGGTGCGCTTTCTGATATCGTCAAAAATCTCGTATTCGAGCTTGACTATTCTGTCCTGTGCTCCGAGGACTTTTGCCTCGAGGTCTTTTAGCTCCTGAGTAATAAATCTCTCGCAATTTGCAAGAGTCTGTTTTCTTATATATTCATCGGGTACAAGCTCTTTGTAAGCGTTGGGCACTTCTATGTAGTAGCCGAATACCCTGTTATATCCTATTTTAAGTTTCGCTATTCCGGTCTTTTCCTGCTCCTGCTGCTGAATGGCGGCAATATAATCCTTGCCGTTGAGCACTATATCACGCAGAGAATCAAGCTCCGGATGGAAGCCGTCCTTTATCATGCCGCCCTCGCGAACGGAAAACGGCGGCTCTTCAACTATCGCGGCATCTATCAACTCATGGATATCGGAAAGCGTGTCCATATTTTCGGCACACTCCTGCATCAGAGAGGACGAGAGCGCCGAGACTTTTTCTTTGAGCTCCGGCAGACACGATGCCGCGAGCGCAAGCGCACGCAGATCCTTTGCACTGGCAGTGCCGAACGATATTCTTGTTATAAGGCGCTCGAGATCATGTATGCCCGACATGCTTTCGCTGAGCTCCTGTCTCGCCATAGGCTGAGAGACAAGCTCTGCCACGGCGTTATGGCGCTTTGTTATGCGCGCCATGCTGAGCAGCGGGCGTTCGAGCCACGCGCGGATCATTCGCTTGCCCATCGGTGTGCGGGTTTTATCTAGCACCCAGAGCAGAGAGCCGCGTTTTTCGCGGTTTCTGAGAGTCTCGACTATTTCGAGATTGCGCAGAGCCGCAACATCGAGGCGCATGAAATTGAGTTCCGAATAGAACGATATCGAAGATATGTTATCGAGATCGTTGCGCTGAACTTCGGTGAGATATTTGAGCGCCGCTCCGAGTGCCGGAACCGCCGCGCCCGTCTCGTTGAGTTCAAGTTCGGAGAGACTGTCTTTTTTGAAATGTCTGAGTATTATTTCGGCGCTTGACTGCGGGTCGAAATAATTGTCGCCGAGCTCCTGTGCAAGAGCTTCGGTCTTGTTTGAAATGAACGAGAACACCTTGGTAAGAGAGGAAGATGCGGAGTTGAAAACTATCTCGCTGGGCATAAATCTGCCTATCTCGTTGATTATCTTATCGGGAAGCGCGGGAGCGGCAAGCTCGGTCAGGTTGACGGAACCCGTCGAGACATCTATAAAGCAGACACCCGCCGACTCGCCCGTAAAATACACGCTCGCGAGGAAATTGTTTCTGCCCTCGTTGAGCATACTGTTTTCAATGACCGTACCGGGAGTCAGAACTCTGACGACTTCGCGCTTGACAAGACCCTTTGCAAGTGCGGGATCCTCCATCTGCTCGCATATGGCAACTTTGTAGCCCTTTGCAACAAGGCGCGCCATATAGCTGTCTGCACTGTGAAACGGCACTCCGCACATCGGGGCGCGCTCCTCCTGCCCGCAGGCTCTGCCTGTCAGCACAAGTTCGAGTTCGCGCGACGCAGTTACCGCATCGTCAAAGAACATCTCGTAGAAATCACCGAGTCTGAACATCAGTATCGTATCGGGATATTTCTTTTTGGTTTCAAAATACTGTTTCATCATCGGAGAAAGCTCTGCCATTCCGATACCGTCCTCTCAGCGGCTGTGCCGCAAAATAAAAAGCTTTCGGCTCCGCGGGTGTTGCCCGCGGAGCAGGATATGCAATAATCAGCAGCCCGAGCAGCCGGAGCAGTCTCCGCCGCAGTGGTGGTGCTCTTCTTCGGGCTCGCAGGTTGCGGGATCTTCGCCCTGGATGCAAAGAGCGAGGATGCCGGTGATATAATGCATCATTTCATCTATCTCGGCTCTTGCGACTTCATAGTCGCGCATATGCTCGTTCTCCATGACCTTCTTGTAGAGATCGTTGAACTCGGTCTCGTATGCAGCAAGCTTCTGCTCATTGGCATCTTCCTTGCTTGCCTCATGCTGATAAGACATATGAACGAGCTGGATCTTGCCCATGAGGTCGTTGAGATCCTTGTCCTCTTCGTTTGCCTTCTGAGCCGCCTGGAACTTTGCGTATCTGTCATCCTGCTGGATAGCTGCGCCGAGTTCTCTTGTAAGTTTGATGATGTCCATAACTGTACTCCTTGAATTTTATCTTATATCATTATCCGCAAAGCGGAGATATAGCGTTTTTAATCGGCAAGTTCGCCTTTGAGCATCCATATCAGAGCTTCGGTCACTCTGACTGTTCTGAATGAGCCTATAACCGACTCGTCCGCCGGAAACTCAATTATTATATTCCCCTGCGTTCTGCCCGATATATAGCCGTCCTTCTTGGCTTTTGATTCGCAGAGAACGCGGTATTCCCTGCCGACCATCGCGGAAGTCCGCGCCGCCGCAATCTTCTCCTGCGCGGCACAAAGCTCCGAGAACCACTTGCCTTTTTCTTCTCGCGAAACGGGGTCGTCCATCTTTGCGGCACGGGTGCCCTCGCGGGGTGAGAAAATGAAAGTATAAAGCGATGTGTACTGCGCTTTTTCAATAAGTTTCACAGTGTCAAGAAACTCTTCGTAAGTCTCGCCGGGGAAACCGACAATTATATCGCTCGTCACCGAAAGCTCCGGCATGACGCTGCGGGCGTATTCGAGCAGGGAGAGATACTTTTCGGCCGTATATCCGCGGTTCATTGCTTTTAGCACTCTGTCGTTTCCACACTGGACAGGAAGATGCAGATGCTTCGCAACCTTTTCGCACTGAGCCATGGTATCAAGCAGCTCGTGCGTGCAGTCTTTCGGGTGCGAGGTCATAAAGCGTATAATAAAATCGCCGTCGATATTATTTATCTCGCGCAGAAGAGATGCAAAATTCATCTCGCCCTCGCGGTCGTTTCCGTAGGAATTGACATTCTGCCCGAGCAGGGTTATCTCTTTATATCCGCTCCTGACAAGCTCGCGCGCCTCGCTGATTATAATATCGCTGCTGCGGCTGCGCTCGCGTCCGCGGACATAGGGAACTATGCAGTAAGTGCAGAAATTATTGCACCCGTACATTATCGGCAGCCACGCTTTAAAAGTGCTGTCTCTGTGCAGAGGCAAATCCTCCGCGATAACGCCGTCGGAATTTTCGATATCAAATACACGCTTGCCGGTAGACAGAGCGCGGTAAAGCAGCTCAGGGAATTTATGTGCGGCATGAGTGCCGAAAACTATATCGACAAACGGATAGCTCTTCTGAATCTTTTCGGCTACTCTCTCCTGCTGCATCATGCATCCGCAGAGGATTATTTTGAAGTCGGGATTCTTCTCTTTTATTTTCTTGAGTGCACCGACATTTCCGAAGAGTCTGTCTTCGGCGTGCTCGCGGACGGCGCAGGTGTTAAAAAGCGATATATCCGCGTTTTCCGGCTCTTCGGTGAAACCGAAGCCCATTTTTTCAAGCAACCCCTTGAGTCTCTCACTGTCGGCAACGTTGCCCTGGCAGCCGAAAGTGTGGACATAAGCGAGCGGCCTACGCCCGTCAAGGCGCGTTTCAAGCACTGTATGTACAAGTCCGCAGAACTCCATCTGTCTGTCGAGCTCCTCCTGCGGAACAACTATGTTTCTGTCTTTGGAAAGCGGCAAATCAGTTCTCCTCCGAAAAATCTTTAATCAGTTTATTATACAACGAAAAGCGAATTTGTACAAGCTTAATAATATAAAAACTTCTGTATATTTACAAAATCCGTGTTAATAAAAAATTTTTCTTTCAAGGCTGTTAATAAAACTGAAAATAGGCTATAATCATCATATGTTATTCTAATCGGAGGCACATATGAACAGGCACTACGATATAGCTATCATCGGCAGCGGCCCTGCCGGACTGTCGGCGGCGCTCTATATAAAGCGCGCAGGGCTCACCTGCGCCGTTATCGGCAAGGACGGTGGAGCGCTGGAAAAAGCGGAAAAGATAGAGAATTATTTCGGCACAGGAGCAATTTCCGGCGCAGAGCTTGTAAAACGCGGCGTTGAGCAGGCAAAGGAGCTGGGGGCGGATATATTCGAAGAAGAGGTTTTTTCGCTCGGTTGGAACGGCGATTACACCGTATCATGCTCGGAAGATAACTTTATCTCCCCTGCCGTTATAATCGCAACCGGCTCGGCGAGGAAAAGTGTTACCATTCCCGGCATAAAAGAATTCGAGGGAAAAGGCGTCAGCTACTGTGCGGTCTGCGATGCGTTTTTCTATCGCGGAAAAGATGTTGCAGTGCTCGGAAACGGCGCATATGCACTGCACGAGATAGGCAATCTTTCGGGAGTCGCAGAAAGTGTTACTCTGCTCACAAACGGCGTCGAACCGAACGGAGACTTCGGCAATATAAAAATCATAACCGATCCGATAGATTCACTTTACGGCGAAAACAGGCTCAGCGGAGTTAAATTCAAAGACGGTTCTAGCCTGCCTATCTCCGGGCTGTTTATCGCGCTCGGGAGCGCTGCCGCAAGCGACCTTGCAAAGAAAGTCGGCGCACCCGTTGAGGGAAACTCGGTAAAAGTCGGCGCCGATATGTCAGCGGGGCTGCCGGGGCTTTTCGCCGCCGGAGACTGCACGGGCGGGCTGCTTCAGGTAAGCGTCGCCGTTGGAGAGGGCGCAAAAGCGGCGATGGGCGCGATAAAATTCGTAAAATCATCCGGCGGGAGGAACGGCAATTGAAAAGTTTTACTATAGGAAAAAACGACGCCAATCAGCGCGTTGACAAATTCATAAAAAAGACCGTTCCGAATCTTCCCGATTCACTGATGTACAAATACATCAGACTCAAGCGCATAAAGCTCAACGGCAAGCGGTGTGAAATATCCACGCGCCTGAAAGAAGGCGACAAAGTGGATATGTACATAAACGACGAATTTTTCGAGCAGCGGTTCGACAGATATGATTTCATGCACGCTTCGACTAATCTCACGGTCATCTACGAAGACGAGAATATAATGCTGCTCGACAAAAAAGTCGGACTTCTTTCGCACCCGGACGAGCGCGAATACAACGACACACTGCTGACCAGAATCAAGCGGTATCTCTACGAAAAGGGCGAGTATGACCCGTCAGACGAAAACTCCTTTGCGCCGGCTCTAATAAACAGAATCGACCGCAACACGGGCGGAATAGTCATGGCCGCAAAGAACGCGGAAGCCCTGAGAATCATGAACCAGAAGCTCAAGGACAGGGAAATAAAGAAATTCTACCTCTGTGTTGTCCACGGAACATTGAAGGAAAAAGAAGGCATTCTGCACGGTTGGCTGACAAAAGACGAAAAGAAGAATCTTGTCAAAGTATTCACCCGTCAGACAGACGGTTCTAAAGAAATAAAGACAAAATACCGCGTGCTCGCGGAAAATAAAAATATGAGCCTCGTTGAGGTCGAACTGCTGACGGGGCGCACACACCAGATAAGAGCTCATTTTGCGTCGATAGGTCATCCCCTGCTCGGCGACGGAAAATACGGGCGCAACTCCATGAACAAGGAGAGCGGATATAAAAAGCAATTTCTGTATTCATACAAGCTCAGGTTTGACTTTGTCACCGATGCGCAGTCGCTCAACTATCTCAACGGCAAGCAGTTTGAAGTCAGGAATGTGTGGTTCAAAGACGCATTTCTTAACGGCGAGCTGTGATTTGATTATGAACTAACTATAAAACTTGCAAATTCGGCTTGTCAAAACTAATAAAATAGTATAGAATAAGAATGTTATAGACCGTCAGGTCAAATCAACCTTAACAAAGAAAAGGATGAAAAAGAATGGCAAACAAAGACACTCAGCGGACTTCTGCCGAGTCATACCGTGACGACAGAAAGGCCCGCCTCGCTCAGTCTGCGAAAAAGAGTCAGAAAAAGAGCGAGAAGAGCAAAGCGGCGGCAAAGATAGTCAAGATGGTAGTTGCCATCGTTCTCGCCGTTGTAGTTGCAGGCGGCATCGTATGGAAAATTCTTGACGATACTGCCGTTATCAAGAAGAATACCACCGTATTCTCCGTTGGCGATGACATACGCGTTTCGGAAGTTGAGTTTACATATTACTACAGCCAGTATCTCAACAATATCTACTCATACGCTCAGCAGTACGCAATGTACGGCATGAACATCGGCATTGACCCGACAAAGTCGCCGGATGAGCAGAACTACGGCACCGATGCCGACGGAAAAGAAATGCTTCTTTCCGATTATCTCAAGAATGAGACCATCTCCGCCCTCCAGACCTACAAGATTCTCTATGCCGAAGCTATCAAGGCAGGCTACAAGCTCACAGACGACGAGCAGAAATCAATTGACGATCAGGTCGAGGAGCTCAGAAATACCGCCGCAGAGAAGAAATACTCTCTCAACGCCTACCTCAAGGCGAGCTACGGCAAGGGTATAAACGAGAAGTTCCTGCGCAAGCAGCTTGAGATGCAGAATATCGTTTCCAGATACCAGAGCGACATCTCAAAGAAGCTCACCGATTCTTACAGCGCCGCCGACATAAAAGCTGTCTACGACAAGGATCCCGGCGCATATAACGCGGTTGACGCAAGAACCCTTTCGTTCGCGATAGAAACTCTCACCGCAAAGGACGGCGAGTCCGACGAACAGCTTGCCACCCGCCAGAAGGCAGCTGCCGCAAAGGTCAAGTCTGAAGCAGAAGCCGCTCTCAAAGCCTGCACCAGCGAAAAGGCTTTCCTTGAGCAGGCAAAGAAAAAGAACAGCTCCACCGAAAACTATGACGCGGAGTCCGCAACCGCCCTCAACGAGGCCGCAAAGTCAACCATCACCTCCTATGTCTCCGAGGATGCCGCTAAGTGGGCATTTGACAGCGCAAGAAAATCCGGCGATGTCAAGCTCTTTGAGGTCGGCAGCGACGGCAATGTAACTTCCTATGTTATCCTCTACATCAACAAGGGCAGCTACGCTCCCATGGCGGCGAATGTAAGACATATACTTATTTCTTTCACCGATGACACCAGCTCCAGCTCAGAGGCTACCGACGAGCAGAAGAAGGCGGCAAAGGCTTCCGCAGAAGAGATCTACAAGCAGTGGCAGAGCGGTGCAAAGACCGAGGATTCGTTCGCAGCTCTTGCAAAAGAGAAGTCTAAGGACACCGGAAGCGCAGCAGACGGCGGACTTATCAGCGGCATCACTGCAAACTCCAACTATGTTGAGTCTTTCCGCAACTGGGCTACCGACAGCAGCAGAAAGGTCGGCGACACCGGCATAATCGAGTCCGAGTACGGTTATCACATCATGTTCTATTCGGGCAAGGATTACGCCTGGAAGAGCACAATTCGCTCCAAGAAGTCCAGCGAGGACTTTGAGAAGAAGCTGACCGAGCTTGAGGGCTCCGATGAGTACAAGCTCGAGAAGAACGACAAGAAGCTTGACAAGGCTCTCAAGTCTTACCTCAAATCTTTCAAGCAGCGCCTCGCAATGAGCAACAGCAGCAAATAAGCAATAGAATAACAAATGTCCCTCGGGAGGTAAAACTTCCGAGGGATTTTTTCGTGCATAAAACAAGCCCGGGACTTTTACATCCCGAGCTATACTTTTATTCGTCCGCAAGAGCGGCTTTTATCATTATCGCACACTCAAGTCTCTTCTGTTCGAGAGCGCAGGAGAGCTTGTGCGGCTTGAAGATAGTGTTGTTATACTGCATATTATTTGCGTTGCACCCGCCGCTGCAATAGAACTTCGCCCAGCAATCGGCGCACTCTTCTTTTGAGTAGATGTTCGCCTTAGAGAACATCTTCTTCATCTTGTAGTCGATAGAATCGTCAAGCACGCTGCCCATCTTCCACTCATCCATACCCACAAACTGATGACAGGGATAGATATCGCCCTCGGGAGTGACGGCGACATACTCGTTGCCGCAGCTGCATCCGCGAAGTCTCTTTATAGCGCACGGACCCTGATCAAGGTCAATCATGAAATGGAAGAAGTTGAAGCTCGTACCGTTTTTCTTCCGCTCTATAAGTATCTTTGAAAGCTTCTCATATTCCTCTGCGATAGCCGGAAGATCACTTTCGGTCAGCGCATAAGGCAGCTCGGGATCTGTCACAACGGGTTCGACAGAGATCTGGTCAAATCCAAGCTCGTTGAGATGCATGACATCATCGGTGAAGTCAAGATTATATTTAGTAAATGTACCGCGGACATAATATTCCTTGTCCCCTCTCTCGGCGACAAGCTTCTGATACTTCGGAACGATTATGTCGTAGCTGCCCTTCTTGTTGACGGTCGGGCGCAGACGGTCGTTTACTTCTTTTCTGCCGTCGAGCGAGAGAACGACGTTCGACATCTCGCGGTTGATAAAATCGATACTATCATCGTCGAGCAGAATACCGTTTGTAGTCATTGTAAAACGGAAATTCTTGTTGTGCTCTTTCTCGATCGACCTTGCATACTCAACAACTTTTTTCACGACATCGAGATTCATAAGCGGCTCGCCGCCGAAGAAATCAAGCTCGAGATTATGTCTGTTTGCGGAATGTTTGATAAGGAAATCTATCGCGGCCTTGCCGACCTCAAAAGGCATGAGCTTTCTGCCGTGGCCGAAGTCGCCCTGAGCGGCAAAGCAATACTCACAGCGGAGATTGCAGTCATGGGATATGTTGAGGCACATCGACTTTATCGGAGCCTCAGTGAGCATATCCGCAAAGGGTCTGTAGGTATCCTCTGAGAAAAGGGAATCATCATCGCACAGCGCCTTGAGTTCGGCATAAGTGTCGATGATATCCCGCTTATCAAAGCCCTCATTTACAAGAGTTGAGATAATCTCATCGGGACATTCGCCCTTGAGCTTTTCCGTGAAGAAGTCAAGCAGTCTGTATGCAAGCTCGTCCACAATGTGAACGGCGCCGCTGTTTGTGTCAATGACTATATAGTAGCCGTTGAGAAAATATTTATGTATCATATACGCCGGGTCTCCCCGCTTTCGCTCCTTTTAGCCGCATTACTATCGGCAAATTGTTTCAGACAGAATTTTAGGGACAGGCGCAAAGCCTGCCCCTAATTTACGTTCAAATCAGATTACTTCTCGCACTTCTGGTTAGCAACGGTGCAGGAAGTCTTGCAAGCTGACTGGCAGGAAGCCTGGCACTCGCCGCAGCCGCCCTTAGCAGCGCTCTCTTTAAGATTCGAAGCATTGATGGTCTTGATGTGTTTCATGATATAACACCTCCAAAATTTACTGAAATGATTATAACATAATAGTCCGGGTATTGCAAGTGCAATTATTTCGTGCCGAAGATTCTGTCGCCGGCATCACCGAGACCGGGAACGATATAGCCGTGATCGTTGAGCTTCTCGTCCTTTGCAGCGGCGAAGATATCAACATCGGGATGAGCCTTGCTGAGAGCCTCAAGTCCCTCGGGAGCCGCAATGATGCACATGAACTTTATCGACTTGGGATTTCTCTTCTTAATCTGGGTTATAGCATCGATAGCCGAGCCGCCGGTGGCAAGCATGGGATCGAGAACAATAACATCGCGCTCACCGATATCACTGGGCAGCTTGCAATAATATTCAACAGGCTGCAGGGTTGCGGGGTCGCGGTAAAGACCGATGTGACCGACTCTGGCGGAAGGAACAAGGGTCAGAACACCGTCAACCATACCGAGACCGGCTCTGAGAATCGGGACAAAAGCGAGCTTCTTGCCCGCAAGAGCCTTTGTGGTCATCTTGGAAACGGGAGTCTCAATCTCAACATCCTTGAGAGGAAGGTCCCTTGTAGCCTCGTAGCACATGAGCATAGCAATCTCGCCAACAAGAGTGCGAAACTCTTTGGAAGCGGTGTGCTTGTCTCTGAGGATAGACAGCTTATGCTGAATAAGCGGGTGATTTGTTATTGTTATGTTTGCCATTTTTGAACTCCTCCAGATATATATAATTTGAAAATTTCTGACTTCTTTATTTTGAGAACTTCTCGTTCTCTATAGCCATGACCTGGTCGATTCTTCTCTGGTGTCTCTCCTCGCCGCTGAAAGGCGTGTCAACAAAGAGATCGACCATATCAAGCGCAAGACCTGCGCCTATAACTCTGCTGCCGAGGCAAAGGACATTTGCGTCGTTATGGAGTCTTGTCATGCGCGCGGAGAAAGTATCTGCGCAGTTTGCAGCTCTGACTCCTCTGACCTTATTTGCCGCCATCGAGATGCCGACGCCGGTACCGCAACAGAAAATGCCGAGCTTGCACTCGCCGGACGCGACTGCCTCGCCCGCTATCTTCGCGAAAACAGCATAGTCAACGGACTTGTCGCTGTCAGTTCCGAAGTCCTTGACATCGAAGCCTCTCTCCAAAAGATGTTTTTTGATTTCCTCCTTGAGAGGATATCCTGCATGGTCAGCAGCAAGAGCTATCATGATAATTTCTCCTTTTGATTTATTGATTATGAGACTTTTTCAGGCTGAGTTCGCGCTCCGCCTGCGAAGGTCTCAGATATACGGGCAAAAGTTGAGCCGGAGGAATGAAGTCCATATTCTCGCACACGGCGGCGCAAGCGGCTCCGTATGCACGCTGAAAACGCCTACTGCCCTGCGCGAGGCTAACGCTCTTAAAACTGTCTTTAACAGCCTGATAAGCGATATGCGCTCCGTCTCCGACACAAATTATACGCTCATTTGCATATTTTTCAAGTATTTCCGGAAGTTTTGATGCGGGAATTGCGTCATCTTCGGTCAATCTCTCGACTTTTCCGTCAAAACAGCGGAATATTGCTGAATAGACCTGCGAACATCTTGCATCCATTGCACAGCAGGCAATGCAGTTATCATAGCGCAGATTATAAGCCATCGCCTTGAGAGTGGACACGCCGCAGCACTTCGTCTCATTGGGCATTGCAAGCCCCTTCACGGCGGCGGTACCTATTCTTATACCAGTAAACGAACCGGGACCGTCGGTTATAACGCATCCGTCAATATCTGACATTGTGAGGCATGCGAGGCTGAGAACGGAATCGACCATAGGAAGAAGAGTCTCACTGTGCGTGAGTCCGGCATTGACAAACGCTTCGCTTATCAGCTGCTCGCCGTCGGTTATAGCGGCGCTCGCTGTTTTTGCGGACGAATCAAGCGCGAGTATCTTCAATTTCAGCACCCCTCTCCAAAGTAATTATGCGTTCATTCTCGTTATCATTCTTGGATATTGAAACTCTTATCGAATTTTCGGGCAGACAGTTCTCGATATTTTCGCTCCACTCAATCACGAGCACACCGCCCATGTCAAGATAATCAAAAAATCCGGTTGAATAAAGATCGTCCCAGGTAGTAATCCTGTACATGTCAAAATGATAAATCGGTATATCCGCCGGATATTCATGCACAAGCGCAAAGGTCGGGCTGCTGACTTCGCCGTCAAAGCCCATTCCGTGTGCGAGTCCTCTGGTAAACGCAGTCTTGCCTGCGCCGAGATCACCGAACAGGGCGACAACATCCCCGGCTTTGAGGCTTTTGCCGAGCTGAGAGCCGAACTCCTCGGTCTGTTTTGAAGAATAAGAATGAAAAACCGTCTTCATCTGAAAAATACCGCTGCCTTGCATTAAATTCAAATAATTATATCACACAAATCAAAGATATAAAAGTATTTTACTTGAATTTGATTAAATTTCGCTTTATAATATCAGTATAATTTCTAAGGAGCTGCCAATGAACATACTTCAGGCAATCAAAAGAGGATTAAAAACTACGGACAAACTGCTGATGTCGCTCTGCCTTCTGACATCGCTGTTCGGCGTTCTTATGGTCTACAGCGCCACATACAGCAGCCTTGAGGACGGAAGCCTTATCAGCCGTACGACGCTTGTCATGCTGCTCGCAGTGATTGTCGGTGTGGCGATGTGCATAGTCATATCATTTATCGACTATGAAATAGTTCTTCGCTTCTGGATGATAATCGGCGGCGTGTGCCTGCTGATGATGCTTCTGCTTTTCCCGTTCGGCAGCGGAACAGCAGACAGACCGGATGCAAGAACATGGTTCGATTTCAAAGTCATCAACTTCCAGCCGTCCGAGCTTTTCAAGATAGCGTTTATAATAACATTCGCCGTTCATCTCGACTATGTCGGCGAAGATATAAACAAACTCAAGAACGCTCTGCTTCTCTGTGTTCACGGCGGAGTTCCGGCATTGCTTGTCATTCTGACCGGCGACCTCGGCTCTGCGCTCGTATTCGTTTCGATATTCATCGGTATGATGTTTGCATCGGGTCTTGCCGCAAGATATTTTGCGGCTGCAGGAGCTGTAATCCTTGCGGCGGTTCCCGTGCTCTGGTTCGCATTCTTCAGCGACTTCCAGAAGGGCCGTATTCTTGCCGTATATGCCCCGAGCAAGCTTGACACGGCGCTTTATAAGAAATACATCTTTCAGCAGCAGCAAAGCGTCAACGCCATCGGCAGCGGAAGATTTTTCGGTCGAGGATTCCTTAAAGGCGCATATACCCAGTCACACTCTGTTCCTGTCAACGACAGTGATATGATATTCTCGGTTATCGGCGAAGAGCTCGGATTTGTCGGCGCTTTTGCAGCTCTTGCGCTTATAGCGCTGATAATAGTCAAGATAGTATTTGTCGGCAAACAGGCTAACACAAATATGGGTTCGCTCATCTGCTACGGCACTGCGGTTATGATAGGCTCGCAGGCTATCATGAATATCGGAATGTGTTTAAAGCTTCTCCCCTGCATCGGTATCACTCTGCCGTTTTTCAGTTCAGGCGGCTCCTCAAACCTCTGCATATATATCGCGATAGGACTTGTCATGAGCATCTACAGATGCAGTCAGCGCGGTGAGGTAACAAACTTCAGATATAACAGGATAAGCACACCTTTCAACTAAACAAAAGACGCTGTACGAAACATTACAGCGTCATATTATATTTTCAGACAAGGAGATCAAAATGAGTCAAGCAGTTAAACCCGTAAGAGGTTCAACGGAACAGCCCGACCACATAATGCTCAGCATAAAGGGCGACGCCGCAACCTCGATGACCGTCACCTGGAGAACCTGCACAGATATCAAGGAGGGCTATGTTCTCTACCGCGAGGACGGCAGCAGTGAAGTTATGCGCGCCGATGCGGCGACGGAAGTTTTCAAGAGCGACATCGACATAAGCAATATGTTCTGGGCAGACCTCACAGGGCTCAAGCCGGACACTAAATATTTCTACACCTGCGGCAATGACAAACACAGGAGCGAAGAATTCTATTTTTCAACCGCGCCCGAGAATCTCACGAAATTCAAATTCCTCTGTGTATCGGATCAGCAGAAGGGCGAGCCGTTTGACTGCCCGGACTATTCGCATTTCAACGGATTTGTCAAAGAAATGCTCGAAAAGAACCCAGACACGCGCTTCATTCTGACCGGCGGCGACAACACCGACTGCGGACAGCACGAGGTTCAGTGGAACGGAGCATTCAGCGGACTTATCGGAATATCCGAGCGCATCCCGTTTATGATGACTCTCGGCAACCACGACAACCGCGGATTCAAGGACTATAAAAATGCCATAGGCAGATATTACGCCGAGCCTGCGGAGTTCTTTGACAACCAGTTCAAAGGCTCATATGCCTATAACGGTTCCGAGAACTGGAAAACGGAGAACTACACTTTTGACTACGGCAACGTGCATTTCGCAATAATCGGAATAAACGGTCCCGAAGAAGTCAACGAATGGCTTATAAAAGACCTCGACGCCTGCGATAAGCAATGGAAAATAGGATCATATCATTTCCCGATATGCTATTCCGGCTCGGACTGCCAGAACTATGATGCTTATCCCGTCATGCGCGAGGGAATGGAAAAGCTTGACATACTCTTCTCGGGTCATGAGCACAATTTTTCAAGGAGCTTCCCGGTCAGAAACGAAGAAATTTTTGACAGACCGTCTCAGGGAACTATACACTATATGCTCGGCAACTCAAATCTGAATCCGCCCGGAACACGCGCCGTTCCGAAGGTCTGGCACAGTGCCTTCTATTCTCAGGAGGAGATGGTCTCTATGGTCGTTGTCGTCGAGGTTGACGGCCCGAAGATAACGCTTACCGCTCATCTCAATGATGGGCGCATTGCCGACCGCTGTGTGATAAACAAAGAAACAGATTCAATTGACCCTCCCGCACTTGCACCTATATACAATACAACGCGAATGAAGTTCAAGGGCATGGATCTCGGCCTCTGCCAGTACACGACCCCGTGCGAGTTCAAAGACGGAATATGGTTCGCTCCCCTTTCCGTTCTCGTCGGATTCATCGGCGGTGAGGTCAGAAAGACTCCCGGCAAAGTGTATCTTGACATTTACGGCCACAATGCGGAATTCACGCTTGACAGCGACGTGGCGCAGACCGACCGCGGCGAGCTCAAGCTTCCCGCAAAGGTCTACAGAGGCAAGAGAGATCAGCTCTACATACCGCTCGACGGAGTTAAGGCGTTTGAAATGCGCTGGGCATATGCGCCGCGCAACAACTTTGTTTCCATAGAGCACGAGAGCGAAGACAAGCCGATAACCGTTCAGCCCTAAAAATATACAGCAAAACGCCGGACAGCGTACACAGCCGTCCGGCGTTTTTTATGTTGTTTGTTCCTGCCGTTTTATTCCGAAAATGAGTCTGAGTATTCCGGAAAAAAGCTTAGGGCTTCTGACTACTACCACTTTCATCTCATTCTCACCCTCCGTCACCAAAAACTTCGTGAGGCGGTGCAGATAAGCAAAAGCAGGATGAGCATAAGAATAATGAACAACGAATACGGGAAGAATTTTGCGGCGATTATCCCGGCCGCAAATGAAATTATTATGATACATACAGACCCGTCTCTGCCGCATCCGCATCTTCTCACGCTCGCCACCGCCCTTACATATAACAGTCTCGCCTTCAGTCCATTATATACAAAGCGCGGCGTTTGCGTTACTTTATTTCTTTTCCCATTCTTTTATATCTTTTGCTTCGTTGTAGAGCGCAATATAGCTGTTGTGGCGCGATTCGCTGATTTCGCCCGATTCAACGGCGGCAACTATTTCGCAGCCCTTGTCGTTTATGTGTCTGCATGAAGTGAATCTGCATTTTCCGAGATATTTTTCAAACTCGGGGAAGCAAAACGGAAGTTCGTCAACAGGTATCATCTCGCTGTTCTCGCCGGTCAGGGAAGAAAATCCGGGCGTATCCGCAACATATCCGCCGCAAAGCTTATAGAGCTCAACAGCTCTTGTTGTGTGTCTGCCTCTGCCGAGCTTGTCGCTTATTTCACCTGTTTTCAGCGAAAGTTCGGGGGCGATGAGATTAAGAAGCGACGACTTCCCGACACCGGTATTGCCCGCAAAGGCGCTTATATGGCCGCCAAGCATAGCCTTCACTTCGTCGGCTCCCCTGCCGTCGCGGCTCGACACCGAAAAGAACGGTATGCCCGCTTTTTCATATATACTGCGAAGCTCGGAAGTGTCTCCGAGGTCGTCTTTTGTGATTACTATAACGGGCTCTATATTCTTCCAGCAGGCTATCGCAGTCATTTTATCAATTATCAGCGTGCTCGGATTCGGGTCACGAACGGACGAGAGAATAAACAGCCTGTCAAGATTCGCAACCGGCGGGCGCATCAGCTCGCTGCGGCGCGGATATATCTTTTCGATAGTGTTGTTTGCCCCGTCCTCGCCGATGAGTATATCAACCTCATCGCCGACGAGCGGCTTCTGTCCGCTTTTGCGGAATATCCCGCGGGCTTTGCACTCAAATACCGCATCGGCGGTCTCCACAAAGTAGAGACCACCGATTCCTTTTAATATTATTCCTTTTTTGACATCTGCCATAACAAAGACCTTAGCCGACAAACTTGCCGACGGTTATAGTTACTGTTGTGCTCAAAGGATAGGCTTTAGAGCTGTTCTTCGGGGTCTGAGAAATAACCTTTCCGTTCTTCGAAGAATCAACAACGCTTATATAATTGACTTCAACGGAGGTAAAGCCGTGACTCTTGAGAATGCTTATCGCCGAAGCTTCATTGCTGCCGACAACATTGGGGATTGTCGAACTCTCGGAAACATCATGTCGCTTGACATTTGATATCTCCGCAGGGCTCTTAGTGAAGTCAACATTGCACTCATAATACAGCTCGGAGTCAATATAGACCTTGATGTGGTTGCTGCTGCCGGAGCCGTTTACGGTTATGGTGTACTCGCTTCCGTCAAGAATAACGCTCTGATCCATAAAGACATTATTGTTGTTTGCAGCCTTTATGGACTTAGAAGTGCCGCTCGAATATTTCGGAAGCGTTATAGTTATATTCGCCTCAGAAGAAGCCGCGACACCGGTGCTGACGGTAACTCTTACCTTCGTTCCCTCAGGCACCTTCTCGCCTTCGGCATAGCTCTGTTCGATGATAGTACCCTTGGGCTTGTCGCTGTCCTTCTCGTCTATTGTATCATCAAGAACAAGGTTGAGAGACTCGAGTATAGCCTTTGCGTTCTCAACATTCTCGTCTATAAGCTTGGGAACTTCGATAAGCTCCTGCTCGCTCGCATAATAAATCGTTATTGTCGAGCCCTTTGACACCTGTCTGCCGTATTCCGGCGAGGTGCTAAGAACAGTGCCCGCCTTTTCCGTGCTCTGCTGAGGAACGGAATAGACCTCAAAGCCCGCGTTTTTGAGCTTTGTTATAGCGTCGTTGAGCTGATATTTGAGAACATTCGGAACAGATGCTTTTTCTTCGCTGACAGCGACAGTAACAGTGATAACATTGTTGGACTTATCAACCTTTGTGCCTGCCGCAGGATCCTGCGCATAAACCTGACCGGGCTCATAGAAGCTGTTCTGGACTTCGTTGACTTTGATAACAAAGTTCTTATAATCGTCGTTACCGAGAATTTCCTCAGCATAGTTTTTATTTATGAGCTTCGGCACAGTAAGCTTTCTGTTGAAAACATCCGTAAACGAATACAGGCAAATAAGAACTATCGCGAGAACGGCGACAAATCCGATAACGATTCCGGAAAGAATCGGGATCATCTTGTTTTTCTCTGTAGTCTTGTTGGTCTCTTCCGGTGCCGGCTGCGGATTGTCTATAACACGCGTGTCGCTGGAGTTAGCCATGGGTACAGTGACCGGTGCGGTCTTGTCAACGAACTTTGTCGGCTCGTTGTCGACAAAATAGCTATAGTCAAATTTTATTGCGGGGTTGCGCTTGAACTCCTCAAGATCAAGAATCATCTCTGCGGCAGACTGATATCTGTCCTTCGGGTTCTTCTGCATAGCGCGCATGGTTATCTGCTCGAGTCCCTCAGGAATGGAGCTGTTTATCTCACGCGGCTTTACCGGGTCTGTCTGAAGCTGCATAATAGCGACCGAGACGGAATTATCCGACTGGAAAGGCAGCTGACCCGTGAGCATCTCGTACATAACGACACCGACGGAATAGATATCTGACTTGTCATCGGTTATATCTCCGCGAGCCTGCTCGGGGCTGATATAATGAACCGAACCGATCGCGGTATCGGTCATTGTTCTCGTTTCGCTTCTGCTGAATCTCGCGATGCCGAAATCGGTAACTTTGATAGTACCGTTTTCAAGAAGCATTATGTTCTGCGGCTTGATATCGCGGTGAACAATGCCCTTGTCATGGGCGTGCTGAAGCGCGCGGAGAATCTGCGTTGTAAAATGCACGGTCTCCTTCCACGATATAACGCCCTGCTGCTCAATATACTCCTTGAGCGTGATGCCCTCGACATACTCCATAACGATATACTGGAGCTTGTCGCCGTAGCTGACATCATAAACCTTGACTATGTTCGGATGAGAAAGCACAGCTATCGCCTTGGACTCATTCTTGAATCTGCGGCGAAACTCCTCGCTTGCAAGGAACTCATCCTTTAGAATTTTGACGGCAACCGTCCTGTCGTCGATATTGTCGTAGGCTTTATAGACAACCGCCATTCCGCCAACGCCAATGACTTCCTGAAGTTCATACCTTCCATCAAGTCTTTTTCCGACATAATTATCCATTAAATCTCACACTCCTGTTGGGATACAGAAACCTAAAACGCCATTGCAACAACAGTGATATTGTCCCCGCCGCCGTTCTCGTTGGCAAGGTTTATCAGCCTGTCTGCAAACTCGTAATAATGATTGTCTCTGGTGGCATTATATATATCATCGGTCTCAACATAATTAGTCAGACCGTCAGTGCAAATGATAATAACGTCTCCCTCATTAAGAGTATCCTGATAATAATCCGTCTCTATGTCCGCGCTCACTCCGAGCGCCCTTGTGATTATATTCTTTCGCGGGTGATCTTTCGCCTGCTCCTGGGTCAATTCGCCGTGTTCAACCATATCCTGAACAACCGAATGATCTCTCGTGAGCTGGGTTATGCCCTCCTGCGAAATGCGGTAAGCCCTGCTGTCTCCGGCATGAACGAGATAAAGCTCTTTGTCTCTTATCATGGCGGCGACGACCGTCGTGCCCATGCCATTGAGACTCTCTACCGAGCATGACATCTCATAAATAGAAGAATTGGCATTCTCGACAACAGAAGTCAGCAGATTTTTTATCGATCTGTCGCTCATTCCGTGCTGATAACCGGAGGCGATTTTTTCGCTGATCATCTTAACGGCAGTCTGGCTGGCAACGCTTCCGCCTGCCGCGCCGCCCATGCCGTCGCAGACAACAGCCCAAACTACGCCGCCGGGAAGCTCTCCCGCAGCGAACGAATCCTGATTGTCTTTTCTGACTTTTCCCTGGTCTGTCTTTGCAACAATTTTCATATCTTCCCCCGGAAATTGAGAAAATTCCGAATTGAGCTTACTGCTCTTTTATTTTACGAAGCCGAAGCTGGCCGCACGAAGCATCTATATCAGAACCGAGCTTCCGCCTTACCGTAACATTTATCGATTTCTTTTCGAGTATGCTTATAAATCGTTCAATGCGCTCCGGCTCTGACGGCTTATAAGGACTCTCGGCAACCTCGTTGACAGGTATGAGATTGACATGACACAGCATACCCTTCAGGAGCGCCGCAAGCTTCTGAGCGCACTCGTCGCTGTCATTGACTCCGCCGAGCATTGCATATTCAAACGATATTCTTCTCGAAGTTACCTTTGCATATTCACGGCACGCCGGCATCAGCTCGTCGAGCGAATACCGACGGTTGATCGGCATTATCTTTGATCTGAGCTCGTTATACGGCGCGTGAAGCGATATCGAAAGCGTGAGCTGAAGCTTTTTTTCAAGCAGTTTGTATATCCCGGGAACTATTCCGCAGGTGGAAAGCGATATATTTCTCATGCTTATGTTGAGCCCGTCTTCACAGGTCACAAGCTCAAGGAAACGCATAACATTATCAAAATTATCAAGCGGTTCACCCATGCCCATGAGGACAATATGGGAGATTCGGATATTCTCGTCGCGCTGAGCGGTATATATCTGACCGAGGATTTCCGACGGAAGCAGACTTCTGACATAACCACCCAAAGTGGACGCGCAGAACGAGCAGCCCATTTTGCAGCCTATCTGAGTCGAGACACAGATAGTATATCCGTACTTATATTTCATCAAAACGCTTTCGGCATATTCATTGCCGCCGAAACCGAAAAGGTATTTAACCGTTCCGTCCTCTGCGGATACCTGCTTGCGCTCGATAGTGCACTTTTTAAGCGGCAATTCTTCTTTCAGCTTCTCGCGCAGAGACAGCGGAAGATTGGTCATCTCATCGTAATCGAGAGCGCATTTCTGATGGATCCACGAATAGATCTGCTTCGCCCTGTATGACGGAAGTCCCATCTCGGAAAGAGCCGCAGAAAGCTCGGTAAAGTTCATTGACTTTACATCAGTCGTATTCAAAAGGCTCACTCCGTTCTGGTAAATGCGGCGATAAAGAAGCCGTCCGTTCCATGTATCTGAGGCATCAAAGTCAAGTAATTTTCGTTGCCGTCTACCCTTTTTATGTCAGGGAAAAGCTTAACAGCCTCAAAATTTTTATGTTCGCTGAGAAACTTGTTGCAAATCTCAGAATTCTCTGCCGGATTCAGCGAGCAGGTAGAATAGACTAACCGACTGCCAACCTTGACATATTCAGAGGATGAACACAGGATATCATACTGCAAAACGGGTAATTTGTCAATATCTTCAAGGGTTTTATAGCGTATCTCGGGCTTGCGGCGGAGTATTCCGAGTCCCGAACAAGGAGCGTCGCACAAAACTCTGTCCGCTTTCTTCAAAGCCGGATTCACTTTTGCGGCATCGTTAGGTATAACCGCGATGTTATCAAGCCCGAGTCTTTCCGCTCCGTTTTCGATAAGAGCGAGCCTCGATGGATAAACATCCATGGCAAGTATTTTGCCTTTACAATTTGTCAGTTCGGCAAGTGTAAAGCTTTTACCGCCGGGTGCTGCACACATATCATATACGGTATCTCCCGGCTGCGGGTCGAGCGCCATGCAGCAAAGCTGCGACGAAAGATCCTGCACATGGAAAAGTCCTTTTTTATATGCATCAAGATGCTCCACCGCGCCGCCGTTTACCAATTCAAGTGCGTTCGGAAAGCCGTCGATTTTTCTGCCCTCAACACCCTGCCGGGCTAATATCTCTATAAGCTCGTCCGCTGTGCATTTCTGCGTATTCACACGGACAAATATCTTCGCGCGCTCAGACATTGCTTCAAATATTTCGCAGGCAATCTTATCGGAATAAGCATCCGCAAAAAGCTTGACAGTCTGCTCCGGAACGGAATATTTGACGCTCATAAATTTGAGTCTGTCCGATTCATCGGGCAGCTGCAATCCGTTTGAAGCCACCTTTCTGAGCACCGCATTCACAAGTCCCGCCGCAAACTGCGCACGGTTGTTTTTGACGAGCTTCACGCTCTCGTTGACCGCCGCGCTCTCGGGAATCCTGTCCATAAACAGCAGCTGATAAGCGCCGATGCGCAGCGCAATGAGCACCTCCGGCTTGAGCTTTTTCAGCGGCTGACGCAAATAAAGTGCGATGTTATAATCAAGCGTAATAAGCCTTTCAAGCACGCCGTATACGAGTGCCGTCAAAAGAGCTGAATCGCCGTCGACCCCGTCTTTCGACGAGAGCTGTGCATCGAGAGCAAGATTCGAATACGCCCCGCTGCGCTCGACTTTATAAAGTATTTCAAACGCGCTCTGGCGTGCGCTCTTACTCATTAACGATACACTCCGTTCAATTTCTTCGATTTCTGCCGCTGAAGCGTATAACAAACCTCAGCAGATTTGCAAGCGCCACGAGAAGCGACGCAACATATGTCATTGCCGCCGCAGAAAGCACTTTTCTTGCGCCTGCGCGCTCGTCATCGTCCAGGACACCGGTTTCTTCAATAACTTTCAACGCTCTGCGGCTCGCATTGAACTCTACCGGCAGAGTGACAAGCTGAAACACCGCGATAAGTGCATAGAGCAGCAGACCGAATGTGATGAGCGGCTCAAAGCTGAGAATATATCCCAATATTGCAAGCGGCAGACCTATGGTCGAACCGATATTGCAGACAGGGATAATCGCGTTTCTGATTTTTATCGGCATATAGCCCTCTGCATGCTGCGCGGCGTGCCCTGCCTCATGGCAGGCAACGCCTATGGCGGCTATAGAAGTGTTGTTATAGACTTTATCCGAAAGTCTTATAACATTCGTCCTCGGGTCATAGTGATCCGTTAAGTCGCCCGCTACGCGCTCTATGCGAACATCGTTTATTCCGTAATATTTGAGCACCTGCATCGCCGCCTGCGCGCCGGTAAGTCCGCGCGAGCTGAGTCTTTTTGACTGCGAAGCGAAAGTGGTCTTTACTTTTATCTGCGCCCACAGCGCAATAAGCATCGCCGGGACAACGAGAAGCAGAAAATAGTAATCATAGTAATACATCCAGCCCATAAGCCGAACCTCCTAACGGTCATTCAAAGAATGCGCCCTTTCTAATCGGATTGCCGCGCAGGAAATCCTGAGCCGGCATCGCCCGTTTTCCGGGAGCCTGAAGAACGAGTATCTCAACGGCGTTGCTGTCTCCGCAGGAGACAACAAGGCGTTTGCCGCTTTCAATTATCTCTCCCGGCTTTCCGTTGCACGCACCCGCAAGGCGCGACGAATGTATTTTTATGACCTTGCCGTCGAGTTCGCCCGACGCACCCGGCCATGAATACAGTCCTCTTATCTTATCATGTATATGCTGTGCGGTATCATTCCAATCTATTTTTGAAAGCTCCTTGGTAAGTATAGGAGCATATGTGCTCTTTTCGTTATCCTGCTTTACAGGATGGAGATTTCCCGCCTGAAGCTCGGCTATAGTCTCACGCATGACTTCCGAGCCGAGTGATGACAGCCTGTCATGGAGTTCTTCGGCGGTCTCGTTTTCGCCTATTTCAACGCTCTTTGAGATAAGCATATCTCCGGTATCGAGTCCCTCATCCATCTGCATGGATGTGACTCCGGTGCGCTTTTCTCCGGTGATTATAGACCACTGGATGGGTGCTGCGCCGCGCAGTTTCGGGAGCAGCGAGGCGTGCATATTGATGCAGCCGTACTTCGGCGCATGGATAAACTCGCCAGGAAGTATCTTTCCGTAGGCAACAACTATTGCGAGGTCTGCATCGAGCGATTTAAAAAGCTCTTTTGCTTCGTCCGTTTTCAGCGTTTTCGGCTGATATACGGGAATATCATATTTGAGTGCAAGCTCTTTGACGGGCGGCGGAGTCAGAACGCCGTGGCGTCCTTTGGGCTTGTCCGGCTGAGTGAACACAGCGCAGACATCGTGTCCGTCGTCTATAAGTGCCTGAAGGCACGGAACGGAAAAATCCGGAGTGCCCATAAAAACTATTCTCATAAATTCTCCTTATGCTCCATCGGGTCTGCGAGTCTCTGAGTGAACAGGATTCCGTCAAGGTGATCTATCTCATGGCAGAAGCATCTCGCCTTGAGTCCTTCGCCCTTTAGAACCTGCCACTTGCCGTTTCTGTCCTGAGCCTTGACTTTCACCACTGCCGGGCGGATGGTCGTGCCGTACTCTCCGGGGATTGAAAGGCAGCCCTCGGCCTCGCGCTGTTCGCCGTCACGGAAGATTATCTCGGGATTCACAAGCTCAATGCAGCCGTCGCCGACGTCGAGGACAACTACCCTCTTGAGAATACCGACCTGCACCGCAGCAAGACCGCAGCCGTCGTTTGCATACATTGTCTCCTTCATATCGTCAATGAGCTGAGCCAAGCGGTCATCAAACTTTTCGACCGTCCTGCTGTGCTTTTTAAGCGTCGGATCGCCGAGCTTAACTATGTTTCTCATCGCCATTTTTATTGTCCTCCTTCGATCATACGGTTATTTCGGGGTTCATGTCGGCATAGACGGAGACGTCTGAAAATTTGCTGTCGCCGTAAAAATCTTTTAGTATCTCCGATATCATGCTGCGAAATCCCTTTGTGTTTCTGCATTTTATTATGAGTCTGTATCTGTATTTTTTATTGACGCGCGGCACTCGCGCAGGCAGAGGTCCGAGAACGATAAGCTTTTCGTTTTTATATTCCCCTGCTGTCAGTTCTTTTATTTTGTCGAGCGTGCGCTGGGAAGCAACGCGGGTCTTGACTTCGTCCGCGCCGGAAAATCCGACAACGCATATATCGCAAAACGGCGGATATATCATTAAGCGTCTCATGCGTATTTCCGTATCATAGAACGCATCATAGTCCTGCTTTGCCGCAAGCCTTATTATTTCATTCTCAGGCGTCAGTGTCTGAATAATAGCTTTTCCGGGGTGCTCTCCGCGTCCCGAGCGGCCTACGACCTGAGTGAGCAGCGAAAAAGTGCGTTCAAGGCTTCTAAAATCGTCGTTGTAAAGCTGCTGATCGACTGAAACAACAGCCGCAAGCGTGACATTTTCAAAGTTCAAGCCCTTTGCGACCATCTGGGTGCCGACGAGTATATCATAATCGCCTCTCGCGAAAGCATTCAGGCACTCTTCGTGAGCGAATCTCGACGAAGCGGTATCGGTATCCATACGCATGATACGCGCTCCGGGCACGGCCTTTTCAAGCTCGTCTTCTATTCTCTGCGTCCCGAACCCGGCATATCTCAGCGCGGGCTTGTGGCAGGACGGGCACTCCTGCGTAAAGCGCATGGAATATCCGCAGTAATGGCACATCAATCTGCCGTTTGCCGCATGATAGGTCATGGAAATACTGCAATTCGGGCAGGTTACAACCTCGCCGCACGCAGTGCACGAGACAAATGTATTATATCCGCGGCGGTTTATCAGCACTATCGACTGCTTGCCGTCCGCACGATTTTTGTTCAGCTCCTCTATAAGCTCATGACTCAGCTCGCGGTTTTCCGTCTGCTGTTCGCTGCGCATATCGACGGTAACGACCTGCGGAAGCACCGCCTTGCCGTATCTGTTCTTCAGCTCATAGAGAGAATATTTGCCGCTCTTCGCCGCGGCGAAAGACTCGACGCTCGGAGTAGCGGACGCGAGCAGAGTCAAGCCTTTATGCCATGCGGCACGGTATCTTGCCACGCTTTTGGCGTTATAGCGCGGAGTCTGCTCAGATTTATATGTATGCTCCTGCTCTTCGTCGATTATTA
Source organism: bacterium (assembly GCA_963592475.1). Classification (GTDB taxonomy): domain Bacteria; phylum Bacillota; class Clostridia; order Oscillospirales; family Acutalibacteraceae; genus CAG-177. The sequence goes on from CAVAWW010000003.1 coordinate 62,284, forward strand.
TAAGTCCGACATTTTCAAGCGGTGCAAAAACCGCAGAACGGGTGCCTATAACTATTTTTGCATCGCCGTTCTTGACGCGCTTCCACTCATCAGCTCTTTCTCCGGCAGACAGTGCGCTGTGAAAAACCGCAACGCCGTCATTGTATCTCGAATGAAACACCGAAAGCGTCTGCGGGGTCAGCGATATTTCCGGCACCATAACTATAACCGTCTTATTATCCGCAAGAACCGCGTCTATGAGCTTCAAATAAACTGATGTTTTGCCGCTTCCGGTAACGCCGTAAAGAAGTGCAGTCTTACCCGTACCGCCTTTATAGTCCTCGAGTAGACCGTCATAGGCTTTCTGCTGTTCGTCGGTGAGATGTATCTCGCCGCTGTCATATGCGCTTTGCACAGCATATCTGCTGACGAAGCTACGAAGCTCTTTGCGTTCAAAGCATTCGACAACACCTTTCTTTTCGAGCGCGGATATGACTGACGGCGTATAGCCCGTGAAATAGCACAGCTCTTTGACACTCACAGAGCCGATATCTTTCAAAACATTGACAACTTCACTCTGCTTCTTTGTCATCGACACATCGTCCGAACCCTCGCACAGGCGCACCATACGGATGTTATTATCCCCGATGTTGCGCACAGCATCGTCGTTTGCGGCAAGAAGTCCGGCTTTAAGAAGGCGTTCCGGAATATCCGAAGAAACATCAAAGCCGAGAGTTTTCAAAAAATTCTCGGGCTTGACATAGCCCGAACGCGAGAGCAGATAGTCATAGACCTGCTTCTCATCGGAGTCGAGCGAAGCAATAACACTCTCATCAACGCCCGGAACAGCGCAGAACGAACGTATTATTTTATGGTTTATCCCGGCGGGCAGCATAGCCTTGACCGCTTCATAGTATGTACAAAAAGTCTGCTCGGATATCCACCGGGCAAGCGACATCATCTCATTACTAAGAAGCGGCGCTTCATCGAGCACCGCTGAAATAGACTTTATTCTTTTTCCTTGAGTCGAATCGGTCAGCCGCGTGATAATTCCTATGCGCTTTCTGTTGCCGACGCCGAACGGTACGGCAACGCGGCAGCCGACGAGAGCTTTGCCCTCAAGCTGCTGCGGTATGCTGTAATCATAGTCCTTATCGAACGTACAGTTGACGTTCTCGACGGCGACCTGTGCGTACATTTGAGTCACACTCCGTGAAAAAGCGTCAGATATTACGGATCTCTTCCGGCTCGATAATGATATATTTGCCGCTGAGGATCTCATCGATAGCCATGGAGACTGGCTTCTCGGTAAGGATTATCTGCTTCTCCTCGGCATCTTCGGAGATAGCGCGTGCTCTCTTTGCGGTTGCCGTAACAAGAGAATAACGGCTCAGGTGGTTTTTAAGAACGCCTCTGAGATCAGGATTAAACATTGTTGATTACCTCACTTATAATGTTTTTGCAGCGGAAAGTTTTCTGCTTTTCCGCATCAAGAATAGTGCATATATCACTCACGGCATATGAAACTATGTCGTTGATGACTATGTAGTCATATTCAACGGCGCGCTTTATCTCGTCAACTGCGATGGTAAGGCGGCGCTGGATATCCTCCTCGTCCTCGCTCTCGCGGCAGCGAAGTCTCTCTTCGAGCGCTGCCATTGACGGAGGCATAAGGAAGATGCTGACGGCTTCGGGATAGAGCTTACGGATTTTCTCCGCACCCTGAACCTCGATTTTGAGGAACACGGTTCTGCCCTGGGCAAGAAGTTCGTCAACGGGAGCCTTAGGGGTTCCGTAATAGTTTATGCCGTACTGCGCATATTCAAGAACCTGTCCCTCATCTATCTTGCGCATGAAATAATCCTTGTCAACGAAATAATAATGTATTCCGTCAACCTCCCACTCGCGCTTTTTGCGCGTCGTCATTGAAGTGGAGACTTTGATATTCATGTCGCGCTTGGTAAGCTCGGTCAGAATGGTATCCTTGCCGGAGCCCGACGGACCGGAAAGGATGACCAGAAGGCCGTTGTTGTTATTATTCATCGCTTTCTTCCTCCTCAATATCAAGCTCATCGCCGTCATTGTTGAGGCGGTTTGCTACTGTCTCGCTCTGCAGATAAGTAAGAATAACATGGTCGCTGTCGGTTATTATGACAGCGCGTGTGCGTCTGCCGTGGGTCGCATCGATAAGTGTTCCCCTCTCCTTGCAGTCCTGAATTATCCTCTTTATCGGGGCTGATTCGGGGCTGACTATAGCCACAAGACGATTAGCGTTGACCATATTGCCAAAGCCAATGTTTATCAGCTTCATTATGATAATACCTCCGCAGTTATTCGATATTCTGTATCTGTTCTCTGATCTTCTCGATCTCGGCCTTGACATCGACAACGCAGCGCGCTATCTCGATATCCTGAGCCTTTGAACCGATAGTGTTTATCTCTCTGTTTATCTCCTGAACGAGGAAATCCATCTTTCTGCCGATGGCGCCGCCATCCTCTTCAAAGAGCTTTTTAAACTGATCAATATGACTGCGCAGACGAACCGTTTCCTCCGCCACAGCGACCTTGTCGGCATATATCGCCGCCTCGGTCAGCAGGCGCTGCTCGTCCACATGGACATCGCCGAGAACCTCGCGCATTCTCGTGAGGAGCTTTTCGTTATATTCTTTTACGGTCTGCGGAGAACGCTCTTCGATAAACGCGACCTTGTCGATTATGAAATCAAGGCGCGAAGTAACATCATCCTTGAGCTTTCCGCCCTCGACAGCACGCATGGCGATAAATCTTTCGAGTGCTTCTGCCGCAACACTGAGAACATCGGCGCAAATCTTTTCTTCATCTTCTGGCTCTTTCGAGACAGTGAAGATATCATTCACTCTCGCAAGATCGGATACTTTTATATCATTCTCGATCCCGCAGGTCTCGGAAAGTTCTTTGTAAGCCGCAAGATAACCTTTTGCGAGCGCACTGTTGAGCTTGACGACAGCCGATTCCTCGCCCGCCGTGTCTATCTGGACATAGCACTCGACCTTGCCTCTTGATATTTTTCCCTGGAAAAAGCTCTTGAGCTTTTCATCAAGGAAGCCGAAATTTCTGGGTACACGCGATGAAAATTCAAAGTATCTGTGATTTACGCTCTTGAGCTCAAGAGTTATATCCATTCCGTCGAACGAGCCTGTTGCCCGTCCGTATCCGGTCATGCTTTTTATCATCGGAAGGACTCCTTTTCGTCGGTCTTTTAAATCATTTTATTTTATCAGTTTAAGCATACATTTGTCAATATGTGAAGCGCATAAAGAGGGTTATTTGGCGCAGTGGCCGCAGCTTCCCGTAAGAGCTGACGGTATATCGGACTCATAAAAGCCGTTTTTTTCTTCAAAACCGAGAGTTACAAACGGCTCTTTTTCAACTCTGCCTACATCCACCCGCGCCATATAAGTGCTGCGGTTGGCGGCAAAATTCAGCGCGCTGCGTACAAGTCCCTCTGCAACGAGCCTGTCCCCGCCACGGGTTTTCACACTCAGGATTTCAGCATAGGTTCCGCCGAGCGAGAATATGCATTCGCCGATATTCTCCCCGTTTTCCACTGCTCGGTATCCGTGAGTTTTGTCATCTATATCAAACGGCTTGAACTCAAGCATTTTATCTTCTTTTCTCCTTTTTGTTCGACTTTGCGCCGGCAGCCGAGAGTATATGCGAAACCTCCTGCGGGGTCAGCTCGCGCCACTTGCCCTGCGGGAGCATGCCGAGCTTGACACCGGCTATTGCGGTTCTCTTGAGGCGTGCAACCTCGATTCCGAGCTCCTCGCACATTCTTCTTATCTGCCTGTTTCTGCCCTCGAAAAGCACTATTTCTATAACCGCTCTGTCGTCGCGCTTTTCGAGCACCGTCACCTGCGCCGGAGCGGTCATTCTGCCGTCGATCATCATTCCGTCGCTCATAGCAGCTATCTGCTCATCGGATATGTCCGGTCTTATGGTGACTCTGTAGACTTTCGCGACGTGCTTTGACGGGTGCATCACGGCGTTTGCAAATTCTCCGTCATTAGTCAGCAAAAGCAAGCCCTCGGAGTTCCTGTCGAGCCTGCCTATCGGATAAACTCTCTCACCGACATCCTCGACAAGCGACGCCACGCATCTGCGTCCAAGCTCATCACTCATCGTCGTGACAAAACCGCGCGGCTTGTGAAGCATAATATATTTTGCAACCGTTTTATTTTCTATTTTTTTGCCGTTGAGCGTTATTATATCGCGCTTTGGATCCACCGAGTCGCCTATCTTTGCAACAGTACCGTTGACTTTAACAGCACCTTTTGCAATAAGCTCCTCCGATTTTCTGCGCGACGCAACGCCGCATTCGGACATATATTTCTGAAGTCTTATTCTGTCATCTGACAAATGATTCACATCCAATTTCTGAGAATGTTCTTTATTTTTTCAATTAGCTTTTTTATTCGGCTTTTTTCTTTTTGGGGCTCTTTGGGAACAATCTTTCGTATCCGAACCCCGCCCGCCGTCAGAATTTCCGCCCGGTCTACTACATTGCCGTCTATTATAAGTTCGACCGAGCCGACCACCGTATTTTCTTCTATCGGTGCATATTCAAACTTTTTCAGGCTTATTTTCCGCTCCGTCCGCGCTGATTTGCCTTTTCTTGAGATATATCGAAGCGGTCTCGATAGCTTCAGCGGCACGGTTTCACTTTCCCCGCCCGCGATTTTTAATGAAACTGCGGACATATCCGTATCCGCCTCATACCGCTCAACAACCGAAAAGCCGTATTCGAGCATTTTTGAATGGTCATTCCAGTCGTCCGGCGCATTGAGCGTCACGGCTACGAGCGTAACTCCGTCACGCCGCGCCGCAGAAACAAGGCACCGTCCGCTCTTTTTTGTAAAACCGGTTTTTATTCCGACTGCGTCATCGTATATACGTAATAGACGGTTGTGGTTAGTGAGCGTGCGGCGATACGGCGGATTGCCGTAGCACACAACGGCACTTTTTTGCGAGCAAACAGCGGCAAATTCCGGATTTTTGATAGCGGTGCATCCGAGCAGAGCCATGTCATATGCTGTCGAATAGTGCTCCTTTGAATCAAGCCCGGACGGAGTCTCGAAATGCGTATCATTCATGCCGATTTCCGCAGCACGCTTGTTCATCATCGAGACGAAATTTTCAACATTGCCGCCGAGCGTTATCGCGGTAACATTCGCGGCATCGTTGCCGGACTGCAAAAGCATTCCGTAGACAAGCCCCTCAAGGGTAACTGTGTCTCCCGGAAGAAGCCCCATCGAAGTGCCCTCGACGTTTAGCATATCAGCGCTGACGGTTATCTTCCTCTGAGGAGTCAGCGCTTCTATTGCGAGAAGCGAGGTCATTATCTTCGTTGTGCTCGCCATGGAGCGCCTGTCATGCTCGTTTTTGCCGTAGATAAGCTCGCCCGTCTCGGCGACCATAAGAGCCGCGCACGAGGCAGAAACATTCGGCTGGGCAAATGCCGTCAGCCCGGACAATACAAAACAGACCACCGTAAAAACAGCAGTCACAAAAGCAACCGGTCTTAAATTCACCAAACACACCGCCATTCATCATCCGTTACTGATAATGAATATGCGGTGTGCAGGAAAAAAATCAATATAATCCTTCGAGGTTCTCCTCGGTCTTCTTGCCCTTGCCGTCAACAAACTTGTTGACAACATCTGTGACGCTGTTGACAACATCGGGAATCATGCCGATGGTTCTCTCGATAGAGCCTTCCTCGGTCGAGATATGTTTGATGCTGACCTCGCCGTTGTTGACAACGATGAATGCGATAGGAGTGATGGTGATGCCTGCTCCGCCGCCGCCGCCGAAGAGCTCGGCGTTCGACTTCGACGGGAAGTCAGAACCGCCCGACGCGAAACCATAGGATACCTTAGAGACGGGAATGATTTTTATGCCGTCGCCCAGATCCATGGGATCGCCGATGATCGTGCTGACATCAACAAGATCCTTTATCTTTTCGATTGAAGTTCCGAGAATTCCGGATGCTGACTGTTCTTTCATTTTTAAGTCCGCCTTTCATTGGATTTCAAACAGATTTATTTTTCTTTTTACTGCCTTTAAGCAGTTTTAAAAGCACTTTGAACAAAAGCCTGAATGCAAGGACAACCGCCGCATTCGTAAGCTTTATAGGTCTGACGGAGAGCGAGAGCGCAAACTGAGCTTTATTCTCCTGCGAGATGAAGTCGGGAACAACATTCACCTCATATTTTTTGACCTTCATATTCGAGCATATAAAGCCCATTGAAGGATAGACCGCCGAACACACTTTGCCGTATTTTATGGCATTCTGAGCCGCATCGTCTCCGGAGCTGACTTTCAAAAGGAGCTTCAGATTTTCTATGACAAAGGCTCTGTATATGCTGCCCATAAAGCCGCCGAGCTGAGCCGCCGCGGTCTGAATGAGTTCGACCGTTGCGCCGAAGCCCTGTTTCTCATAGAACTCTTTGAAGATGTTTTTCTTGGGTTCGGAGGGTTTGTCCTCCTCTTTCTTTTCTTCCTCGGGCTTTTTCTTTTTCTTCTTTTTTTCTTCTTTCTTTGCCTTTTTTGCCTCTCTCTTCGCTTTCTGTTCCTCGGTCTGCGGGAAGATATGCAGCTTTATAAAAAGCCACTGCACATCGAGAGAAAATGAATCGGCATATTCGGCAGTCACGCTGACCTTTATCGAAAACAGGATAACTATAAGCGCGATAATTCCCAATATTATGTAAAGAGCTGTCAAACTAACACCTCCTGATTATTCATACATATTTTCAAGCTCGCCTGCGTCGACATCGAACTCGTCAAAGTCAAAGTCCTCATCATCTTCTTCGGGTTCCGGCTGAACCGGCTGTGCGGTGCTGTCCTCCGCCGGGACTTCAAAAGTTTTAGCTTCTTCTTTTTCCTGCTCCTGCTCTTTCTCTTCGCGCTCCGGAAGCTCCGGCAATTCGGAGAGAGATTCGATGCAGAAGCACTTGAGAAACTCCGGTGTAGTACCGTAAAGCAGCGGTCTGCCGGGAAGATCGAGTCTGCCTTTTTCTTCGACAAGACCTTTTTGGCACAATGTAGATATAACTCCCGAGCAATCCACTCCGCGCACCTGTTCAACATACGCTTTGGTGACGGGCTGATTATAAGCCACAACCGCAAGCACCTCAAACGCCGCCGAAGAAAGCGGAACATTGCGCTTCATATCGAGCACGCTTCTGATGTTCTCTGCATATTCCTGCCGCGTGCACAGCTGATATCTTTCGCCGAGCTTCAAAAGGCATACACCGCTCTCACGCTCGTCGAGCTGTTCGGCGCAGGAGCGCAGCACGGTTTCGGCATCCTCTATCTCTATATCGAGAGCCTGAGCTATTTTAGCCGTTTCTACCGGCTCGCCCGCCGCAAAAAGTATAGCCTCCGCCGCGGCGCGCATCTGATTGAATGTCAAGCTGATTCTCCCCTCAAAATCTCATCGTCTGTCCGTTATCAAAGTGACTTCGGCATCGCTTCCGTCACCGTTTATCTCAACCTTTTTCGACTTGACGAGTGCGAGCATCGCCATAAAGGTTGCGACCATCTCCGAGCGCGAAGTTGAACGCTCAAAGAAAGATATGAATTTCTGTTTTTTGTTCCTGCCGAGCTTTCTGAGTATGTAAGAAAATCTCGACGAGACGGAAACTATCTTTTTTGCGATTATTCCCGAAAAAGCTTCAACGGGCGGCGGCAATTTGCGCTTGCCCTTTCCGACTGCCGCCATATAAGCTTTGTAAAGCTCGGACGGCTCGTGAAGCCTCGTGTATGTCATATCGACATCAATTTTCTGCGGTTCGCGCGAAAAGAAGTTGAATCCATTCGCCTGCTCCGCAAGCTTGCCCGCCATAAGCTGGCAGTCGCGGTACTCAGTCAGTTCACCGCGAAGTTCTTCTGCAAGCCTGTCCGCCTCCTCGTGGACGGGAAGAAGCGATACAGTCTTAATATACACCAAACGCGCCGCCATTTCAAGGAATTCGCTCGCGACTTCGAGATTTTCTTCTTTAAGTTTTTTCATATAATCAAGATACTGGTTGATGAGATCCATTATCGGTACATCTTCGATCCTGACCTTATGCTTGCTGATGAGGTGCAGAAGGAGATCCATCGGACCCTCAAAAGATTCAATTTTATAAGAAAGAGTCTCCATAAAAACCTCACATTGCGGATGAAACTATCTGCATGAACATGTCGCCGTATTCGCCGAACGGCTTTGAAACGAGCCATGATATGCCGTAGAGCACTTTAGCGGTAAGCCACGACAGCGGAGTCGAGAGCCAGCCAAACGCAAGCAGAAGAAATACGACCATTATGATATAACGTTCATATTTCATTATCTGATAGTATACTTTGTTCGGAATAAAGAGTCCTATTATACGCGAGCCGTCAAGCGGAGGAATCGGAATAAGATTGAAAACCGCCAGGCTGATATTTATCATCGCGGCATAGAAGAAGAACATAAAAGTTACTTTCGCGACGGCGGAATCGTTCGTATTGCAATAGAGAATGAATGCGACATTCGACAGCAGGATAAAGATAATTGACATTAAAAGATTCGAAATGGGTCCTGCCGCCGCCGTCAGTGCCATACCCGCCTTGGGATTTTTGAAATTGCGCGGGTTCACCGGCACGGGCTTTGCGTAGCCGAAGCCGACAAGCAGTATCATCACGGCACCGATTACATCGATATGCGCCAGAGGATTTAGCGTAAGGCGTCCGTTTTGTTTCGGAGTATCGTCGCCGAGCTTTGTCGCGACAAGTGCATGGGCATACTCATGTATTGGCAAAGTACAAAATACGACAAACACACTCGCACAAAGACCTATGAGCGTATCTATTGAAAATCCGTTTCTCAAAAGAGAGCGTATCATTGGTTAAAATCCTTTCCGCTTCAGAATATGTCTGCAAAGACTGCCCGCTGAAGCCCGAATATATCCGTTACTATTTTCACCCGCATCGCATACGGCATGAGCATATCTGCAATTTTAAGCGTCTGCGACGGGTCGCATTCAAAGATTATTCCGCCGTGTTTATTGACATTCGGCAGCCAGCGTGAAGCAATTATGCGGTAGAAGTCGACGCCGTCCGTCCCGCCGTCAAGCGCAGTGACAGGCTCGTGCATAACTTCTGTTGAAAGTCCGCCGAGTTCGTCCGTTCTTAGATACGGCGGATTTGAAACTATGAGATCGGGCGTTTCGAAGATTTTGTCGTTGTAACCGAGAGTTATATCATACTGAACCGCCTGCACGTTTGTAAGCCCGAGCTTTTCGATATTGCGTTTGAGATAATGAAAAGCCTCGTCGTATTTTTCAAAAAGCCACACGTGGGCATCCGGCCGCTCGGCGGCAATCGTAAGCCCGACGCATCCGCTTCCGGCGCAGAGATCGAACACCACCGGATATCTGACTTTGCGGAGCTTCTCAAGCGCCAGCTCAACAAGCAATTCCGTCTCGGGGCGCGGAACGAGCACGCCCTCACCAACTTCAAACGTCCTGCCGAAGAAGTCCCATTCGCCGAGGATATACTGAAGCGGTTCGCCGGATATACGGCGTAAAACCGCGCGCTCAACAAGTTCGGCCTGCTCTTCGGCAATATCATCGTCGCAGAGCATTATTTTTGTGCGCGAAAGCCCGGTGATATTTTCAACAAGACAGGATGCGTCAAATGATGCATTTTCTATCTGCGCCGCCCGGAGCTTCTCCGCCGCCGTTCTGAGTACCTGTTCAGCTGTCATGGCTTATATCCCCTTTCAGAATGTTTCACGAAAGCTTATATCAGTTTTCTTCGCCGTTCTCTTCGGATATGTTTTCGGTCTCGCCGACTTCTTCGATATTCTCTTTTTTCTCCTCCGGGTGAGGAACAACTGCGTTTATCGCCGCTATCCCGACCTCTATCATGCTGTCGTCGGGCTCTGCGGTGGTTATGCGCTGCATCCAGAGTCCGGGAGCCGAAAGTATCTTGACAAAAAGATTGTCGTGCCTGCCGGCATATCTGATGAACTCATAGCCGAGTCCCATAACTATCGGCATTATGAGCACTTTGACACAGATCCACACGGGGCGGATATGCGTAAGAGCCGGGAAAGCCAACGCCACCAAAGACGAGACTAAAATGCTGAGTATTATCATGACAAAGATAAAGCTTGTGCCGCAGCGCGGATGAAAACGGCTCTGTTTTCTGACATTTTCGACCGTCATCTCTTCGCCGCTCTCATAGCAGAATATCGACTTATGTTCTGCGCCGTGATACATGTAGACGCGCTTTATCTCTTTCATCTTGGAAACCGCGACCATATATACAACAAATATGATTATTCTGAGCAAGCCTTCAAATATGGTGCGGAGCATCGAGATATGCTCACCGGTCCATTTGTTTATCAAATCGAACAGGAACGACGGCATCCACACAAACAGCGCAAACGCAAGCGCGAATCCGAGCACCATTGATATCGCGCCGATAACATTCATCATCTTTTCGCCGAAGTGATCAGTTATCCAGCGGTCAAGCTTCGACATATTTTCCTCTTCTTCGCCGAGATCCATTCCGGTCTTTTCGGCAGATTCCATGAGGCATTTGTAGCCGAAAATAAGAGCTTCGACAAAATTGACTATGCCGCGGATCATCGGCAGAGCGAAGAATTTATTCTTATCTTTAATTGAAGTGAACGTCTTTTTCTCGACCGAGATACTGCCGTCGGGCATTCTGAGCGCCATCGCCTTGCCCTCGGGACCGTTCATCATTATGCCCTCCATCAGAGCCTGACCGCCGACGGAGCCGTATTTAGTTTGAGTTTTTTGCTTCTTCATCGTGTACTTCCTTTTCGTCTGTGTAGGTCACTGCTTCTATCGGCAGCGTTATCGTTACGGTGGTTCCCTCGTTAAGAATACTGTCAATATTGAGCGTTCCGCCGTGGAGTTTGACTATTTCATCCGCTACGGCAAGTCCGATTCCCGAACCCGCAACGGTATTGTCCGTTTTATAAAACTTTTCTTTTACTCGCGGAAGATTTTCCGGAGATATGCCCCTGCCCGTATCGCTTATAGATATTTCAAGCACAGTAGGGCTGGTTATCTGGGCGAGCACTATTACTCTGCCGCCGTGATAGTTATATTTGATGGCGTTGTCAAAAATATTGATGAACACCTGGCGTATTCTGTCTTCGTCCGCCTCCATCGGCGCGGGCAGTTCTGGAGCGTTGTATATTATCTCTATGCCCTCTTTTATGGCGCGCTCTCTGAATGTGAACACTGTCTCATCGAGCTCGGCGAGAACATCTATCTTCTTGAGTTGAAGATTCATGCGGTTGCTCTGAATCTTTGAGAAATCGAGCAGCTCTTCAACCATGCCGGAGAGGCGCGACGCCTCGCTGATTATAACACTCATGCCGCGTTTTGTCAGCGCGGGATCGGTATCGCCGACCTGCATAAGCGTTTCGCCCCAACCCTTTATGGAAGTAAGCGGAGTACGGAGCTCATGCGATATGGTCGAAATGAAGTCATTTTTGAGCCTGTCGGCATCGTTGAGCTCATCAATCATGTTGTTTATCTTGCCGCAGAGCTCGCCTATTTCATCATCGTATTTGTAGTTTTCAATTCGGGCGCTGAGGTCGCCGTCTGCAACCTTGCCCGCAACGTTGCCGATATTTCTTAGCGGCCTTACTATAGACCGAGTAAATACAAGTCCGAGTATCGTTGATACGGCAATGATAACCGCGGCTATCAGTCCGATTATAAGGCACGAGAAGCCTATCTGCGAATCGACATCTTCGAGGGAGACAATATATCTTATAGCGCCCGCAGCCGTGCCGTCGGTATTCATGACCGACTCGGTCATTGCCATTATCTTTTCGCCGGTGCTGAGCTTTCCGACCCAGGTTGCCTTACCGGAAGCCGAATTCATCGCCTCGATAAAATCGGGCATATTCTGCTGAGGCGAGACTTCAAAGCCGCTCGAGGACAAGAGCACATTTCCGCTGTTGTCGATTATCCAGATTTCCATTAGATCGAGCATACCGCAGTTTTCGATAAACTCTCTGCCGGCAATCGCAAACCCGTCTTCGCTGTTTGCGCCGTAAATATTAAAGAAAGTGGTTATAAGTTCGCCCGAGTTAGTCTCGAGCACATTTTTTATCGATGTATAATAATAAGTTCTTATAAAGAGGCAGGCCGCGACCGAAACGGAGAGCACGAGCACCAAAATAACGCTGAATATATCTTTCAGCCATCGTTTTGTTATGCCGCCGATTTTCTTCACTTTGCCTGCCCCCTCTCGTGTTTTTTAATTAATTCAGGCTATCCATTTGTATCCGACGCCCCACATCGTCAGCAGGTGCTTAGGTGCGGACGGATTGTCTTCAACTTTCATTCTCAGTCTGCGTATGTTAACATCGACTATCTTCTCTTCGCCGAAGTAGTCACTGCCCCAGACTTTTTCGAGAATATCCGTTCTTGAAAGCGCCGCGTCCTGGTTTGTGAAAAAGTATTCCATTATCTGGAACTCGACCTGCGTGAGTTCTATCGGGATGCCGTTCTTGGTAAGTGTCCTGTTCCTCATATTGAGTTCAAACTCGCCGGAGGTTATAACATTTGCGTGGGAGCTGTCCGCAAGCCCGGCGCTCATCTCTACGCGGCGATAGAGCACATCGACACGAGCCATGAGTTCAGAAGGCGAAAACGGTTTTGTGACATAGTCGTCTGCGCCTATGAGTAATCCCGAGACCTTGTCCATCTCCTGAGTCTTAGCGGTCAGCATTATTATGCCGAGGTTCGCGTTCATCGCGCGCAGCTGCTTGCAGACCTCAAGTCCGTCGACATACGGCATCATTATATCAAGGATGGCAACATCGATATCGCCGTTGCAGGCTTTGTATTTTTCAATAGCCTGAGCGCCGTCCGCCGCTTCGACAACATCATAGCCGTTTCTCTTGAGGTTGATAACCACAAACTCTCTGATTGAGGACTCGTCCTCGGCTACGAGAACTTTTTTCATTTTGCTGCCAACTCCTTATCCTTGAATATCTTGATGTACGGTTTTATTGATTTGACGGTTATTCCCGCCTTTGCGCCTTTTTCGCGGGATTCAAAATAAACAACCGTTCCGTCATCGTTCTCTATAAGATAGTTTTCCGACTTCACGCCCTTTTGGTTCGCACTGTCTTTTGTTGTGCATATTATGGCGAAAAGGTCATCGCCGGCAGTTTCGTATTTTGCGCTGTATTCTTTAAATATCCATGTGCGCGTATTGCTGTAGGAATACACTGTGAACTCGCCCATGATATTTTCAAGCGGTTTAAAATCAAGTATATACGAATCGCTTGCGTTGACGAGTGTCTCAGTAAATTCGAAGTCCTTCGATGAACGCACTTCAATCCAGCTTGTAACATTCATCTGCTCATACATATTCTTCGGAGATTCGTATTTTCGGCTACCCATCAGCGGGCGCTGGCTCGGTATTTCTATCATTCCGTCTCCGTCATAATCCTGCGAAGCGAGCAGCTCAGAGCGCGCGGTAAACATATTTGACTGCGTATCAAGACTGAACATTGGGGTCACAAGCGATTTGCTCGAAGCACTCCAGAAGAGCACTTCGGTTATCGCCTGGTCTTCGCCCTTTATCGCGTCGACATATATTCTAAGCGGTGACGAGGGACTTACTTTGTCCGTCTGAATCGAACAATATTTGCTGATTCCGCCGTCAAGCTTTGCGGTGCCGAACTCATCGAGAGTGCCCGAGGCGTTCATCTTGAAGACCTTTGCGGTCGAGCGCGGCGAATTGTTGTTTGTCAAATCCTGCTGAATGAGGAATATGTCAAGCAGACCGTCAGAATCAACATCGACGTTCTCCATAACAGAATATACCTCGGTGCAGACATTCTTGACCGTAAGCTTTTCTTCGTTTCCGGTGCAGACATAGACCGAGAGTATTTTGCTCGCGTCGTTTTCATAGAGGCTCTGCGAAACCAGTATTGCAGGGCATCCCGTTTCCGTCATCTGAACGAAGCTGACAAAATTGACACCCGTGCCGGTGCCCGAGAAGTCATTTACCGAGACCCACTTGCCGTTGACATTGTCGAGCACATTCATATGCTCTTTTGACGGTTCACTTTCAAGCTTATAAAACACAAGAGCCTCATTGACCCCATCGTTATCTATATCGTGAAGCACGAATGCGGAGCGGTGATCTCCAGAAAGCGGAGATATCAGAGAAATTTCGGACGCGGACGCCGCCTTTCCCTTGCCGGTCGCGGCAGAAAGGAATGCACTTTTAAGTTCGCTGTCAACGCCCGCCGAAAGCGGAGGACGCATAAGCCCCGTGGGCGATTTCATCTTCGTGCCGCCGCACCCGGTAAAAGCCAGAGCAAGCAGGCAAAGCACGAGCATCAGCGCCGCCAGCCGTCTTTTCAAGAGACATTCTCCTTTCCGCCAAAGCCTTATTTTTCATCGTGATATTATATCATATGTTATACAAGCTTTTCAACACCCAAGCACAACAATTCACAAAAAATCCATAAACTCGGCATGCAGAACCATGTACTAATTTTTTCGATTTGTCCCCCCGTATTCATATAAATTTTAGGCTTTATGACGATTTTCTGATTTTTTATTGTCGTATTTCCGTTCGGCAAATTAAAAAAGCTTTTATGGTGTTAGTATCAATGGTAATATCAAACCCGGGAGGGCTAAACCATGGCAAAGAAAAAAGCAAACAAGCAACTTATTTATGTCGTTATGGCAGCACTTTTCGCGGCTATAATAACCGTCGTTACCGCATATGTTCTTCGTATTCCGACAGGTAACGGATATATACACCTCGGCGACTCGTTCATTTTCCTTGCGGCGTCTCTCCTGCCCCTGCCCTACGCTATAGCAGCTGCAGCAGTCGGCGCAGGACTCGCCGACGCGCTGACCGCGCCTATATGGGTCATTGCAACGGTGATAATAAAGTCGCTCATCGTTTTGCCGTTCACTTCAAAGAAAGATAAGATAATCAACGCGCGCAATCTCATCGCACTTATTCCCGCGCTTATAGTCACCTGCGTCGGATACTATCTCGCCGACAGAATACTTTTCGGCGCATGGGGCGCATTCGCGGCGGTCATACCCAATGTTATCCAGGTCGCCGCAAACGCCGCTATATATGTAATCTTCGGTCTCGCACTCGACGCTGCCGGATTCAAGAAAAAGGTTCTCAAATAAGGAGGCTTTCATTTTGGCTGACATAGTTTATACTTACAGAGGCAAGGTTTATCTCAACATAACCAACCGCTGTCCCTGCAGATGCACCTTCTGTATCCGTTCAAACGGAGACGGACTCGGCTCGGCACACACCCTTTGGCACAAGTCAGATCCCACTGCTGAAGAAATCGCAAAGGCCATCGAAGAGTTTGACTTTTCCGATTTTCCCGAGGTCACGTTCTGCGGATACGGCGAGCCGCTTTGCGCTTTTGACAATCTTGTTATTGCGGGCAGGCTCCTCAAGAGCAAATATCCCGACATAAAGATACGCATCAACACGAACGGACTGGGGAATCTTATTAATAAAAAGGACACCGTTCCCGCAATCGCCGAATTCACCGACACTGTCTCAATAAGCCTCAACGCCCCGAACGCAGAGCGCTACAACGAGATATCGAGACCGAAATTCGGCATCGACTCTTTTAAGGAGATTCTGAGATTTGCCGAAGAATGCAAGAAATACATCAAGACGGTCAAGTTCTCGGTAGTCGATGTTATCAGCCCGGAAGAGATAGCAGAATGTCAGGCACTCGCCGACAAGATGGAAATTCCACTGCGCGTAAGAGCCAAAGAAAATTAAATAAATCAAAAGCGAAAGTCCGCTGTCATATTTCAGGCAGCGGACTTTTTAAATTACTTTATGAGATAGACTCTCGACTCATAGGGGCGAAGCGCGAAAGCATTCGACTTATCTTTACAGTCATAGTTTGAGATAAGCAGCTCCGACCTCGTGATATCGAAATCTGCGGGAGCCTTGAACTTCACGGGCTTCTCGGAGAACGAGTTGATAACAAGCATTCTCTGTCCCTCATAGCTGCGCTCATAGACAAAAAGCTTTCTGCTGAGCTTGTTGTACATCTTGAAATCGCCGTAGATGATAATTGGATTCTCCTTGCGGAGTTTGAGAAGCTTTCTGTAATAATTGAGAATGGAGTTCTCGTCCTTCTCTGCCGCCTCAACATTTATCTCTTTATAGTTATCGTTGATATAGAACCAGGGCTTGTCGGCAGTAGTGAAGCCGGCATTTTTCTCTGCGCTCCACTGGACGGGCGTTCTCGCATTGTCACGCGACGCATACTTTGCGACTTTCATGACCATGTTGTGCGTGAAGCCGAGATGACGCATGGTGTGATAGGCATTCTGAGTCGAAACATCCTCATACATCTCAATCTCCGGCAGACCGATATTGACCATACCGATCTCCTGACCCTGATATATGAACGGAGTGCCGCTCTGGCAGATATACATCGTCGCGAGCATCTTGCCGCTCTCGACTCTGTATTTGAGGCTGCCGTATCTGTTTATGATACGCGGCTGATCGTGGTTCTCGATATAGAGTGTATTCCATGCCTTACCGTAGAGCTTTGTCTGCCAGTTGTTATAAACATTCTTGAGCTTTCTGAGGCTGAACGGCGCTCTTATCCAGCTGTAGAACAGGCAGTCCGCCTCCATATGCTGGAAGTGGAACATCATATTGAGCTTTTGATCCTTGTTTTCCTCGATGAATCTCATCGCGGTCTTGGGAGTCATCATGGGCGCTTCACCGACTGTCATGCAGTCATATTCATCGAGCACCTTTCTGAACTCACCGAGATATTCCTGAAGATGCGGCCCGCTCTTGTAATGCTCAATACCCGTAGCAACAGGCAGCGGAAATCCGTTCGGCAGACCTTCGGCTTTGGATATAAACGTGATAACATCCTCTCTGAAGCCGTCAACGCCCATGTCGAGCCAAAAGCGCATAATGTCTTTTATCTCTTCGCGAACCTCGGGGTTATCCATATTGAGATCGGGCTGACCCTCGGCAAAGAGATGGAGATAATACTGATTGAGATCTTCGTTATATTTCCATGCGGGACCTGAGAAAGTCGAAAGCCAGTTATTCGGGGGCTTCTTGCCGCCCTTTTTGCCGTCGCGCCAGAAATAATAGTCGTGATAAGGGTTATCCTTGCTCTTCATGCTCTCAAGGAACCACTTATGCTGATTTGAGGTATGGTTTATAACGAGATCCATTATAACCTTCATGCCTCTTGCATGAATAGCCTCAAGCAACTCTTTGAACTCGTCAAGCGTTCCATACTCCTCGGCGATATCCTTGTAGTCGGCTATATCGTAGCCCATATCCTCCTGAGGAGACTTGTAGAGCGGAGAGAACCAGATAGCGTCAACACCGAGGCTCTTTATGTAATCGAGCTTTGACATAATACCCTTGATATCACCGATGCCGTCGCCGTTTCCGTCGCAGAAACTTCGCGGCCAAATCTGGTATACTGCCATCTCTTTATACCAGCACTTATTGGTGCTCATGTTCCGTTACCTTCTTTCTTTTGATATTAATTATTTTACCAGCCGAGTGTTTTGAGATACTCGCGGCTGAGCTTTACTGAGTTAATGGGGGTGTCTCCGGGTGCAGGTCTGTCCTGCTCGACAACTACCCACTCCGCGCCTGCTTTTACGGATGCATCAAGTATAGCGGGCATATTCTGAACGCCGTAGCCGACGGGTCTGAATCCGAACGCCTCTTCAGATGCACTCTCGCCGTCATCCTCTATGCCGATAAGCTCATAGAGCTTTTTCGGCTTCTCCTTGCCCTGCATATAGTAATCCTTGAGATGGACAACGGGTGCTCTGCCGCTGTATTTGAGAACATACGATGCGGGATCTTCGCCTGCGACGCCGACCCAGCAGGTGTCGATCTCGGTCTGGAGTCTGTCGGCGGTGACATCGGAATAAAGAATATCGAGCGCGTATTTGCCGTCAAGCTTTTTGAACTCGAAATCATGGTTATGATAGAGAAGCTGAATGCCCTGCTCATTGCAGACATCGGCAATCTTCTTTATGTCCTCTATCGTGCGGTCAAACCCCTCTGTTCCGGGGCGTCTGTCCTCGGGAAGATACGGCACGGCAATATATTTGCAGCCTATCTCCTTATAGATTGCGACGACCGCCTGTGTATCTCCGAGCAATTCGTCGAGCGGAACATGAGCCGAAACGGGAGTGAGCCCTGCGTCGGCAAGAATCTTCTTGACCTGCTCTGCACTTTTGCCGTAAAGTCCCGCGAATTCGACTCCGTCATAGCCGAACTCCTTGACCTTTGCTATAGTGCCCTCAAAATCTGCTTCAAGCTCGTCTCTGACACTGTAGAGCTGAAGTGCTACCGGTAATGCCATTGTTTATACCTCCGTACAATTATTGATATATTCATCCTCTCCGCATTTTATTTGCCGGAGAGTTTCAGATCCTTATCGTATGTTGCCGACACAGCCTGCATAACAGCGTTTGCAAATCCGTTTTCATTGAGCGCCGCAACGCCCTCGATAGTGGTTCCGCCGGGCGAGCAGACTTTATCCACAAGAGCATATGGGTGCTCCCCGCTCTCCGCTATCATCTTCGCGCTGCCGAGCACGGTCTGAGCCGCAACTTTCAGCGCAACCTGTTTATTCATACCTATTTTAACTCCGCCGCGCGCAAGCTCGTCGATGAACATATATGCAAACGCGGGAGCCGCGCCGCCGATAACGCCGAAAGCCGAGAAAAATTTTTCGTCGAGCTCGACTGCTTCGCCGATGGATGAACAAAGCTTTGCAACAAATGCTTTCTGCTCCGCGCTGACTCGTCCGTTCGCGCAGTATGCGCTCATGGATGCGCCTATCGTGGCGTTTATATTCGGCATGACGCGCACAAGTGCGGGTTCATAGCTGAGATACGAAGAAATAGTCTCAACGGTCTTGCCGGCAGCTATGGAAATTATAAGCGGGTCGTGCTCTTTGAGCTGAGCATCAAGTCCGCCGAGCAGCTTTTCAAAGCCGTAAGGCTTGATTGCAACAACTATCTCGCTGCACCCGCTCACAAGCTCTTCAAGGCTTGACACCGCATTGACCCCGTAATCCGCAGCCGCCTTTTCGCGCTTTTCAGGGTGGATATCATAGACTGCTATATCTTTTCCCTCTGCCGCACCGGACGACACCATGCCTTTTATAATGGCATTTGCCATATTGCCCGCTCCGATAAAACCTGTCATATCAAAACTCCCTTTCGGTCAACAATATTTATAAGAGTCCCTCGTGGGACTGAAAATCCGGAATAAAATCTTTCTGCGCCGAACGGCGGCTCTGCACATAGCCGTTATCAAAACCGAGGTCGATCATTGCATCGAGCGCTATTTCATATTCGTACTTGGAAATGCGCCTGTCAAGCGGCGGATGCTCCACAGCCTTTGCACACGGCGTATACTGGCTCATCAGGCTGACTACCGTTCCCTCCGGAAGATTTTCCTTTATCCATCGAAGCACTTTCTTTGTGTTTGAAACAGCTCCCGGAAGCACAAGGTGGCGTATAATAAGACCGCGTTCGGCTATGCCGTCGGAGTCGAGTTTGAGCACTCCGACCTGCCTGTTCATCTCTTTAATTGCCTCGGACGCACGCTCGAAATAGTCCGGCGCATGTGAATATTCAGCCGCAAGAGCCGAGTCGGCATATTTGAAATCGGGCAGATATATATCAACAAGACCCTCAAGCCTTTTGAGCGTTTCCACAGATTCATAGCCGCCGCAGTTATACACAACAGGCACAGGCGAATGATATTTTTCGAGTATCCGCGCCACGGAATCCGCATAATGAGTCGGGGTAACGAGATTGAGATTATGCGCGCCCTTTTCAATGAGCCTGTCAAAAGTGCGCATGACGTCTTCGTCGCTCATAGGGATGCCCGCTCCCCCGCCGCTTATCTCGCTGTTCTGGCAATAAACGCACCTGAGATTGCACCCGCAGAAGAACACTGTGCCGGAGCCTTTTGTGCCGCTGATGCACGGCTCTTCCCAAAAATGCAGCGCCGCCCGCGCGAGCTTTAATGTGTTCGGGCTCATGCAATATCCCTGCGAAACATCGCGGTCAACTCCGCAGTGTCGCGGGCACAAATTACACAGCATAACGGGTCTCATTCCTTTCTTCGGATAATTATAACATAATGCGCCGCGAAAATAAACAGTGAAATTTATTATAAGTTTGCTTTTTGCCGCGTTATAGTGTATAATCAAATCAGTTAAAACAACGCTTTTCACGAGGTGATCGGATTGCTTCTGACTATCGACATCGGCAACACCAATTTAACAATCGGCGCATACAGCGGCGAAGAGCTGAAGTTCGTTTCAAGACTCGCCACCGACCGTTCGCGCACTGAGGATCAGTATGCCATTGAACTCAAGAGCATTTTCAACCTCTACGGCTACGGCTTTGACGAGTTTACCGGATGCGCGATAAGCTCCGTTGTGCCGGAGCTGACGGGTGCTGTATCTCACGCCGCAAAGCGCATAACCGGCAGCGAGCCAATTGTTCTGGGTCCCGGAGTCAAAACAGGGATAAATATCCTTGCCGACGACCCGTCGCAGGCGGGCGCGGATCTTGTTGCCGCTTCTGTTGCGGCGGCGAATCTCTATGAGCTGCCGTGCTTTGTTATCGACCTAGGAACTGCAACAAAAATCAATGTTATCGACGAGAGTGGCTCTTTCTGCGGCTGCGCTATCGCCCCCGGAGTCGGGATTTCGCTTGAAGCACTGTCCGCCAAAACATCTCAGCTTCCCGCGATAAGCCTTTCGACTCCAAAGAAAGCCATCGGCACAAATTCAATCGACTGCATGCAGTCCGGTGTTGTTTTCGGCACCGCCGCCATGCTCGACGGGCTCTGCGACAGAATGGAGCAGGAGCTCGGACGCAAAGTTAAATCGTTTGTTGCAACGGGCGGACTTTCGGGCGAGATAATCAAGAGCTGCAACCACAAGATGACATACGACCCCGAGCTCATACTCAAGGGACTTCGTATAATATACGAAAAGAACAGGAAATAATAAAATTGCATATTAAAAGCAATGCTTTTGATATAGACTCAAAAAATTGCGCTGCATCCTGACGGAGCAACAGCAAGGAGGAAAACATCATGTCAAAAACATCAGCTGCCGCATCGCGGCAAAAACTCGTGCGTCTCGTGCTCACCGCATTGCTCACCGCTTTGATAATCGTCATGGCGTTTACACCGCTCGGTTATCTCAAAGCAGGTGCAATCGAGATAACTTTTATAACGATTCCGGTCATCATCGGAGCTGTTCTGCTCGGCCCTGTAGGCGGACTGTTTCTCGGCGCGGTATTCGGAATAACGAGCTTCATCCAGTGCTTCGGAATGAGCACTTTCGGCGTTGCGCTTTTCAGCGTCAGTCCCCTGCGCACCGCGATCGTCTGCATCGTGCCCAGAGTTCTCGTGGGCTGGCTGACAGCAGTTATTTTCAAAGCGGTATCATCGAAAGATAAGACAAGCTTCGTGCAATATCTTGTCGCGAGCATCGCAGGTCCCCTGCTCAACACGATTCTGTTTACCGGCACATTGCTTCTGCTTTTCAACAATGCACCGATAATCATTCAGCTCAAGGAGCAGTTCGGCTCGACAAATGTTATGGCTTTTGCCGCCGCATTCGTCGGGGTCAACGGACTCATTGAAGCCGGCGTCTGCGCCGTTCTCGGAACTGCGCTGTGCAAGGCGCTTTCGGTCGCAATGAAAAAGATGAAAATCTGAAAAATTGAAATTATATCGGCTGTATCATGACCCATTGGGGTTGCGATGCAGCCGTTTTTTTATGTCTGCTTGCGCAAACACATTGTTTTTATTGTGCAATATTTACAAATTGTTTTGTGCTGATTTTACAAAATTCGACTTTTGCTATTACACATGAATGAAAAAAGTGATATTTTCGGTATTAGTACTTTAAAGTGTAAGCGGTGATCTATGCATGGAAAAGATAACAGGATTTATAAAACGTTTTTGCACAGCGGCAGCAGCAATAATTTTTACATTTGTTCTTGCAATACAGGCGTTTGCGGTGTCGATAGACGGTTCCGTCTCGCCCGATGAAGTGCGCAGCACCAATGTGCAGATACAGTGCGAAAACGAAAACGGCGGCAACGGCATCTGCGCGCTCGCTACATATTACACCAAAACCGAGAAAGGCTCGCTTTATGTTGCGATAAACGGCGATATCTCATATGCGGATCTGACAAAAGAGAGCCCGGTTGTCTATGAAATATATGTTGACGGCAAAGACCCGATAAAAATCGGCATTACGGGCAAGGCAGAATACGACGAACAGCTGTTCAGCGTCAAATCCTCCGCGTCGTTTGCCGGAGGCGGTATAACCTGTGAGACACTCATAGACAGAAAATATTCATTCAGCGGTGACCCGGAAATTTATGTCAGAGTCACCGATGACAAAGGCATTCCGTCAAAGATGTTTGAAATAGACACATATATTGCCCCGCCGGATACTACCGCGGAGCAGAACAACCAGTCCGGAAATTCGGATTCCGATGACAGAGACACCACAAAAACTACAAAGAAATCAAATTCGACCAAATCGACAACGAAAAAGGAAAGTACAACGAAGAAAAAGAGCAAAAGCTCATCGTCAAAGTCGAGCACAAAATCAAAATCAAAGACAAATAAATCAAGTTCTTCCAAAACCAACCGATCTTCTAAATCTCAAGATACCGATGAAGAATATTTAGCTGATGATGTTGATGAAATAGAGACTTATACTCTGTCGAGCGGCGGAAACACCCGAAACGCCGCGAGAGTCAAGCAGGGTGTCACCGCAGTCGGCATAACGGTTATAATCGCGACGGTGATATCAATCTCACTGCTGATATTCAAAAGATCCGGCAAGAAATAGACTCACGAAAAGTAAAAGGTTAGCAAAACTCATATTGACAACAGCAGTTGGAGCCGATAAACTAAAAACGTCCAGATAACCGACAAAAGGAGAAAGAGACATGAAGGACTTCATCAAGTAGGCGGCTCATGTAAAGCCGGACGCAAATCAGCTCAGACTTAATGATAACGATGTCAAGCGGCTGAACGAGCTCGGCGAACTTATAAAAAACAGCTTCAAGACAAATCTTGCAGAGGGCAAAGAGATCACTATTGAACCGTACAACGGGAGTGAAACGCAGCGCGTTATAACCATTGAACTCGGCGAGAGAATAAAGCTCAACTTCCTTGAGCTGAGCGAAAATATTGCCGAGGGTCAGCGCGTTGAAAACTTCATTGTCCAGCACAGAAATGAGGACAAAATCTGGTTCAACAGCTTTGAGGGCGCAACAATAGGCACTAAAAAAATAATGAAGCTTCACGGGCTCGAAACCGACGCTGCACGCATACTGATAGTCTCATCCCGAGACACGCCCGAAATCGACAAAATAGCTCTGTATTAAAAAAATGACCTCCGACGCACTTTGACGCATCGGAGGTCTATTTATCTCAATTTTTACTTTTTCAGCAGGCTTGCCGCCGCCTCGTCAAGGAATATCGTCACATCGTCATGCTGCTGAAGTATCGACGCCGGGCAATGCGGAGTAACTTCACCCTCAACAGTCGCCTTTATCGCCTCTGCCTTGCTTTCGCCTGTCGCGATGAGCACTATTTTTTTCGCTCTCATTATCGAGCCGATGCCCATTGTTATGGCATAGTGCGGCATGGCAATATCAGTAAAATACTGCGAATTTGCAGCTATCGTGCTATTGGTAAGCTTTACTTTGAATGCCTCGTCGGTGAACTCATCAGCCGGCTCATTGAAGCCTATGTGACCGTTTCTTCCGATTCCGAGAAGCTGGATATCTATTCCGCCGGCGTTCTTTATAGCCTGCGCATAACGTGCGCTCTCGGCAACGGGTTCGGCATTTCCGTCAAGGAAATTGACGTTTTCGGGCTTTATATCGACCTTCGAGAAAAGGTTCTCTTCCATAAACGAATAGAAGCTGTTGGGGTGATTCTTCGGCAGATCGCAGTATTCGTCGAGGTTGAAGGTCCTGACATCTTTGAAGCTCACATTGCCGCTGCGATACTGCTCGATCACATACTCATATGTAGGTATCGGGGACGCTCCGGTTGCAAGTCCGAGAACCGCATCGTGCTTTGCATTGACCTCATCGCAGAAAATTTTTCCGACTTCCTCGCCGACCTGTGCCGCCGAGTTCAAAACAATAACTTTCATCTGTATTCCTCTTCATTCTTAAAAATCCGCGATAGATTATATCATCACTTTATAAATATTTCCATAGTTTTTATAAAAAAATAGATAATATATTAAAAAAATCTACCAAAATAGAGCAAAATGTGCTATAATACTCCCGCTCAAAAAATATGAAAAGGAGAATTCCAATGAAAACAGCAAAACGGACGCTTTCCATTCTGCTCGCACTGCTCATGCTCGCCTCGTGCCTTGCTATCGGCACCTCGGCAGACGGAAGCAATGTACTCACTCAGCCCGAATGGAACAGCTACTGGGAAACTGTACGAAACGACAACACGCTCATCGCACTCACCCCGGGCGCGGACGCAACTCAGCTCAACTTCTGCTGGCACTCCGACGACACGGCTAAGAGCGGCGTTGTCCGCATCGGCAAGAGTGCCGACATGACCTCGTTCAAAGAGTTTGTCGGCAAAGCATCGACCGACAGCTACACAGGTCAGAACGTATACAAAGTGACCGCAACAGGTCTTGAGCCGGACACAGTTTACTACTACACTTACGGCAGCAACGGAAAGTTCAGCAGTCCCGTTATGTACAGAACGCTCTCTACCGAGAAGTTCAAAGTTCTCTATGTCAGCGACATTCAGATAAACAGCGATGTTGAGGACGGGCGCGAAGAATCATATGTCTGGCAGAAAACTCTCGGCACTGCGCTCGATCAGAACGACGATATCAGCTTTATAGTCTCCGCCGGCGATCAGACTCAGCACGGAGACAGAGCCAACGAATGGGCGGGCACACTCTCCCCTGCGGCTCTCAGATCATATCCCATGGCTACCACGGTCGGCAACCACGACCGCAAGGGCGAAACTTATCCCTTCTATGTCAACAATCCGAACGAGTACCGCGGCACAACACCCGCAAATGTTGACGAGAACTACTGGTTCCGCTACGGCGATGTGCTCTTCATCGTCTACAACACCCAGATTTACAATGTGTACGACCAGTATCAGTTCACTCTTGACGCTATCGCTAAAAACCCCGATGCCACATGGCGCGTCGCCATGCTCCACCACGACCTCTACGGCACCGGACATCACGCCGCCGATGACGACAACAAGCTGCTTGCGGCTATATACAGCGCGCTTATCGACAGATTTGAGATAGACGTCTGCCTGACCGGTCATGAGCATCTTTACGGCCGCTCCTTCTTCATGAAGGACACAAAGCCCGTCAAGGATCAGAAATACAATGCGGACGGCGCAGTTGTCGATCCCGTCGGCACCGTATACTTTACCGCGAGCTCCGCTTCCGGCAAGAACCGTATTGAGGATTACGATTACGAGTGGCTTGATTTTAAATATGTCTCCGAAGAGCCGAGCTATTCGACAATTGAGTTCACAAAGAATTCGTTCACACTCAAGACATACGGCGTTGACAGCAAGAAGCAGATAGACGAGTGCAAGATAGTCAAGACCGACACGACTTATACTCCTGTCGATCCCGACTACAAGGGCATGGACACAAACATGCTACAGCGCTATCTCGGCAAGTGGTATGTTATAATCCAGATTGCGATTGAAGTTGCAAGATATGTTGTGAAGATAACGAGCGTTGTCGCTCCTGTCATTGCCAAGATCGTTATCAAAATTATAAAAGCTCTTATCCCGGTTATCATCAATATGTTTTAAATTTCCAACTGCATAATCGGCTTCAAGAGACACGGTTTGTTCCGTGTCTCTTTTTTTCGTCAAAAGCTTTCAATGGCAATAGGCTTTTTGTAACTCTTTTGTAATTGAATTACCAATTAAAGAGTGTATAATTAGATGTAATATAGTTAGGTTTATCATACGCACAAAAAGGGGGAAATCAAGTGGTCTTTTCGAGTCTCGTGTTTCTGTTCATATTCTTTCCTGTGACTCTGTTCTTCTATTTTATCGTGAAGAACGACAAGGTAAAAAATATTGTTCTTGTCATTGCATCACTTATATTCTATTCATGGGGTGAGCCGGTCTGGGTATGCCTGCTGATTTTCAGCTCCATACTTGATTATACTGTCTCGCTCGGAATAGAAAAATACCGCGGCAAAAAGATAACCAAACTGTTTATCGCACTTTCGGTCGTTATCAATTTAGGTCTGCTCGCGGCGTTCAAATACAGCGGATTCTTCATTTCCACGCTCAACGGAATCTTCCGCCTCTCGCTCCATGTTCCCGCATTTTCTTTGCCGATAGGCATTTCATTCTATACGTTCCAGACGATGTCCTATTCGCTCGATGTTTACAAAGGCGATGTCAAGGCGCAGAAGTCTTTCATAAACTTCCTGATGTTTGTCTCGCTCTTCCCGCAGCTTATAGCGGGACCGATCGTCAGATATTCTGACATTGACACACAGATAGACCACAGGACTGTTACGATAGACGGCTTTGCAAAAGGCATGACGAGATTCATGGCGGGTCTCGGCAAAAAGGTGCTCATAGCAAACTATGCCGGTTCTCTCGCCGAATCGCTGCTCGCCAATGTTGACAATGCGGCTGTGATGAGCGTGTGGGTCGGAGTTCTGTTCTACGCTTTCCAGATTTACTTTGACTTCTCGGGATATTCAGACATGGCTATCGGACTCGGTCACATGTTCGGCTTCGATTATCCCGAAAACTTTAAGTATCCATATATCTCAACTTCGATAACCGATTTCTGGCGCAGATGGCATATCACGCTGAGCTCTTTCTTCAGAGATTATGTCTATATCCCCCTCGGCGGAAACAGAGTCAGCCTGCCGCGTCAGATACTCAATCTTTTCATCGTCTGGGGTCTCACCGGACTCTGGCACGGAGCGAGCTGGAACTTCGTCATATGGGGTCTCTACTATTTCGTGTTCCTGTGCCTTGAAAAGTTTGTGTTCAAAAAGTTCATTGATAAAATCCCAAAAATCATCCGCTGGGTATATTCGATGTTTGTCGTGCTCGTCGGCTGGATGATATTCTACTTCGAGGATTTCTCGGCGATGAAATCTGCATTTTCTGTGGCGTTCGGCGCATCGGGCAATGCGTTCACCGACCCGGTCATGAACGCGATGATAATCAACAACATTCCATTTATTATTATCGCTGCCATAGCCTGCGCGCCCATTGCAAAGCTCGTCAAAGCGGGCATTGCGAAGCTCAAGCAGCGCGCACCGGTTACAGAGCCGATATTCAACACCGTTTTCAATGTCGTCATGCTCGTGCTCTGCGTGGCATCGCTGGCGGGCTCGACATATAACCCGTTCCTGTATTTCAGATTCTGAGGAGGCGCTGAGATAAAATGAAAAAAATCCAAAAAATTCTTACCGCCGTCTCATTCAGCGTTGTTTTAGCGGTTTTCACCGTTGTCGGATTTTACAGCTTCTTCGACAAGGACGAAAAGGTCTCTGAAATGGAGAACAGAAATCTCGCGCAGAAGCCATCTTTTTCCGCCAGCTCATATTTCTCCGGCGACTTTGCTTCAAAGTTTGAGGAATACTACAATGACCAGTTCCCCGGCAGAAACGGGCTCGTCAAAATAAGCAACAAGATAAAATCATTCTATTCGTTCCTGAAGATCGGCGACGGCGCGACTGTCATAAAGAACAACGGCGGAGTCGGCGACGGCGAGGCACTCTCGCACGAGGACGAAAGCAACGCCGAAACAACCGGAGAGCAGGCTACGGCACGCTCCGAGACAACAAAGAGCACCGAGACCACTCAACCGAAAAACGCCGCCGAAGTTGATGAAACCGGAAAGGAAACCGTATACTCCAATCAGTATATAATCCTTCTCGACGACCGTCTCATGGAGCAGTATACCAATGTCTACAAAAAGATGGATGTCTATGCCGCCACCCTCAACAAGCTCAAGGCCGAGATGCCAAACACCAAAGTGTACAGTCTCATGGCTCCGACTTCGATAGAGTTCTACGCTCCGAAGAAATACAACTCCGGCAAATCGCACTCGCAGTATCAGGGCATCAACTATATCTACGGCGAGCTCAAGGGCATAACCCCCGTTGACGCCTATCCGGAAATAGCCGCCCACACGAACGAATATCTGTATTTCAGAACGGATCATCATTGGACGGCACGCGGCGCATATTACGCATACCGTGCGTTTGCAAATACCGCAGGATTCACGCCCGTTGAAATAAATTCGCTCCGGACCGGAAAGCTCTCTCCGTTCCTCGGCACACTTTATAAAGCTACGCAGAGTACGGCGGTTGAAAAAGACCCGGACTATGTTGAATATTTCATTCCGCAGACCAATACAGAAGCGATTGCCTCTGACTCCGACCCGACGCTCAAGAGCAGCTACAAAGTCAAGGTCATAAACACGGAAGTGAAGTCATCGAACAAGTATCTCGCTTTCCTCGGCGGCGACCACGGCGTGACTAAGATAACCACCGACGCGCCCGGCAACCGCAGCATCGTAGTTATAAAAGAGAGCTACGCAAACGCATTTGTTCCGTGGCTCTGCAACAACTACAAGACCGTATATGTCATTGATCCGAGGCAGATAAATGTAAACCTCGCGAGTTTCGTCAAGACAAATTCGATAGATGAAGTGCTGTTCCTCAACTATATGTTCATCCCGACGAATCCGAAATATATGTCGGCGCTCGAAAAGATGGGCTAAAAACTATAAGGGCTCCCCCTGCGGGAGCCTTTTCTCGTATTTTTTAATAATAAACTAAAAAATCGTTGTATATTTTTGGTATATATGCTATAATTAACTGAAATTCAGCACAGCTGAGGGCTGATGCAACTAATGTTTAGGAGGATTTTTTAATGAGCGAGATACCCAGGACTTATCCGAGCTGGCTCAAGGGTGAGGTCAAGAGCGCGCAGAAGGAGTACACCGAGCCGACCAAGCTCCTTGCCGACGACGGAACACTGCTTTCGCCCGGCTGGGCGCGGCACATGGTTTTTGACTATGATCGCACGAAATCGACACCCACCATGCGCCGCAAGGAATGGGACTTCTATCAGATATCCGACGGAAGATACATGATCCAGATAAGCTTTGCCAATATCTCTATCGGCGGCTACGCTTCGGCGGCGCTGGTCGATCTGAGAAACCCGAAGAAGAACAAGAAGCTCGCCGCCGGCACTCTCACCGCCCCCACGGCGCTCTTCCTCGGCGGAAAAGACAAATATGTTCTCCCGCCCAAAGGCGATGTTCCGAACCATGTCAAGATGGAGGTCAACGGAATCGGCAAGGCTACATTCGATGTCCTGACCGAAGAGCATAAGCGCACTATTTATTTCAAGTCAGGCAAGGTCGAGTGCCATTTTGAAATGGACATTCCGGACGGACTCGAGAACATCACAACGGTTCTCCCCTTCAAAGACGACCCTAAGAGCTATTTCATGACCACAAAACAGAACTGCATGCCCTGCAGCGGCACATATAAGTGGGGCGACAAGGTCTACAAATTCTCAAAGGACGACACCTTCTGCTGCCTCGACTGGGGTCGCGTCAATACCCCCTACAAGCTCGTTTGGTACTGGGGCAACGGCTCTACATATCTGACTGACGAGAACGGCAACAAGCACATTTTTGGCTTTGAGATAACCTGGGGTATCGGCGACGAGAGCAACGCGACAGAGACCTGCATATTCTATGACGGCAAGGCTCACAAGTTCGGCGCGATAGATGTTGAGACTTTCCCGAAGCCCGACAAGTATATGGAACCCTGGCACTTCGTCTCCGAGGACGGCAGATTTGATTTTGTAATGACTCCGTTCTATGATCACCACTGCGATACGAACGCCCTCAATCTCCTGCGCATGCATTCGCATCAGGTTCACGGCATGTGGAACGGTACGGCTGTTCTCGACGACGGCACAAAGCTTGAAATTAAAGACATGTATGCATTCTGCGAATATGTCGAGAACAAGTGGTAAATTAAACCGACGCGAACCCTCCAACCGGAGGGTTCGTTTTTTGATGATAAAATCCACTATCCCCTTGACTTTTTTGCCGCGAAAGGCGAAAATATCAGTGGAGAGTGATAACTATGGCAAACTTGAAAGAACACGGTCTTATAGTCTCATGCCAGGCAGTCAAGGGCGAGCCGCTCTATGGGCTGCACATGATGGGACATTTTGCGCGCGCAGCTGTACTCGGCGGCGCGGCGGGCATAAGAGCGAACTATGTTGAAGACATAAACGAGATAACGGCAGAGGTCGATGTGCCCGTAATCGGCATAATTAAAGCCGAATATCCGGACTCCGAAGTTTACATAACCCCGACGCTGAAAGAGGTCAAAGCCCTGCTGACAACGAAGTGCAGCGTTATTGCGCTCGATGCAACAAAGCGTGCGCGCCCGAACGGCGAAAAAATTGAAGATCTTATAAAATACATTCGCGAGAATGCGCCCGAAGTTGAGATAATGGCGGACTGCTCGAACTACGAAGAGGCAAAACGCGCCGACGAACTCGGATTTGATTATATCGGCACTACCCTGCGCGGATACACAGAATACACCAAGGGTATCGCAATCCCGGACTGCGAGCTGCTCCGTGAGATGACATCGACACTGCACGCGCATATCATCGCCGAGGGCGGAATATGGGAAGTCGGCCAACTGAAGAATGTGCTTGACACAGGCGTATACGCCGTTGTCATCGGCAGCGCGATAACCAGACCCATGGACATTACCAAACACTTTATGAAGGCTTTCGGTGAATAAGATGAAGAATATCGGTATCGACATCGGCGGGACATCGATAAAAGGCGCGGTTATTGAAAACGGAACCGTTACGGCGAGAGCAAAACGCTCAACCAATATATCCCGCGGACTCGACAGCATCAGAGATTGTCTTTTTGCCGTTATAAAAGATCTGCTCCCGCTTGCAGGCACAGGTGCGGGCATAGGCATCGGCTCTGCCGGGGACATAGATCCATATGAGGGCAAGGTTCTCTACGCGACCGGCAACCTGCCCGGCTTCACGGGATTCGAGATAAAAAAAGATGTTGAGAATAAATTCAACCGCCGTGTTCTCGTCGTAAACGATGCGGCGGCGGCCTTCATCGGAGAGGCTTATTTCGGGGCGGCCGAGAACTGCAAAAACGCCGTCATGCTGACTCTCGGAACAGGTCTCGGCGGCGCGGCTTCAATAAACGGAAAGCTGCTCACTGGAGCCAACTTCCATGCGGCGCGGATAGGTCACATTCCCCTGCACATCGGCGGGCGCGAATGCAACTGCGGCAAGGTCGGCTGCGCCGAACAGTATGTTTCGGCTACCGGGCTTATGAGAACGGCAAACGAGCTTGACTGCCGCTGCTTCAACTGCAACGGAGTTTTCAAAAAAGCCGCAGACGGCGACAAAAAATGCCGCGAGGCAGTCGAAATTTTTATATCCGACCTGTGCGCGGTCGTTGACACAGTAAAATGTGTTTTTGACCCCGAATGCATCGTAATCGGCGGCGGGCTAATTGAGCTAAGGCAATATTGGCTCGAAGATTTTCTCGCCGCTCTTCCCGACTCTGACGCTCATCTCATTCACCCTGCCGTGCTCGGCAATGATGCAGGTGCTATAGGTGCGGCATATCTGCTTGAAAACAGCGAAATATTATAAAAAATCAACCGCAGTGATTTTAATACTGCGGTTGTTCTGTTATTTAACAAGTTCTATATGCGTGTCATAATACTGCTCCTGAAAATACACCGCGTGCTCGACCTCTTCACGGGTAAAATTCATATCGGGCGGCGCCATTATCAGCTTATCTTCAACATCGTCGACACGGTGGGCAATGCCGATTATTCTACCCGTAAAACTCTCAACAGGCTCGTTGACACCAAGAAGATAAACATCAAGTTCTTCGCCGTCGCCGCCGAGAACGCCCGGAATATAGCCGTAATTGAGCGGATAGACAAGCTCATAGCCGGATTTTCTGTGCACATACCCAATCGGGCGGTCGGTTTTCATTGTAACGGTCTTGCCGAGAAAGGACCACACCATTGCCTTGCGGAGAGTATGGCTTATAAACTCAGCCTTTCCGTCAACATAGTCGTTTCTGCTCCCCATACTCCCGAGCCTTTCAACAAGCCCGATTTTTACATTCTCGTACTGCTTTGCTGTCTCCGGATAAGTGTTCAGATAGTCGCGGAAGTTTATATAATCCAGCCACTCCATGCTGTTATATTTCACAACATGGATAAAGTGCGTCTGCATATCGCCGCCCTCATAGTAACTGCCGCAGGCAAAAAGCAACTGTGCACCGCCCATATCGTGGTTGGGACGGTAATGATAGCCTGCTTTCAGCAATTCGGCTTCATGAGATAAAATGCGATTGAAATCGTCTGTGCCGACTGCAATATCTATTATTGGCTTTGCCTTTATGCTCTTTATAGATGTACTGCCGACATGCTGAATATCAATAGCATCCGAGCCGAGTATTTTACGAAGTTCGTTTACCGTTCGTTCGCCTTCGATTTTCCACTCTTTGTTATGCTCAAAAAGCCTGACATCTCCTCGCCTGAGTCCTATCATCCATGTTCCCTCCTTCGATTGATGCGGGCTAAAATAGTATCACAAAGCATAGGATTTTGCAAGAAATATTTATTTGCCGCGTATGCGGACAGGCAAATGCAAAAATTCGATATTTTTTTATTTATTAATTGTTTATTTTTCTAAATTGCCAATCATTTTATTTGCGATTTGTGATAGAATTTATTTGTTACATATGCGGTGAGCGAGCGCTTCCGCTGAAAAATTTATTGAAAGGTGGATATACATGAATTACAAAATGCACCTTACTCCCGAAGAGGAAGAAATCCTCAACGGCGGTAAAGGCGAAACCATGGCGAAGGTCATGAAGACCCTTGTCATGTACGGTGACGCTTTCGGCGCCACCAAGATGGTGCCTGTCACAAGCAAGATGGGTCACCTTGTCACAAGCTTCGGTCTCGGAGTCATGCAGCCTGTCTATGATCTTATGGATCAGCTTATCGCGGGCGGCGCTCTTTCGAGCCAGAAGTTCTCCGTTGACCCCAAGCCCCTCGATCCCAATGTACCTTCGAGCTTCCTGAAGAACATCGTTTTCAAGAAGTTCATGTACAATATGCAGGACAGCTACGATGCGCAGCTTGCAAAGCTCGGTCTTATCGACAGCAAGTCCTACACCTGCACCTGCTACATGGACGAAGTCGGCAACACCCCCAAGAAGGGCGACGTTCTCTCATGGGCTGAGTCCTCGGCTGTTGTCTATGCAAACTCCGTTCTCGGCGCACGCTGCAACAGAAACTCCGGCATAATCGAGCTCTTCGGTTCCATCGTCGGCCGCGTCCCCTATTTCGGACTTGTCACCGACGAGGGCAGAAAGGCTACATGGATAATCGAAGTCAAGACCACCAAGAAGCCCGAGGCTCAGATTCTTGGTTCCGCTATCGGCATGAAGGTCATGGAAGACGTCCCCTATGTCAAGGGTCTTGATAAGTGGATCGGCACCGAGCTTGACGGCGATGCAAAAGCATACCTCAAGGATTTCGGCGCGGCTACCGCTTCCAACGGCGCTGTCGGTCTCTATCACATCGACAAACTGACTCCCGAAGCGGTTGAGCAGGGCGAGAGCCTTATCGCCGAGGGCGCAAAGGTCTATGTCATTGACGACGCCGAGCTCGACAGAGTCAAGAACAATTATCCCGTCATGTGGAAAGACAAGAACGCAACTCCGAAGCTCTGCTTCGTCGGATGTCCTCACCTCTCCTACGATCAGCTCGTTGAGTGGACCGAGAATGTCTGCGAGTCGCTCAAGAAGAACGGCAGAAGCAAGGTCTCCATCCCGACCGTCTTCACCGCCGCTCCGGCTGTTGTTGAGAAGTTCAACGCAACTCCCAACGCTGCAAAGCTCAAGGCTACCGGCGTCGTTCTCAGCTACATATGCCCGCTGATGTATATGAACAACCCGCTTGCAGGTAAGATGCCCGTCATCACCAACTCCAACAAGCTCAGAACATATACCACCTCGCGCTACTACACCAGCGCCGAGATTCTCGATATCATCACAAAGGAGGCAAAGTAACAATGAAACAGTTCAAAGGACGCCCTGTTGCCGCAGGCAAATGCACTGCAAAAGCTCTCGTTTCTCACAACGGATTCAATACCCTTGCTTCCTTCCAGAAGAGCCTCCAGTTCGGCGACAAGACCGCTAAGTGCGGCGACCAGAACAACCCCGATCTCTTCGGCAAGCCCATGGTCGGCACGGCTCTCTGCCTGCCCCAGACTATCGGCTCGACGACCGGCGGCATGGTTCTCTACTGCGCAAAGGTCATGGGCAGAACTCCCGCCTGCCTGCTCTTCTCGGAGCATATAGACTCGCTCGCAGCTGCCGGAGCTATTCTCTCCGCAGTTTGGACGGACAGCCCGATGCCCACGGT